>JAJZAN010000050.1 GCA_021799435.1 Bacillota bacterium | reverse complement strand
ACCCGACCTCGGATCATCGCTGCTTCGGTATGCATGGCTTTATTCTATCAGCGGACACCAAAAAAGTCCACTACTCGGTGAACGTTAAGCAAGCACCAGCGTTTCCGCGACTATGACGGGGCCTTGGTGTACTCCTCCTGTGTGACCTGCTTATTCAACCACTGCACCTGCCAATTTATATGCGCCGCAGTGTTCGCCGGGGGGGTCCAAGGGCCACCCGTCGCAGTAACCTTCCACTGGTACGTGACGTCGAATCCGACTGATGCGCTAATAGCGGAATAGGTCACGTTGACACTACCGCTGACGCTATTGCTGAATCCCTGACATTCACGAACATGTGAAGAAGGCCGTCGACAGACGGCGACGAAAGGACGTGGCCAGACAATGGAGTTGACCGAATTACCAACGCGCTTTATCAGCGCCCTCCGGGCGCTGGACATTCCAGCTTCCGAGGGCGAACCCGTCCAATGGGGCACGTTTCAGTCGGGGGTCCAAGCGTGGAACGCAGCGTTGAAGCTCAAAGGGGATGCCCGTTTTGTGGATGCCGACACAAATCTAAATCGTGTCCCGGTCCCTCCCGTACCCTTCACGGTCATCGGATGGCCCGTGCGCATGGTGGTGTGGGGCCTGAATCCCCATTATTCGGATGCGGTGTTAGCGGAAAAGCGGCAAGCGGTCGCCGCTCCGGGGACATGGGGTTCGTATGCGAGGTTCCATCTCCCTCGTCCCCACGACGCCGGCTCGCCATGGCCCGGGGTCCTACCGTGGGCCATAAAAAGCCAATATTATTACAATTTGGGTACGATCGCCGCCACCTTGCAATCGCGACAATTCCACACCCTACAGCATTTCTACGAGAGGACGCACCAGCGCAGCGAACGTCGGTTGCGGGCGTTTTGGGACCGTACCCAGCAGTTTGGTGTCATGGCCGCCGAATTCCTTCCGTTTCATTCAAAAAGAGCCGCCTTTCCCATTAATGTGAGGAATTTCTTGGGCCCTGGGCATCCGCAGTTGGCGTTGGCCGACCAGATGGATGCATACCATGAGGTTTTGCTACAAACCATCGTCGACACTTTGGGGCCTGACGGATGGATTATTGCGTTGGGGAATGCGGCTGCAAACGCTGCGGAGACTCTCTTAAAGTGCCACGGAACCCTGAAGATTAATTATCACCAGAACAAGATCCAGGTGGGGGTCTGGACGCCGCAGAACAGTCCCAACTGCTATAAAGTGAGTTTGAGTCCGTTCATGGGAACTGCAGGCGGGCCGTTAAATAGAAACGCAGATATCGAAAGGTGGCTTCAAAAAGTCTGGTAGTAAGACATATGAGATGCTGTCCACTTCCGGGTGAACCCTCGCTTAGAATGGTGTCTGCCTCAACCTTGGAACTTCTGGATGTGGGGCTGGTGTCGGGCGTGTCAGTCCCGTAGACGGGCGTCTGCGCCTTCTCGGGCCGCACCGCCATTTGGAGCACTCTTTGCGCGGTTACCACTGGGTCGGGGCGACCACGTGGCTTCAGCAGTTTCCGTATATGGTCCAGAAACCCGTGTCGGGCGTCGATATCATCTCGCTGGTATTGCTGACCGGTCGCACGTGGGTGCGGACGGAGGCCCTGACACCGCGCGCGATTGCGATGGGACTTCAGTTGCTGACGAACCTTTGTGAACGCGGCCGTGCAGGAGCGAATTCGCGAGGCGGCGGAGGGTGACGACACCGATTCGTGTATTGTCCTTACGCTGGCAAATGCTTGAAAAGCAGTACATCCCAAAAGCCTTCATGTAGATCTTGCTCAAGATGGGTTTATCGGGTGATGGTCGCGTCCACGATTTGTGGTGCCATTGTGGGCCCCATGTGCCAATTCATACGAAGCACGGTCAAGTCGGGGTAACGTGAATTAATGAATGGGGTTCTAAAGGCTAATACTCACAATAGTTTCATGGCATGCCTGGGAACTCTCAACGACGCAAGTCGCCACGAAGGGCGGCATCTGACGATGGCGTCGAGGGGCACGGCGGGCTCGCGCCCGTTGCCGCGCCCACTCTCGACCGGACCTCGTGGGCATGCTAGGGAAGCATGTAACCGGCGGCTAGATAGATGGCGTACCAGTCTTCTCGCGAAAGATGGACATCGCTGGCGGCAACACAGTCCCTCAGTCGCTCAAGATTCATGGTTCCGATGATAGGCTGCATGCGGGCTGGGTGCCGCAAAATCCACGCCAGTGCAATGGTGGTGTTGGTGGCGTTGTACTTCTGAGCCATCTCATCGATGACGCGATTGAGTTCCGGGAACTGGGAGTTGCCTAAAAACACGCCGTCGAAAAATCCGTAGAGAAACGGCGACCACGGTTGCACCGTAATGTCGTGCACCCGGCAATAGTCCAAGACGCTGCCGTCGCGCATCACGGCCCAATTGTTTTCCATGTTCATGTTCATGCCCTGGGCTACCATGGTAGCGTTCGTAATGCTGAACTGCAGCTGGTTGGCGACGATGGGCTGCCTTACGAACTTCTGCAGCAGCGCCATCTGCATGGGAGTGTGGTTGGACACGCCAAAATGCCGCACCTTGCCGCTCGACTCCAATGCATCGAATGCCGATGCAACCTCTTCTGGCTCGACGAGGGCATCGGGGCGATGCAAGAGCAGAACGTCGAGGTAGTCCGTCTTAAGTCGCTTCAAGCTCCCGTCGACGGCATTGAGAATGTGCTTACGGGAAAAGTCGTACATGTTGTCGCGAATGCCGCATTTGGACTGGAGAATGATCTGCTCCCGGATGGATGGGGACATCGTGATGGCCTCGGCGAACACCTGCTCTGAAGGAATGGCGTCTCCATACACATCCGCATGGTCAAAAAAGTTGGCACCGAGCTCCAGCGCTTCCTCTACGAAGCATTTCGCATCCGCAGGTTTCAACGTGTCCATGCGCATACATCCGACGGCGATGACGGGCACTTCCAGATGGGTTGGTCCTAGGGTTATATGTCGCATCCAATTCCTCCTCAAGGTTGTTGTCCCAATTGTGGCATAGGTAAGGATGCCGTGCCAAATTTAGCCGAAGAGCCGGCGTCAGAGGCTTTAAACGACGGAGAAATCCCCCACTCAGCGGTATCGAATGAGGAGAGAAGCACCAGCGGTTGCTTTTTGAGTCAGTCCGTATTTGCACTTACCGGGGTGGACCGCTCATCGGGCCCCCGATTCCACACTCAAGGCTGGCAGGAGTTCGCCTGCTGGTTGAACCACCTCAATACCAGGACAGGCCAGCGCGCAGGCGTCCGCATATTGCCGGCCCGCGCACTGGCCCCAAAGGCACCGCTATTCCCGGGTCAACAACCGTTAAGACCCGATCACCTCTGGCAAGCGCCGCATCAGCGCCATCAAAGTTTTGACGCCGCGCTGCATTCCTGGCTCCCTGATGCTCCGCATTAGAGTCACGGCCGTGACGCGCGACGCATCCTGGGCGGAATCGTGGCTAGCCGCCGCCAGCGCTTCGCCCATCCGCAATCCCAGGTCTAACAGGCCCGACTCCGCGGCGCTGGCGAGCGCCCCTCCCAGGGTTGCGGCTAGTTCGACAACCCGTTCCACCATGTGCGGCGTTAAGGAATCGTTAAGAGCGCGTACCACGGTCACTGCCTCGGTAAGCGTCTTCCAGGTCCCATCATGGTGCCATCGCGCAATTTCTTCAATCATCTGCCGCAATGCCGGCCCATGCGCCTCGACAGCACTGACCGTTTCCACCACGCCCGGCCCGATCTCGCCCGCCATCTGCCCGAGCCCGATGGCCAGTGTCGCCACGCGCTCGGCAATTGGCGGTGTCGCGCTGTCTTTGAGGGCGGCGGTAAAACTCACCAGTTCGGTGAGGGAGTCCCACACGCCCGTGCGGTGCCATTCATCCAACTGCTCAAGTGTCTTGGCCAAAGAGTCCGATGCCTCCATCGCCGACTCGACCAAGAGTCCCGCCCGATCCGGTTCGACCTCCGCAGCCACCGCTCCCAGGGCCGCCAACATTTGGCTAATCCGCTCGGCCAGGCCCGGAGTGGCGCTATCTTTTATCGCCCCGAGCAGGATCGCGAGCTCCTGCAGGGTCTCCTCGGCTACCTCAACTGTCGCCATACCTTTGCCCCTCCCCTCGTAGACGTTAGAGGACCCCTGCAGCCGAAAGCCAGTACATCTTGTTGAAGGCCAGCTTGTATAAGTGAATCATCTCGCTGGGAGCCTGCGGCTTGGGCGGGTGCTCGTAGTCAAATTTAATGTAAGTCGCCTGGTCGTGCCCGGTTTCAATAAAGCAGAAAACCTTGCCGTCATAACGCGCCGAGCCGCGGCCTCCGCGGATGCGATTGATCAAATTGGCCGCTACGACGTCCGCTTCAAAGTGCGCCGTCGATCCGGCTTTGCTAATCGGCAAATTCGTGGCGTCACCGAGTACATAGATGTTGTCGGCGCCGTCCATTTGCAGGCTGTGGCGGTTGGTGGGAATCCAGTTTCCAGCGTCCCCCAGTTCCGAACGGTGAATCACATCCTGGCCCATGTGCGGCGGAATGGCGACTAGCAAATCATAGGACAACGTCTCGCCTTCCATGCTGGTGATGGTCTTTTCTTCCGGATCGACATTTTCCACATTGAAGAAGGTGTGCGTTTCAATGTTCCGTGCAGGAAACACCTCGTTGGCCCAGTTGGCCACGGGTTCCAAGGAGTGCAGGCGGCCGATGGGATATGTGTACACGACTTGGGATTTCTCGCCCAGACCTCGCGCGTTCAGCCAATCTTGAGCCATCAGGGTAAATTCCAGCGGCGCCACCGGGCACTTGTGAGGCACCGCCACCGTCACTACCAACCGTCCTCCCTTAAATGACAGCAGGGCATCCCTCAGCTTTAGCGCGCTTTCCTCGGTGTAGAAAATGTGGCCGCCCTCCACAAGTCCGGGGATAGATTCCGGAGCTGGGCGGCTTCCCGTGGCAATCACCAAATAATCGTAGGGAATTTCCTGTCCGTCCGACATAAGCACAACGCTCTTCTCGCGCTCTACCCGTTCGGCATTGCCGACAACCAGTTTGACGTGGCGGCTGAGCACACTCTTTTCGGGACGATGCGCATCTTCGGGTACAGCTTGGTCAAATGCCATGTAGAGAAAAAGAGGCTGGTACACGTGGGTGTCAGATTCATTAATCACAGTAATCTCGACTTCACCCCGCAGAATCTCCGCCTTTAACTGGCGCGCCAGCTGATTGGATACCATGCTGCCTCCGACGCCGCCGCCCAACAACACAACTCTCGTCACGAGAACCCCCCCATTATTAGAAAACTCCCTGGGAGCCCAGGGAAATTATTTGACTTTGCGAACCTGTATTTTGTAGATGCCGTCTTCCTCCTTGTTTTCCACAAGCTCATGCCCGGCCTTTTTCACCCATTCCGGGATATCCTTGGCAGAGCCGCGATCGGAGGACCACACCTCAAACACCGTTCCTATCGGCTCCTGCCGGATTCCCCGGATGAGTTCCATTAACGGCCCGGGGCAGAACGACCCGCGAGCGTCCACCACCTTGGCTGCTGACATGGGATCACCTCCTTTTGCGATTAAAAGGTCAATGCTGTGCCTTCAGAAGCTTTGCCGAGAAACCCGGTGACGCCCATCATGTCGTCAAACAGCGGAGACAAATCGTCCAACGACCACTCTTTGACATCCGCCACCAGGCCGCAGGCATACAGGTGCACTTCGCCCATCTCCTTGGCTTGCTCGAACAACTCGAGGTAATTGCCGTTAGCCTTCTCCACCACGTCGCGTGCCACTGGCCCCATGGCAATCGTGTCACGCACCGCTTGATCGCGGTGAAAGGCTGGCAAAGCCTCCATCGATACGAAGATGTCCACGGTCTGGCCGAGGCTGCCCGCCACCATGCTCACCATGGCAGCCGCGTGAATCTTGCTGTAGTCACCGGATAGAACCATCAAATTCAGCTGTCCCATTGGCTGCTCCTTTCTCTACGCCCCTAAGCCACGTCTGGGTTAATTATACATTCTTTTTTTGTTTGATTATGATTCTTCTGATTTGTCGAAATATGTCGGTTCGTCGGTCCCGATATACCGTGTCCGTTTATATATCAGCTGGGGCTGAAGACAAAATGGGCAAACGAGCAGAATAGCGTCCCCCACACGGTTGGCTTTGGATAAACCCTGCTAACCTTCGCAGCAATTTAGGACGGGGATTTTCTTGCGTACCTCAACATTTAATTTTCGCATCAATTGTTATTAGAAGGAAAACTCCCTCAAAGCGCGAATTCGTTGCTACAAGGATACCCTAGAAGGAATGGCGAGGCATTTCGGCGGCTTTCCCGCAGTGCGGGCTATGTTGCGGGCTTAGATCAAGAAAGCGAGGACCTATGGCATACGAAGTGTTCACCGACGACTGGTCTCAGGCATGGATGGCCGAATTGAATCAGAGTGAGAGCTATGAAAGGGCTGCGAAGAGCTGGGAATGGCCTCTAGTCCTGGTGATGGAGGCGGATCCCGACGAATACATTCCCGAGGAGCGCGGTGTCTACGTTGATTTGTATCATGGCCGGTGCCGGGCTGCCCGCCTGGCCACTCCAGAGGATCTATCCACCGCCCCCTACGTGATAACCGCGGACCCGTATACATGGCGGGAAGTCATGGAAGGCAAGCTGGAAGCCATCGCGGGAATTATGCGGGGGCGTTTGGTCCTGACGCGGGGCAATATGGTGGTATTGGCCCGCTATGTGGCGGCGGCCACGGAACTCGTCAAGGCAGCGGCCAAGATAGACACCACCTTTCCCGGAGAGTCGGCATGAAAGCCGTTCAGTACAAAGATGTCGAGTCGGTGATGGTTGGCGATGTCGCGGAGCCGACGATCAACACGCCGGATGATGTGCTGGTCAGGGTCACGAGAGCCGCCATATGCGGTTCAGACTTGCATTTGTACCGCGGGCATATTCCGGGTATGGCGCCCGGATCCATTATGGGTCACGAGTACACCGGTATCGTCGCAGCGGTCGGCGAGCGCGTCCGCCATGTGCAGGTCGGCGATCGCGTGGTGGGAACCTTTCATGTGGCTTGTGGAGCGTGCCAGTTGTGTCGCCTGGGCCAATATCATCAATGCAGTCATGGCGGAGTTCTGGGATACGGACTGGCTTTTGGCGACTACCCAGGCTCTCAGGCGGAAATGGTCCGGGTGCCATGGGGAGACGTAAACCTGCGAAAAATTCCGGACGGCCTTCCAGACGAAAAGGCTATTTTCACGGGGGACATTTTAACCACCGCTTATGGCGCGGTGCGAAACTCCGGCTTGCAGCCCGGAGAAACCTGCGCGGTTATTGGTGCGGGTCCGGTTGGCATGATGGCCGTCATGGCCGCGCAGGTCATGGGGGCAGCGCGCGTATTTAGCATCGACCGCGATTCCCGGCGCGCCGGTGCGGCAGAATCCCTCGGGGCCATCCCAGTCGATTCCAGCCGTTCAAATCCTGTGCGTCGTGTGATGCAAGCCACCGGAGGGCTCGGGGTCGATGTGGTGATTGAGGCGGTCGGTGGCCCGCCGACTCTGGCGTTGGCGTTCCAGTTGGTTCGCGGTGGGGGTCGGATTGCTGCCGTCGGGGTGACAGCTGAGGCGCAATGGGCTTTCCCTTTGATGACCGCATTAACGCGAGACATTACGTTCCGGATCGGGTTGGCCAACACCCATCGCGACATTGATGCGACGTTAAATCTTGTGGCAGCCGGACGTATCGATCCGACGACGGTCGTAAGCCACCGGCTCCCCCTGGAGTCGGCGCCAGAAGGCTATCGGTTGTTTCATGAGCAGCGGGCTGACAAAGTCCTGCTGACGGTGGGCTGAAGGGAGGAAATTAGGTGTCGGCACAAATTTTGGAGTCCCCGTGGCTCAGTGAATCAACCCGCCAATTTCTGCATCGGAGCGGGAAGCTTCTGATTGGGAACAAATGGAGTGAAGCCGCGGAAGGCGGTAAGTTTTGGGTGAAGGATCCGTCCAGCGGTCAGGACCTGGTGGCGGTAGCCCGGGCCACCGCCACCGATGTAGATCGGGCCGTGCAGGCTGCCAGCAAAGCCTTTGAGGGGCGTTGGATCCGCCTCTCGCCGGCTGAACGAGCCCGCCTCTTGTGGAAACTTGCGGATTTGATTGAGGAGCATGCTCAGGAGTTCTCAGAAATCGAATCGGTGAACACTGGCAAACCGATTACCGAGACCATGCTGGCTGATGTGCCCTTGACTGTCGAGCATTTCCGCTATTTCGCCGGATGGGTGACGAAACTGACCGGAGAAACCTTGCCGGTATCACAGCCTGGCCACTATTTGGCGTATACCCGACGTGAACCGTTAGGAGTCGTTGGTGCGATTGTTCCCTGGAACTTCCCGCTGATGATTGCCTCGTGGAAAATCGCGCCTGCCCTGGCGTGCGGCAATACCGTCGTTATTAAGCCCAGTGAGATTACCCCCCTGAGTCTCCTCCGCCTGGGGGAATTGGCAATCGAGGCGGGATTTCCCCCCGGCGTCATCAATATCGTTCCCGGCTATGGCCATGACGCGGGAAAGGCGTTGGTGAGCCACCCAGGCGTTGCGAAGATTTCCTTTACAGGATCGACTGGCGTGGGTCGGGAGATCATGGTGGCAGCCGCCGACCGTTTCACACGCGTGACGCTGGAGTTGGGTGGCAAGTCTCCCAACATCGTGCTGCCGGATGCTAATCCAGACGCCGTTGTGGGCGGCGCCATGATGGGGATCTTCTTCAACCAGGGCGAGGTCTGTTGCGCGGGCTCTCGACTGTTTGTCCCGCGTGCGCAGTTTGACTCGATTGTCGATATGGTGGGCCGCCGTGCTCACGCCATCCAGCAAGGTGTGGGCATCGATCCTGCCACAGAAATGGGACCGTTGGTCAGTGAAATTCAGTTGAACCGGGTGATGCAGTATATTGAAACCGGCCACCGCGAAGGGGCGTCCCTGGTCACCGGCGGGGCTCGGAACACGGAGGCTGGATCAGGCTACTTTGTCGAGCCGACCGTCTTCGTAGGCAACGACGAGATGACGATTGCCCGTGAGGAAATTTTTGGCCCCGTCTTGGTGGCATTGCCATATGAGGATTTGGATGAGGTGGTGCGGCGAGCCAACGCCACACCTTATGGGCTGGCAGCGGCGGTCTGGACCGAAGATGTTCGCAAGGGCATCAAGGTGGCGGAAAAGCTCAAGGCAGGAACGGTGTGGATTAATGGGTACAACCTGCTGGATGCGGTGAGTCCTTGGGGGGGCTTCAAGGCTAGTGGCATCGGCCGGGAAATGGGCTCCTATGCCTTGCAGCACTACACAGAAGTGAAATCGACGTGGGTTAACTTGGACTGAGGTATCCTCAGGCCCTGGGCGTGACGACTACTGATATGTCCTTACTCACGGCGGCTGTTTCATCCCGCCTTTCGGCTTAAGCGACTGATGCGGCCGGCGTTCCGGTACCAGGATTGCGCGAGCGGAGAGGCGGGTTTGTTATTCAAGACTGCGGCTCATGTGCAGCTTTCGCTGTGTGCGGCGCACCGTGTCAACATGCCGTCGGTATCGAGGCAACTCGTCAGAGTAGGACCGGATGTAATTCATAAACATTTTGACCTCCGGGCGCATGTCCGGGTGATTGCGGTACACCATCGCAAAGCGCCGATAGGCCCTGGGCTCGAGGCGTGAGATGTTGATAAAACCGGCCTTAGCCTCTAACAGTACAGTGTCGCGCGGGACAATGGCGATGCCGATGCCTGCCGCCACAAACCCGAGCAACGCGTGAATGCTGGTGGCCTGCACTATAATTTTGGGATCAAACCCTGCTTGCTGGGCCATCCTGGCTGTCGTGAGGTTAAGGCTGTATCCCGGTTTCATAAACACAAAGTTTTCGTTCTGCAAAGATGTCATCGATACCGAGTCGTCAAGACGGCCGTCCGTGCTGGATATCACCACGAGTTCTTCAGCCCACAACATTTCATATTGCACTTTGGTGGTAAACATCGGCAACGGCGTCAGCGCCAAGTCGATTCGGTCCTTGACGACCTGGTCTGTGAGGCTGAGAGCCTCGACTTCAACGACCTCAATGCAAACCTCGGGGAAGGCTTTATGGAACGGGCGATAAATACGCGGAAAGTGATGGACAGACACGGGTGACAGGGGGCTCACGCCAAGCACGATTTTTCCCGTAAAGGAATGCTTGGATTTTTCCAACGCAATAGGAATGCGGTGGACTTCCTGGAGCACCCGTTTGGCCTGCGCGACCGTGCGCTGCCCGCTGTCGGTCAGGGTAGCGCCGTGCACGCTGCGGACTAAAAGGGGTGTATTCAGTTCTTCTTCGAGCTGACGGATCTGGTTCGTGACGGCCGGCTGACTGACGCCATAGTGTTCGGCGCAAGCCGAAATGCTGCCGAGGTCGGCGATGCCGATAAGAAACTCCAACTGCCTCAAAGTCATCCGCCTGCCTCCTTTCTGTGCAAGCGTAGAACCGACGGCCATTTCGATCAAGTGCACAACATGTCGTGCCAACCCCCGGGAGTTTATCCCATAGGTTTAAATTTGCAAGGCGTAGCAAGGGTTATGGGTTGCATTTAGTTAGACGAAAGCACCGGAAGCATAACTAATTATTATATTACTCTATAAATTCAATGCATTGAAGTGGTTTGAAACCCTGTGTGATGCTAAAAGCGCACCTCTCGTCGAAATTATGCTTATTGCCGCGAGAGCCATCATCGACCTCAGGTTTTATGACGAATTGCTAGGGAGAGTGCCCAAACGGCTGTCCGGCGAGATCGATCCACGTTGATCCCAACCGCTCACACCATCCGGATCGCCGCTGACGGCGCGATTTGTGAAACCAAACGGGGAGTGATTAGTCCATGAGTCTACCGCTTGAAGGAATAAAGGTTCTCGACTTTACGGGAGTACAGGCTGGGCCGTCGTGCACGCAACTTATGGCATGGTTCGGCGCTGACGTGCTGAAAATTGAACGGCCAGGAGTCGGGGATGTGACCCGGCGGCAGTTGCGCGACATTCCCGATGTCGATGCCCTCTACTTCACGACATTGAACAGCAATAAGAAGTCGCTAGAGCTGGACACCAAGACGCCTCAAGGCAAGGAAATCCTGGAGAAGTTGATTCGAGAGGCAGACATTTTGGTTGAGAATTTTGCTCCGGGGGCGTTGGATCGCATGGGCTTTACCTGGGAGCGCATTCAACAACTCAACCCACGCCTTATCTTCGGATCCGTCAAGGGATTTGGGGAGAACTCGCGCTATTCCGACCTGAAGGTCTATGAAAATGTCGCGCAATGTGCTGGAGGAGCGGCCTCAACCACGGGATTTTGGGATGGGCCGCCGACGGTGAGTGGGGGGGCGCTGGGCGATAGCAACAGCGGCATGCATTTGGCTATCGGCTTGCTGACGGCGCTCATAGACCGGGAGAAGACCGGACGAGGCCAAAAAGTGAGTGTGTCCATGCAGGATGCCGTGTTGAATCTCTGTCGCGTTAAGCTGCGCGACCAACAACGCCTGGAGCGTGTGGGCTATCTCGAGGAGTACCCGCAGTATCCCAATGGCACGTTTGGCGACGCGGTGCCCCGAGGGGGCAATGCCGGCGGCGGAGGTCAGCCCGGCTGGGTTTTGAAGTGCAAGGGTTGGGAAACCGATCCCAACGCCTATATTTACTTTACGGTCCAAGAACAAAACTGGGCCCGCACGGCGGAGGCTATCGGGCATCCGGAATGGGCTGATGACCCAGCATACAACACAACGCGCGCCCGCCAGCCTCACCTGTTCGAGATTTTCGAGGAAATTGAACGCTGGTTGGCTGATAAGACGAAGTACGAGGCAGTGGATATTCTGCGAAAGTACGAGGTCCCCTGCTCACCGGTGCTGAGCATGAAGGAAATAGCCGAAGACCCGGATTTGCGGGAAAGCGGAACGATTGTCGAAGTAGAGCATCCAACGCGGGGGAAGTATCTCACGGTGGGAAGCCCGATCAAGTTTTCTGGGTTCAAGCCGGAAATTATGGGATCCCCCCTCTTGGGCGAGCACACCGACGAAGTCTTAGCGGGCCTCGGGTATACACCCGAAGACATCGCGGAGCTTCGCGCCAGGAAGGTTATCTCCGCCTGATCCCAGTTTGTCGTGCCAAGCAATCGGGACCGCGCGCAGCGGCCCCGACTGGTATCGAAGGCGTGGGGAGGGAGAGGCAGACTAGACGATTCTCGCATCCCCACCCTCAATTGGTTAGGAGGAATTGGTGTGGACGCAACATCCATGACTGACGGATTCCATGTAATGGTCGATGCATTGAAGCTGAACGGTATTGATACGATCTATGGGGTGGCCGGGATTCCCATTACGGATCTAGCGCGTCTGGCCCAGGCAGAGGGCATTCGCTACATTGGATTCCGCCATGAGCAAAATGCCGGCAATGCAGCGGCCATCGCGGGATTCCTTAAGCAAAAGCCCGGGGTATGCCTGACGGTCTCGGGTCCGGGATTTCTTAACGGGTTGGTCGCGCTAGCGAACGCCACGACCAACTGCTTCCCTATGATCCTCATTAGCGGATCCAGCGACCGGGCAATCATCGACTTGCAACAGGGGGACTACGAAGAACTGGATCAGTTGGCTGCTGCCAAGCCGTTTGCTAAGGCCGCATATCGGATTAACCGCCCCCAGGACATCGGAATCGGGCTAGCCCGGGCCATTCATGCAGCCGTGTCCGGCCGCCCAGGCGGCGTCTATCTCGATATCACCGCGGCCACCCTGGGCGCAGTCCTGGATGTCGAGACAGCCCAGAAATCCCTCATAAAGCCCGTTGACCCCGCACCCCGGCAGATTCCCGCCCCGGATTCCATCGCTCGTGCTGTCGAGCTCTTGTCCCGCGCCGAGCGCCCCCTCATTGTACTGGGCAAGGGGGCCGCTTACGCTCAAGCTGACGAGCAGATCCGGATGCTGGTAGAACAGACCGGCATTCCTTTTCTGCCTATGTCCATGGCCAAGGGCATGCTGGACGACAATCATTCCCAGTCGGCGTCGGCCGCCCGCTCCTACGTGTTGGGCAATGCCGATGTGGTCCTCTTGATTGGGGCGCGCCTCAACTGGTTGCTGTCGCATGGCAAAGGCCCCGTGTGGTCCGAATCCACTCAGTACGTGCAGATTGATATAGATCCGACGGAGATTGACAGCAATCGCTCGATTGCGGCCCCCATCGTGGGAGACATTAAGTCGTCCGTCGATGCGCTGTTGGCAGCCATGAAACCGGGCTCTGTCAAACCCAGTGCTGCCTGGGTCGAGGACATCGGCACCCGCAAGCAAAAGAACATGGATCGCATGGCCGAACGACTGCGCGCCAACCCTGACCCGATGAATTTCTCGAGTGCTTTGGGCGCTGTGCGCGAAATCCTGACCAAACGGCCGGACGTGTACGTGGTGAACGAAGGAGCCAACGCTCTGGATTTTGCCCGCAATATTATTGACATGAAACTGCCCCGTCATCGCCTCGATAGTGGCACCTGGGGCATTATGGGCATCGGAATGGGTTACGCCATTGCGGCTGCCATCGAAACCGGCAAACCGGTTGTCGCTATCGAAGGGGATAGTGCCTTCGGTTTCAGCGGTATGGAGATCGAAACAATTTGCCGGTACAGGTTGCCCGTGACCATTGTCATTCTAAACAATGGAGGGATTTATCGGGGCGACACGACGGGCGGCGAACCTTCCCCAACCGGATTCGTGCCCAACGCGCGGTATGACAAGCTGATCGAGGCGTTCGGGGGCAGAGGATACCATTGCACTGACGCAGAAAGTCTTGCCCAGGCCGTCCAAGAGGGGCTGAGCTCGGGCCTCCCCACATTGATTAATGCGGTCATTGATCCTACCGCTGGTACGGAAAGCGGACACATTCAGAGTCTGAACCCGAAGAGCGCTCTGCAGAAGTAAGGTGCGGTCGGGTCAGAGGCTAAAGGGGGACGTATTGTGGAGTTTGACCTCGAACAGTTCTCGACCTCGCTGGTCACCGCCATGTCCGAGGCTGTGATCTACGCCGATGCGGACGGGACCATTCGCTGGTGGAATGGCGGGGCGGAGCGCATGTTTGGTTACTCTTCGAAAGAGGCCATTGGTCAGTCCCTTGATCTCATCATTCCAGAGAATCTTCGCGCACGCCACTGGGAGGGGTATTACCACACCATGGAGACAGGCGAAACCCGGTATGACGGTGGAGCCCTGTTGTCCGTCCCCGCCATACGCAAAGATGGGTCGCGCATCTCGGTGGAGTTTACCATCGTGCCGTTTCGCGACGACGTGGGACGCATGACCGCCTTGGCAGCCGTGATGCGGGATGCCACCAAGCAATTTGAAGAGATGCGCGCGTTGCGAAAGCAAGTCGCCCAGTATGCAGCGATCACTCGGCAGAGCAAGGGCAGCGAAGCCACTACAGGATGACGTGCACCCGGTCAACGAGACCGATGTGCACCATGGCCAATGCACGGCGTAGATAGATCCGACGTCCGGCTTGAACTCGGTCAGTGGATGGCGGTTCGTCGCCACCTTGAAAATGACCTGTTTCGCCAAAGAAATAGCGAGTCGACACGCCTTCGTCGGGTTCCGGTCGGGCCAAAATGCCGACACGGGACCTGCGAAGGCTCTGTGCGTCTTGGGACCGGTTACCCGGCAGGCGTGCGCGTGTCTGACGAATACACCGATCGGCGACTTCCGACGGCAGGGTTTGACAGCGGCCCGATGCGATCGATGCACAAGCCTGGGGCCATGCGGGCAAAGCATGGCTTCGATTGTTTCTGTCCAGCAAGGAGACCGAATTGCCTCACCTATTCGCCCGTTGCCATCGGAGGCAGCATAACAATAAATTATGTTTTCACATAACCCGGAATTGTTGTTAATAGAAGAGAGAGAGTTACGATCATGATTAGTCTAAAAAGTCGCGCATTTCACCAAAGAAAGCGCGCGGAACCGGGTAGAAGGGCATGAAGAGAGAAGCCCTGTCCTCCACTGATGTGACGACCCGGGGGCTTGAGGCCCAGGTGAAGTGCCGACCATAGCGTGACACGGGCATCTCCACGCGGTGGCCGTGAAGCAGAAAGTTGTTTTCCCATGCTAATCCTCATCACGAGTAACAGCAGAAACGAGTCCCGGGCAGCGTTGTGTCTGGGGCTTGGCATGATATAGATTCTCGCGAAGGGAGTGTTTGGCTTGGCGACAGCGGCACACGGCACTTCATATAGATTAGTGCGCGACGCGACCGGCCGAGTCTACCGGATAGGCGAAAGCCCACGCGACGTTATGGGTTACGGGCGACTGGTGATGCTGTTTTTACCGTGGGTTGGCATGATGCTTGCCTCCACCTTAGAGTATGGCTGGGGGGCTGCATCGGCCACGGTGGCTCACGAGTATCATTGGAGCTTAACAACGGCATTTTGGAACTACTCCGTCTATGTGCTCTTTGAGGCGGGAGTTTCTTATTTCAACGGTCGCTTTCGCGAACGGGCAACATGGTGGACACCCAACCGTGCGATGTTAGTAGCAGGGATTATGGTCGCAATTGCCTATTTCTTCTTAGCCCATTCTGCTGCCCCATGGATTTCTTACGCAGGCTACGCAGCGGTAGGGGGCGTCGGTTCCGGACTCGCCTATTCGACTTGCGTCAATATGGTGGCCAAGTGGTTTCCTGAAAAGAAAGGCTGGCGGACGGGTTTCGTGGATGGCGGCTGGGCCTATGGGGCCGTGCCTTTCATTATTCTGTACGCCACCTCGTTCAACGTGCACGACTTCCTCAGCGTTCTCTACTTTACCGGCGCCGTCTTGGGCGGGGGCCTCATCATCATCAGCTTTTGGTTCAAAGACCCGCCGAAGAGCTGGTGGCCGGCGGATGTCGACCCCATCCAGTGGGCGGACGACAAGCGGGCTTGGTCTCTTAAGCACAACCCTCCGGCCATGCGCCAGATGACCACACCGCAGATGTGGAGGACGCACCAACCGAAGTGGATGATACTGGAGTTCCTGTTCATAGCTGGCACGTCACTGTTTGGTGTGGGGTTCTATTATCCCTTCGCCGTAGCCATGCATCTTGGGTCAGTCGCCATTATCGCAGGAGCTACCGGATTTGCGTTTACCGACGGCGTTGGAAGACCGCTCGTGGCCCTGTTGTCCGACTTCATCAGCCGTCGATGGGCGGAGGTCATTGTCTACTCCATTCTAGGAGCGACCACATTAGGATCGTTGCTGTCCGCGCGGGCGCATTTGCCCGTACTGTTCGTCATATTTGCCCTGCTGTCGGGCGGTACGTCTGGTTCGTTGTTCGTCCTGAACCCGCTCATGGTCAGCGACTATTATGGCACTGACCATCAGACAGAAAACTACGGTACCATCTACGCCGCAAAGATCGTCGGCGGATTTTACGGCGGTGTGGTGGCGGCGTATCTCATCACCGGTACCAGCAGCTACACATGGGCTTTCGTCGTCGCGTCCCTGATGGCTTTCGCGGCTGCGGCCATCGCCGCAGCGTTCTTCCAACGACCTACTGAAGCGGAAGTGCGCAGAGCGATGGGAGACGAGTTCGACAAACAGGCTCAGGCGGCAGCAGCACCTCCATCCGCCTAATGAAACTGTCGGGGTCTCATGCCAAACCATGAGATCCCGATCCTGCTCTGGTACTGGAGGAGGATTGAAATTGCACCATGCAAAGAGCACGTTGGCGACCTTCCACCTGTTGGGACTCAAGCATCCACCCTGGTTGGTCATTGGGGCAGTTCTGGCCGCGGCGTTGCTGTCCCGCAGCATGATGTTCCTGATTGCTATGCTGCGTCATAGGAATTAGTATCCGGCACAGACCATCCGTCACAAACGGTGGGGCATGGCTGTGCATTCGCTCACAAGCGGGCTGACGTGAAGGAAAGGTATTGCCAACATGGCTAGAAACCGCTACAACGGAGTCAACAGCTCGGGTGGAAATTTATGGCTTTTGAGGCGCGGCGAATGGGAGGTGTTTCACATGGGCACATTGGCAGGGACATTGGGCCCGTCCCTAGCGGAGATTCGTGCCGATACGTCGCAATCCATCACGATCCGGGGAAGGCTCATCCATGGACTTCAGCCCGATCTTTCGTGGGAATTCGCCTTATTAGTGGATGGTGACGGGAAGGTTCAGGGGCACTACGGTGGACGCGTGACCGGCCAGCAAATAACCGGGTCATGGCAGCCTAACCAGGGGTGCCAGTTGCACGTGGGTGGCCACTTAGTTGGTGCCACGGTCACCTTGCATCAGAATCAAACCACGATTGAGGGGCAGGTGCGGCGGCATCTTCGCTCGTGGGACGTGCATTACACGATTGACGGGACGCGCATGTACGGACTATACGGGCACGGCCCCTGGCGCAAGCACATCGACATCGAAGCCGTGGACGTGGCGCCTTTGCTGGCCGCCGGCCTCCTTTGCTTGGCCTGCTATCATTTTACGGTGGTGGACACCCTCGCCATTGCTGACGTCTAGTCTTTGTGTGGGAGAACGAGTGACGTGATGGCACCGCCTGAGTTGCACGCCCCCCCTTAAGCCCGAGATCTCGCAACCGGATCCCGGGCTTCTTGTTGCCTAAAAGCAGGGGTGCCATATCGGTGACGTTGCCCGGGCAGCTAGTTAGCAAGCCCTCGCTTTGAAGGCGCGCCACAGCGGATAAAATCGTCCCACATAAGGCATTGGTATCCGGGGGGGATGGTTGTGAACGCTGTAGTCTATCGTGCGCCGTACGATGTCCGGGTGGAGAGCGTCCCGAATCCGGCCCTACAAGACGGACGGGATGCGATTGTGCGTCTGACGTCCAGTGCTCTTTGCGGGAGCGATCTGCACATGTACCGGGGGCACGTGCCGCCAGACCCAGGTCTCATCCTTGGCCACGAGGGCATGGGGGTCATTATGGCGGTTGGGGACAATGTGCGCTTGCGCAAGGTGGGTGAGCGGGTCGTACTGCCGGCCCACCTCTATTGCGGGGTATGTGTGAAATGCGCGCAGGGGCTTAGCGCCCAATGTCTCACCATGCGGCCGGGCGAAGTCGGTGCGGCCTTTGGTTATGCGGGGAAGGGACACTATCCGGGCATGCACGCGGAGATGGTCCGGGTCCCGTATGCCGACGCGAATTGCATTCCGTTGCCCGGCGAGCCCATGGACAGTGCCGAGGATGATTTTCTGATGCTGGCCGATGCCTTGGTGGGCGGTTGGCATGCTGCGGATCTGGCCCAGGTATGGGGTACCCCAACGGTGGCCATCTTCGGCGCGGGTCCCATTGGGCTTTTGACACTGATGAGTGTTCGAATGCGCGGTGCGGGCACCGTTTTCGTGGTTGATGGCGTCGACGCCCGGCTCGCCAAGGTGCGTGAGTTAGGGGGCATTCCCATCGATTTTCGCGCGGGCGATCCGGTGGAAGCCATTCGGGCACACCGCCGCCGCGAAGGACTGCCGCCAGGAGAATCGGCGTTGCCCGGAGTGGATGCGGTGATAGATGCTGTCGGTTTCGAAGCTCTGAATGTGGATAACCCGGCCCAGGAAAAGCCAGACCAGATTATCTGGGATATGGCACGCTTGGTCAACGCTGGCGGAAGCCTGGGCGTGATGGGTGTTTACGTCAAGCACGATGCCAAACCCTCTGGGAGTGAGGGCACAGACGGGAGCCTTCGGGTTCCGTGGGGCCTGTTGTTTGAGAAGGGCGTCAGTATCGGCATGGGACGGACTAATGATCGTCAGTACACGCGTCACTTGCGGGATCTGGTTATGGCGGGGGTGGTACGACCAGGCACGGTGGTCACTCATCACATGCCGTTGAGTGACGCTCCTGAAGGATACCGGCTCTTTAGCGAAAGAGCCGACCAGATTATTAAATTGGTGTTTAACCCTTAGGTTTCAAGGATCGACTCAAGGGGGTCTCTGAGACCAGAAGATGGCGGCCGGATGTAGTCAAAGGGGTTCAACCAGCGCTACCATGGGAAGAAAGACAGGAATCGGTGCCGGTTAGCCCTGTGTGATGTCAGATCACAGGCCCGGTGTTGAAGGGAGAAGAACGCCCATGCAGGTGCGGCGGATTGTGCTGGCCAAGCGCCCCACAGGAATGCCGGAGGAGTCTGACTTTCGAATCGAAACGCTGGAACTTCCCGCTCTCGCGGAGGGCCAGGTTCTCCTTGAGACCATGTATGTATCTGTCGATCCGTACATGCGCGGACGAATGGCCGGGCTTGCCGAACCCGCCCCGCCCTACAACATCGGCGATGTGATCACCGGGTCCGTCATAGCCCGGGTGGTCGACAGTCGTGAGGGCAGCCTTAGCGTCGGCGACCTTGTCCACGCAGGCTATGGCTGGCAGACTGGAGCAGTGGCCAAGGGCGGAACCCTCCAGCTTGTTGAGACAGGGTCGTTGCCTGCATCGGCCGCACTCGGGGTCCTGGGCAGCACGGGCCTTACGGGTTATTGCGGAATGACACAGGTGGGTCGGCCCAAGCCCGGCGAGACGGTGGTGGTTTCGGGAGCTGCTGGCGCGGTGGGCTCGGTAGCAGGGCAGGTAGCGCGTCTGGCCGGCGCACGGGTTGTGGGAATCGCCAGTACGGACCAAAAATGCTCGCTTCTCGTGGGCCGCATGGGTTTTGACGCAGCCTTGAACTACAACGCATCCGACTTTCCTGACGCACTCCGCGCCGCCTGCCCCCAGGGGGTGGACGTGTACTTCGACAATGTCGGTGGTCCTGTCTCTAATACAGTTCTTCCCCTTATTGCACACGGGGCCCGCATCGCGGTCTGCGGGCAGATGTCTCAGTACAACCTCGAGCAACTCGAGACCACTCCTGCCATCCCCACCCTGCTCCTAAACCGCGGTGCGGTGATGGAAGGAGTTCAGCTAATGAACTACCGGGCTATCTATCCCGAGGCTCGAGCCCAGCTCGCCGAGTGGACAGCCCGGGGAGACTTGCATTATGAAGAGACCCTGATCGAAGGGTTCCACCGTATTGTCGAGGCATTTCAGATGCTCTTCAAGGGCGGGAACATCGGAAAGCTGCTGGTGCGGATCTCGGAATAATCATCGATAGGCTTCAGGAGGCCGCCGACACGACGGCTTCTTTAGTGTTGACGGACGCCAACACCCGAGTCGCCTGTGCTCATCTTGAGTGCCCCTCTCCACCGGCCTACATAGAGTGGAGGAAAAAGGAGGGCGCTTGAATGGACATTGCAATTCGCACTCTGACGAATCCGGACGAGTGGGCCGATATTCCAAAGTTGGAACAGGCTATCTGGGGCAATGACGATCCCGTGCCAACGTCGTGGATGCGAGTGATGGTTTCCTTAGGCGGCGAGGTGTCCGTGGCCTTCGATCCGCGCCAACCCGGTGAATTCTTAGGCTTTACCATGTCTATCGGCAGCTGTGATGCCGGTGGACCCTTCTTGTATTCACATCAGGCCGGCGTGGTTCCCGACCATCAAGGCCAAGGAATTGGGCGGATCCTTAAATATCACCAGAATGCGTGGGCGGAAACGGCCGGGTACGCCAGGATTCAATGGACATTCGATCCGCTGAGGGCCAACAACGCGTACTTTAATGTCGCCGTCTTGGGGGCCGACATTGTCGCCTATTATCCCAACTACTATGGCACCATGACCAGCCGGTTGAATCGAGGACTGCCGAGTGACCGGGTGCTTTGTGAGTGGCGCGTGCCCCGCCCCCCACGGAGCGCCTCTGGGGCTCTTAACCACTCTTGTGCCATTCGTATTCCGCCCGATATTGGTGTGTTGAAAGTGGAAGATCCGGACCTTGGGCTTCGATGGCGAGAGAACGTTGAACGCCAGTTTCAGGATGCGCTCTGGGCCGGTTTGCGTGTGGTTGGATTCGCTAAACACCCATATCCCGCCTACTTGCTGGCAGAACCAGAGGCGTAACTGGTGGTGACAACTTGCTGGGCGCAGCCGAGAGCTATTTGGGAATGCGCCAGCGCCCCCGGCTCGCGACATAGCCGCTCGATATCAGGACGAAGAGGGCGGCAAAAGCGTAAAAACCGAGACGTTGCTGGGGCTGCAACAGCGCGTACCCGGTCATGAATAGAATGAACACCATAATGACCAGGGTGGAAATCGGGTGCCCGAAGGCCAGCGATGAGACATGGGCGCCGTGCGGCGTACGATGTCGGCGCCAGACCAGAAAGGCCCAAAGAATCACAAACCAGTAGAGGAATGTCAGGAAGCTGGAGGCGCTGATGAGAAAGTCGTATACATTGGCCGGCAGCAAATACGAAATGACAATAGTCAGGCCTACCCCCAGGGTCGTTACCGCCAGCGCCCCCATGCCGGTTCCACGACGGTTGACCCGTAAAACAAATGGAGGCGCCTGGCGGGCGGCACCTAGCCCACGGAGAATCTGGGTGGCAGAAAAGACGGCTCCGGCCATCACACTGAAGGATGCAATCAGGACAATGAAGTTGAAGATGTCGCCCAGGACAGGAGTCCCCGCTTGCTCCAGCGCCATCACGAAGGGGCTTTTTGAGGTGCTGATCTGTCTCCAGGGGATGACCATCAATGTGAGGCCGATAGACATGATGTACAGCACGGTTAGACCCAGCACCGTAATCCAGGCGGCCTTGGAAATGTCTTTGGGATTTCGCATCTCAGACGCAGCGGTAGAAAACACGCCGATGCCGGCATAGGCGAAGATGACAATGAGCATCGACTGAAACAGCCCCCCCACGCCCCTGGGGAAAAACCTTCCGGACAGCAGGGCTCCAGAGTGGGCTCTGGACGCAGAACCCGCGTAGTGGGGATGAAGTCCCAACAGGCCGATGAAGATGATAAATCCCACTAGGGCTCCAATTTTCAAAACGCTCATCAACGATTCCACACGGCCGAAGTTTCGCACCCCGAACGCATTGATAAGCAGCACTACCAGCGCGTACACGACCGTCAATACCCACAAGGGGACAAAAGGAATCCACAGATGGGAGAAGATGGACATCGCGACGGCCTCACTGGCAATGGTCATAACGCTTGCGATGTAGTAGGTCCACCCTTCTAAAAATCCGGCATACGGACCGAGATACTTCTTCGCGTAGGTCATAAATGCGCCAGGCTGGGGATCGTCGATAGCCAGCGATGTCAGGGCGCCGGTGACCTGTGCGTTGACCAGGGCTCCGAACAGGAAAGCCAACAATACTGCGGGACCAGCTGTGCGAATGGGGAGACCCGAACCCAGAAAGAATCCGGCCCCAATAATGCCTCCGATGCCGATTAGCACTAAACCCGGCACGTGCAGCGTTCCGTGGGAATTCGGGTTGGCGCCTCCCGCTGGATTACGGGCGGCCAGCCGTCGCGGTACGGCTGTCCGCCGGGCGGGGCGTGTCCTTTGCATGGCAGATCCTCCGTGAAAGATATCGCTGTATGCTAGCGTGGGAAAAGAACCCCTCTTTCATGCGAACTTACTTACCGTTTATAGGGAATAGCAGGAAGGGCTGGCGAGAGTGTGTCTAGAAGGGTGAGGAATATGGAATCGCGCATGACCATCACAACAGGTCTCGTTAAAGACCTCATCAGGCATCAGTTTCCGCAATGGGCACACCTGGCCGTTGCGCCCATAGAGCCGGGCGGTTGGGACAACAAGACCTTTCGCTTGGGATCCGATATGCTGGTGCGCCTCCCAACGGCAGAGGCCTATTCGCCGCAGGTGCCGCGTGAACACCAATGGCTTCCTAAACTCGCGCCGTTGCTGCCGTTGCCCATTCCCGAGCCCGTGGCCATGGGAAGCTCCTCCGACACCTACCCATGGTCGTGGTCCATCTATCGATGGATCCAGGGGGAGACCGTATCCGCCTCAGGCGTAGCGGATTTCCATGCGTTCGCTGGGGATCTGGGTCGCTTTCTGCAGGCGTTGCGACAGGTGAACTTAAAGGGGCCGGAACCCGGGCCCGCCAACTTTTACCGCGGCTCCCACACTAGCGTATATGACAACGAGACGCGGCGGGCCATCCATATATTAGGCGGGGCCATCGATTCCGACATCGCCCTCGCCGTCTGGGAGGAGGCGCAGGCCACCCGATGGTCTGGATTCCCGGTGTGGTTTCACGGGGATGTTCACCCCTCCAATCTGTTGTGCGCTGAAGGCCGCTTGTGTGCGGTGATCGACTTCGGATGTGCGGGGGTGGGCGACCCGGCTTGTGACGCGGCCATGGCGTGGACCTTTTTTGAGGGCCAGAGCCGCGAGGTGTTTCGTCAGGCTTTGGGGGCGGATGAGGGAACATGGCTCCGTGGTCGAGCCTGGGCACTGTGGAAGGTCCTGGTTATCTTGGCTGACCCCCAATATCACGAATCACCCAAAGCTCGCGAGTCACAGCGGGTCTTGAACCAAATCCTCACTGACTATCGTGATCGCTAGAGGCTGCTGCGGATGGAGTCACGCGGTCTCGTGCGGACGCAAGCTTGCACTGACAGGACTCATGGGAGGGGGGATGCTAGTCGGCTGCGCGTCGCGCCAGGCGCGGCAAAATGTCCTCAAAGCCGCGACTTTCGAGCCAATCGTGTACCGCGCCGCGTATTACCACCGGCCTCTTCTGCAACTCGTCCACGCGGGTGACTCCGACCAGGACCAGGAGGCGCTTTAAGGTAAGATGGAGTTCCTCAATATAGCGATGGAGACCGTCATCGTCGCCGTCTGCCGCGAGCCGCAGCAGGGGCCCGGCAATGCCAACCGCCGTCGCTCCGATGGCCAGACTTTTGGCGACATCGTGGCCGCTGCGGATTCCGCCCGACGCTATCACCGCCACGTTCGCAGGGACTGAGTGCACGACTTCGAGGAGACTTTCTGCGGTCCTCAGTCCCCACGTCTCCCAATCGGCGTCCACGATCTGTCCACGCCGCCACGATTCTACTGCGATAAAATTGGTGCCGCCCCGTCCCCCGACGTCGATTCCACGTGCTCCAAATGCCACGAAGCGCGATGCGGCTGCACCCGTCATGCCTTGACCGATTTCTTTGGCGATGACGGGTACGGAGACGTGGTCGGCTACCTCTCGCAACCGTTCCAGAAGTCCTCGAAACTGGCGGTCCCCTTCGTGCATGAACAATTCTTGCGCGGTGTTCCAATGAACTTGCAGGAAGTCGGCTTGAATGAGATCAATGGCGGCTTGAGCGTGTTCTGCGTCAGTTCCCATACTGACGTTGGCCAGGACAATTCCGTGGGGATTCTCGTCCCGCACCACCGTGTAGGTCGAGGAGAGCCGGAGATTTTTGAGAGCGGCGGTCTCCGATCCGACCGCCATGGCCAATCCATGCCTCCGGGCTGCGCGGGCCAGCCGCGCGTTGATGCGTTCGGCCTGGGCGGTACCGCCCGTCATCGCGTTGATGATAATGGGGGAGGCCAGGGTCCGTCCTAAGAGCTCGGTCTCCAAATGGATGTCGTCCCAATCGACCTCGCTGGCGCTTTCAGGCACCAGCACCACGTCTTCGAAGCCTGTCGAATGGTTTTCCGGCATCTGCCGCACGGCCTGGATGTGTTCGTCTTTGCGGTTCTCGCGGGCACTTGGGGTTTTCTCTGACACCTCGGGTCCTTTCCGGCTCACCGCCGTGTTTTCTTTGAGAGTAGCGGTTCTGGTCCGTTTGCACAAACATTCGACAGCGGGATGGGAGTGGCGACCCGCAGTCGTGCCTTCTTGAGTGTGGTACGACTAGTGTGCCCTAGAGTGAAGCACGCCAAAATTTGCTGAGTCGGTCTCCCGGTGAAGACCATGGGAGGGTCCATTAGTCCGTTGGCAACACGGGCCA
>JAJZAN010000197.1 GCA_021799435.1 Bacillota bacterium | reverse complement strand
CCAAGCCTATCGCCCA
This sequence comes from Bacillota bacterium, assembly GCA_021799435.1. GTDB lineage: Bacteria > Bacillota > Sulfobacillia > Sulfobacillales > Sulfobacillaceae > Sulfobacillus_B. Next base: position 4,806 of record JAJZAN010000197.1, on the reverse strand, counting down.
AGCGAGGTGATTTATCCGTGTCACCCACCGAGCCCATCACCCCTTGACGTCACCCGTCTTCGCAACATAAGCCTCCCATGGGAAACGGAAAGCCTGCCCACGCCGGGTCCTCATGAACGATCACCCCGCTTAAAGTCGGATAGTGGGATGTTCTGTTCAAACGTGGGTGCTGCAGAGGTTGCGTGTCGACTGATGGCGTGGCTAGAATCGATGGAGGCAGAACAGCAGAGTGGAGGATGCCCATGATAGAAAAAGTGAATCTGGCCGAGAAGTTCGAGAAGTTTTCGGACCACTGGAGCCCAAAAGTCGCAGGAGCAATCAATGACTCGGAAGTGAAACTGGTCAAGCTGTTGGGAGAGTTTATCTGGCATCATCACGACAATGCAGACGAGATGTTTTTGGTAATTCAGGGACACCTTACGATGCGCATTCAGGATCAGCCTGACGTCGAACTGGATCCGGGCGAGTTCGTTATTATCCCCCAAGGTGTGGAACACATGCCGGTGGCTGAACAGGAGGTCAAGGCGATTTTGTTGGAACCCAAAGGTACCCTCAACACGGGAAACGTCGTCAATGACCGGACCGTAGCCGACCTCGACCGAATTTGACGAAAAAAAGGCCGCACACCTGAGGCGTGCGGCCCTTGGATCCGAAACTATGCGCCCGAGGACGCTGACGCTCTGTTGGGTGTCTCGACCTTGGTGCTTTTTTTCACCGGCGATCGCAGCTGCGCCAGTACTGCGGTGAACACGTTTCCCGCCAAGAGTCCCACCAGCAAATAGGTGAGCCCGCCAAACGTCATGAACATCCCCACCGACACGATGCCGGTGATAATCGAGAACACCACCTGTTCCGGCGTCGTGCCGGGGCTGGTAGGCGGGTCCGTCAGCATAAAGAAGCCTAAGAACAAGGCGGAGTTGATGAACGGCTCCCTCAAGGCATCCGCGGGGGTAGCTGAGGCTAGTCCCAAGTGGAAATAGGCCATGGCCAGCACGCCCAGCAAATAGGTCGCCATAAAGGTGAGGGCCTGCGGGTATTTCTTGACGCGAATGGAGACGAAAATGCCCACCGCCAGCATGAGAGCCAAGTACCAGACCGGCATGAGAGCCATGCCAGCCCACCAGCTTTCTGCTGCCCCGAAAATGCCGATCGCCGCCAGCAGGCCCACCGCCGCGGGATTGAAAATTGGCTTGCGGCCCCGCTTCAGCAAGTGCTTCGACGCCAGCGCAATAAGCGTAGTGAGCACCACCACATACAGGGGATCCAATCCGCTAAGCACATCTGCCACGATAAGGCCGGTGATGATCCCGCCAGTGGAAACAGTCACCCGCCGCTTCAAAAGCTTGGCTACCGCGGCATCAAAGACGGCCGCGGCGATGACCGCCGCCAAGGCGTGCTGAATGCCCATATGGCCCTGCGGCGAGGTGCTGCCCACCAGCGTCAGTAAAATCAGAGCGCCGAGGGCGTAGCCTTTCGGTGTCTTAATAAATCGCTTGAAGGCGGCCCAGGAAGATTTGTTCGTAGGGGCGGGCGTTGCCGCTTGTTTATTCACGGATGTACCCTCCCATCGACTTTGTCATCTGCACCGTCATATCCTCGTGAACCACCACTCCAGCTAAATCCATTTCCTCAATGAAAGACAATGCCCGCTTTGGTCCGAGCACGAATGCCGCCGTGGACACCACGTCGGCCAGCACAGCCTGGGGAGCTACGACCGTACAACTCTTCAGTCCTTCGGCGGAGTGGTTTTGCGAAGGATCCCACAAGTGGTGCACCGCCTCATTCTCGGCACTGCGGCGCTTATAGTTGCCCGACGTGCAGATCGCCATGTTGGTCAGTTCCAGCTGAGCTAAGAGCGAGTCTGGGGCCAATGGATGCTCAATGCCCACGCGCCAAATGGCTCCCTCCGGGTCGGAACCGGCCACGAACACATCGCCGCCTGCATCAATTGAGAAGCCGGGCCAGGAGCCCAGCTCGTGCGCCGCCAAATCGACAGCCAAACCTTTCGCCACGGCGCCCAAATCCAGCAGCATGGGTGTGGCCAAACGCACCTGCATGCCGTCCGGATTGAGCTCGATGTCGTGCCATGATGCTCCGGCGTCCGGAACTTGACTATCCGATTCATCTCCGGTCAGATAGTGCCGATTGAATCCCTGCAACTCCAACGCCCGACCGACGGTCGGGTCAAAAACGCCGCCCGTCAGTTCCGCCATCTCCCGCGCAATGCTTAACGCCTGAAACAGCGCTGCCGGTACCGCCACCCATTCGCCGGGCCGTCGGCACAGGTCACGCAGGGAGCTCGCGGCATCGAAGCGGCTGCACGCTTCCTCCGTACTGCGCATGGCATGAATGGCGCGGTCGATGCTGTCCCGCATGTCCGCCACTGAGCCTTCTCCGACCAAACGAATCGACACCACTGTTCCCATCAGCAAAAAGGATTCAACCAGCGTGGTCCGTTCCTGAGCGATTTGTTTCTGCACGGTTACGCCTTCGCTTTCTGGAGCGCATAATATACCGCCTCAGCAAAGTTATAACTGCTGGCCGTTGCCCCCGTAATGTTGTAGACCCGATACGTTTGCATCTGAATCACTTCGTTGGCAATTTGCGGATATATAAACGACGACGGATAGTGCATGTTATAACTGGTAATCTTCACGGAAGTAATCTTCCCGCCCGCAATCGTCAGCTTTACCGAGAGCGTCCCGTACACATTGGACCCGGATCCGGTGTATGTTCCATCCCGATATGTCACCTTGCTGGCGGTCGGGCTGGACGCCGATGCCGAACTGCTCGGAGCGCTGCCACTGCTGCTGGGCGCCGGACTGGACGATGGGGACGGTGAACTGGACGGATTTCCGCCCAGCGAGCCATGCGACGAAACACCCGATGCCTCGGCGGATGGCTGCGTATACACATACCCGGCCGCATAAACAGCTCCCACGGCCGCCGTACACAGTGCCAATAATTTTGCTGACGCGGCCACAATCCATCCCCCCGTGCAAAAAATTCTCGTACACAAGGGTAGCCCGCCAACATGACAATTTCATGACACTCAACAGAGAGTCACGGCCAGTAGCCAGTCTTAACCGCTGATTCGCTGCGCTCACTTTTTGCGTAAGGCGCGAAATGGCGTTGACGATAGCGTGCGCATTATCGCCACCTGGTAACCTCGGCCTTCGCTGCAGCGTTGAGTTTTCAGCATGCCATAAACCATGGAGGCGCTTATTTTAATGAAAACCTACGCCCAAATATTGTCCGCCGGCCTCGTGTTGGCGGCCGCTGGGGTCATGACGCTGTCGCTGCCCAAACCTGTCGTCGATGCCGCGGCTATGCCATCCGGACTCAATGTTGAGACCCTGTGGCAAAAACCCAACGGCAGTCCCTATCCGCCAGGACTCAGCACCCGCAAAACTGTCACGAGCCCCGCAGCCTTTGAGGAAACCACTGCACCGCGTACGGGTGAAGCCGTTATTGAAGTGGCAGGAGGTGCGCAGCCACTCACCAACCAAACGGTCTGGACGCGGGAGATACGGTATCAAAGTACCCAGATCGCGATTAACCACACCGTGTACGTGATCCCCGGGCCCTATCGGCACAACGGCATTTTTCTCTTGCCGTTGGCCCGCGGCATGGTCTGGGCGCCAGCCTCGAGGGGCACCATGCCGTCCACGGGACGGACCCCCATTTTCTACACACCCTATCGCCTCCACGGCGGATCACTGGCTTTGCACGCGCAAACCATCGCGTCGCTGCCCCATGCTTGGAGAGGATTGGACGGCCCCGCCGCGGCAACCGCCTGGACCGGATGGCTGCCGTCGGGTGCAGTGGCTCCCGCCCGCGTCGGCCATTTGGTCGGCCAGTACGCGATGTTCTCGGGCAATCGCGAAACCCGAAACATCGCCATCACGGTCTCCCCGTCCCCCTGGTCTGCACTGTTGGATCAGCAGCTGGCTCGAGCGGCCTATTACGGAAAGCCGCATTACGCTGCCAACATCATGTCCCTCACTCGTACCTATGGCGGCATGGTGCTGCAAGTGGGATTTCGCCGTCTCTACAAGCCCGGCGAAAACGCCGGGTTGAGCATGGCTTCATATTATTGGTCCGAGACAACCCACAAATGGACCCCCATCTCCCAAGACTACACGGTGCAAACCGTGCCCTCGCGGACCAATATTGGCAGTGATGGGGTCTACGGCGAGGAGAGCCTCCCGTACAAGAACGGCCTGGCCGTGGTGCAAACCGCATTCAACCCCGCCACGCTCAGCCTGCACTCCATTTGGGTGGGCGAGTGGTTTCATGGGGCGTCCGTTGTTGCGGGCAATGCGTGGCTCGTGGTACTGCCCCAAGAACAGCCGTCGTGGCGCAAGCCCCCCAAGTCTTGGACTATTTACGCGCCTTAGACGGTATAATGGACGCATCTTAATGGGATCGCGCACGTTCGTTATCTTGTGCACCCCAGGATCCCGAAGCTCGGAAAGGAGCGCTTTTATGCGAAAATCTCTCCGGCGTTTTCAAGATGCCCTGAAGGAGCGCGGGCTCGATGCCGCCGTCATCGCGTCCCCCGAAGAACTGAGCCCCACCAATCTCCGCTATTTGAGCGGATTTACAGGCTCCTCCGCATACCTCCTCATTAGTCAGCAAAAGAGCTGGTTTGTCACCGACTTCCGATACTTGGAACAGGCCGCCCACGAATGTCCCGACTATGAGATTGTGCGCCACGGCCGCGAAGTGGGGGACACCTTGGCCGAGATCTGCCGGGATAACCATCTCTATCAACTCGGTTTCGAAGCCGACAAGGTCCCGTTT
>JAJZAN010000049.1 GCA_021799435.1 Bacillota bacterium | reverse complement strand
AAACGACAAAACGACGTCCGCCTGAGCGGTGCCGTCGTTCCAGAAAAGCCACGTCCTATAAGGGTTTCCAAAAATATGGTGCGCCCGGCACGATTTGAACGTGCGACCTCCTGATTCGTAGTCAGGCGCTCTATCCACTGAGCTACGGGCGCGACTCAATTAGTATATCATCGTTGTCCCCGCCTCAGCAAATGCGTTTCGCTGGCACGGTTTCAAAAAAATGGCGGAGGGAGAGGGATTCGAACCCTCGCTAGGCTAGTAGCCTACTAACGGTTTAGCAAACCGCCCTCTTCGACCTCTTGAGTATCCCTCCACAGGCAAAACCCATCGTATCATAGCTCGTTTAGGCTCCGCAAGTGGCGTTTGCTGGATATCAGCACTTCACGAACCAGCACTAATTCACAGCTTTCGCCGCCTTTTACGTCTTCATTACCGCCATGATGTGACGTGAAAAATGGCAATAAAAAAGTGGCGGAGGGGACAGGACTCGAACCTGCAAGCCTTTTAAGGGCGGCGGTTTTCAAGACCGCTGCGTTACCAATTACGCTACCCCTCCAAGCCTCCTTCTATTGTACCGACCGCGGCACTGAAATCCAAGAGACAGTTTCTGCTTCACCTGCCAGCACTAGCGCGTCTCGATGATATCACGTCCGCCCAAATATGGCTTCAGCACGGCGGGAATGCGGACACTGCCGTCGGCCTGTTGGTAGTTCTCCAACAGAGCCGCAAACGTGCGACCGATGGCTAATGCGCTGCCATTTAACGTATGCACAAACTCTGTCTTCTTGCTGCCCTGGGGACGGTATCGAATGTTGGCCCGGCGCGCTTGAAAGTCGCCAAATAGGCTGACCGACGATATTTCCACATAGCGCGCATAACTCGGCATCCACACTTCGATGTCATAAGTTTTGGCTTGGGTAAATCCCATGTCCCCGCCGCATAATAACACGGTGCGATATGGAAGCTCCAATTGCTCCAATACATCCTGTGCAACCAACACCATGGCTTCCAGCGCGACCTCCGATTCTTCGGGCCGCGCGAACTGGACCAGTTCCACCTTGTCGAATTGGTGCTGGCGAATGATACCGCGCGTGTCGCGTCCCGCCGCGCCAGCTTCGGCCCGAAACGAGGCCGTATAGGCGGTATATCGGATGGGCAGGTCCGCATCTGGTAAAATTTCGTCCCGATGCAAGTTCGTCAATGGCACTTCCGCCGTGGGAATGAGGTAGTACTCATGCGGCACGACCCGAAAGACGTCTTCCTCAAACTTGGGGAATTGTCCGGTTCCCACCAACGCCTCCCGGTTCACCAAGTACGGCGGCGCCATTTCTACATAGCCTCGGGCTCGATTGTGATCTAGCATGAAGTTAATCAAAGCTCGGGACAATTGGGCCCCAAGTCCCGCGAAGACGGTAAACCGCGCACCCGACAGTTTCCGGCCACGCTCAAAATCCAGCACGTGCAACGACTCGCCCAGGTCCCAATGGGCTTTTGGGTCGAAGTCGAATGCCGGAACCTGGCCCCAGAGGCGAACCTCAACGTTGTCATCCGCCGACTCGCCATCGGGCACGTCTGCCATGGGCGGGTTGGGAATCGTGAGAAGCTCTGCCTCCAGCTCGCCGTCCATGGTCCGAACGTCCGCTTCCAGCGCTGCAATGCGCTCCCCAACCCCGCGCATCTCCAGAATTAACGCATCCGCGTCACCGCCAGTCTTTTTTATGCGGGCCACTTCCTCGGATACCCGATTGCGCTCCGCCTTCAACTGTTCCATCTCCGTCAAGGCCTCCCGCCGGCGTGCATCCAAAGCAATGAGCGGGCCAAAGTCGACCTCGATACCCTTTTTCGCCAACAGCCGCTGCATTTCTTCGGGCTCCTGGCGGATCCGGCGAATATCATTCATGATGCTGTCCTCCTTCAGCTTCAGTCTTGATCAGGCGCGGGATATCCCGCCCGTAGGGCCACCGCGCCACCCCGCGGTCGGTAATAATGGCGGTGATGAGGGCGCCGGGAGTCACATCGAATGCCGGATTGTACACCGCGACATCCCGGGGTGCAATGATGGCGCCGCGGACTTGCCGTACCTCATCAGGATTGCGCTGTTCGATGGGGATTTGCGATCCATCAGCCAACTCGGGATCGATCGTGCTCATCGGTGCAGCCACGTAGAAAGGCACGTGATGGTATTGAGCCAGCACGGCCAGGCTATATGTCCCAATTTTGTTGGCAGTGTCTCCGTTCGCGCAAATCCGATCAGCCCCCACCAGGACGGCATCAACCCGTCCGGCCGCCATCAATGAAGCGGCCATGCTGTCGGTAATTACCGCCACCGGAATTTGATCCTGCTGCAATTCCCAAGCTGTCAAGCGTGCACCCTGCAAGAGAGGCCGCGTCTCGTCGGCCAACACCTCGCGGACCAAGCCCCTGCGGTGTCCCTCTCGAATCACGCCGAGTGCCGTCCCCACGCCCACGGTCGCCAAAGATCCGGTGTTGCAGTGAGTCAGCACCCGGCTCCCGGGTAGCAGCAAATCAGCGCCGTAAGAAGCCATCCGGTCATTCCGCGCCCATTCTTCGTGAAATAACTGGTCAGCCATCTCGCGCAATCTAGGCACCATTTCGCTGGCAGCCATACCCTCAACTTGACGCCAAATCCGGTCGATGGCCCACGCCAAATTCACCGCCGTCGGTCGGGCGTTGCGAATCGCGTCCTTAGCCTCCTTCACGCGACTTTGAAAATCGCTCGCATCACGCAAGGCCCGCGCTTCCAGCCAGAGGCCGTACGCGCCGGCAATGCCGATGGCCGGGGCTCCCCGTACGGCCAAGGTTTGAATCGCTTCGATGACCTCGTTCCCCCGTGTACAGTGGAGAAAGCGCACTTCCTCCGGAAGGGCCCTCTGATCCATGAGTTCGAGGGCATCTTGCTCAGGCCTTATGGGTTCTATCATCACCATGTCTCCTTCACGGAAATAAAAAACTCGTCCCAAAACTCGGGACGAGTTAAACTCGCGGTACCACCCCAGTTGGCCTGCAGTCAGGCCCGCTCGGCGCCGATATCGGAGGCATCCGCCAGCTCTCACTGGCTCTCTGAAGGTGGAAAACTTGGGTCCGGCTGGTTCGCACCTGCCACCAGCTCTCTGTTAGACGGCCGCCAAGCATTTTCCTTCATCATCGAGTTGCGCTATAGCTTTTTGTCAGTCTAGTGGGATTGCCCCACGAAGTCAAGTTAATGCCGAACTCCCGCCAGCTTGTCGACCTTCTCGAGAAAGTACTGATGAATGCGAATATCTTCGCTCATTTCCGGATGAAACGAGCTCACCAGATAAGGACCCTGCTCCGCCATGACGACGTCGCCGTTGTACGTCGCCAAGGCAGTAACGCCGTCTCCCATCCGATGAATCTTGGGTGCCCGAATGAACACTGCGGGAAAGGGCGCGCCGCCCAAAGCAGGTACTTCCAGCGGCACCTCGAAGGAGGCAATTTGCCGCCCATACGCATTCCGTGAGGCATCAATATCCATAAGCCCCAAACGCGCCGGCGATTTCCCGATAACGTTTTTAGCCATCAAGATTAAACCGGCACAGGTTCCGTAGATGGGGTACGAGGACGAGAAAGCCCGGTCACGAATCGCCTGAATGAGCCCATACTCCTCCATCAGCATGCCGATGGTGGTACTCTCCCCACCCGGAATGATTAACCCATCGGTGCCATCCAAGTCGCGCGGCAAACGGATCTCGACTGCTTCTGCTCCCGCCCTCTGGGTATGGCGCAAGTGTTCTCGCACGTCGCCTTGAATGGCCAAAACCCCGATTTTCATGCTAAATGCCCCGGTCCTGCATCCGATCCTTCGGTTCCAGTGTAGCCATTTCCAATCCCGGCATGGCTTCACCGATGTCCTCTGACACCTCGGCAATAACTTTAGGATCGTTGTAGTGCAACGTTGCGCGTACAACCGCGCGGGCTGTCTTTTCGGGATTCTGCGACTTGAACACGCCGGAACCCACGAAGATGCCGTCCGCTCCCAGCTGCATCATCAGCGCGGCGTCTGCTGGCGTGGCGACCCCACCGGCACTGAAATTCACCACTGGCAGCCGACCCAGCTCTTTGACCTGCTTAACTAGTTCCAACGGAGCCCGGAGTTCCTTGGCCAAGTCTGCTAGTTCCGATTCAGGAGTCGCCACCACATGGCGGATTTGCGCGTTCACGGCCCTAAGGTGCCGGACCGCTTCCACCACGTTCCCCGTTCCCGGCTCGCCCTTGGTGCGGATCATGGCAGCACCTTCCGCGATGCGGCGCAGTGCCTCTCCCAAGTCGCGGGCACCGCAAACAAACGGGACTTCAAAGCGCCACTTGTCGATATGGTACTGGTCGTCCGCCGGCGTCAAGACTTCACTTTCGTCGATGTAGTCGACTTCCAAAGCTTCCAACACCCGGGCCTCAACAAAATGTCCAATCCGAACCTTGGCCATGACCGGGATGGAAACCGCTTCTTGAATGGATTTCACGATACGAGGATCGGCCATTCGCGCCACCCCGCCCGCCTTCCGGATGTCAGCCGGCACCCGTTCCAAGGCCATGACAGCCACGGCCCCGGCTTTTTCCGCAATCGCGGCCTGCTCGGGGGTCGTCACGTCCATAATGACGCCGCCCTTCAACATTTCCGCCAAACCGGATTTCACATTATACGTTCCGCGTTGTTCCTGCACCCTTGTTCCTCCTCGAAATATCCACTGCTTGCGACTCGTGCTTGGTGTCCCCCATCCCTGAAGGGACTACTCGTCGCTCTCCTCAGCTGTGACGAGGGCCAACGCACTGACGTGGTGAGAGTCTTCCAACCGCATCACCTTCACGCCCTGCGATGAACGGCCCTGATGAGACACCGAATCCACCTGCAATCGAATGAGGATTCCCTCACTTGAAATGACCATGAATTCCTCGCTGCCGTTGACGGGTAAGATACCGGCCACCGGCCCGGACTTCTGGGTCAACCGCATGCCCATAACCCCTTGTCCGCCGCGGCCCGTCCTCCGGTACTGATCCAGGCGCGTCCGCTTGCCGAAGCCGTTCTCCGTCAACACCAACAGTTCGCGCTCGTCCGAAACGGTGGCTAGCGACACGACCCGGTCATCACCCTTGAGGCGGATGCCTGTCACGCCGCGTGCCGCCCGGCCCGTAGGTCTGACCAAAGACTCCTCAAAGCGAATAACCTGGCCCATCCGCGTCGCCAACAAAACATCGCTGTTGCCCTCGGTCGGCTCAACTCCAATCAACTCGTCGTTTTCGTCGAGCGAAATGGCAATAATGCCACCGCCCCGCCAGGTTCCATAATCGGATAATGCCGTGCGTTTGACAACACCTCGTTTTGTCGCAAAAACCCAGTAATGATCCTCCAAAGTGTCTGTCAACGTCTGCACTGCCGCAATCCGTTCGTCAGCCTCCAATGCGACCAAGTTGGCGACCGAAATACCCTTGGCTTGACGTCCCGCCTCGGGGATTTCGTGTACCTTGACCCGATAAATACGGCCGCGGTTGGTGAAGAAGCACAGATACGAGTGGGTGGATGCCACAAACAAATGCGCGATGAAGTCATCCTCACGCATCGTACTGCCGCTGACACCCCGGCCACCGCGCTTCTGAGGCCGATAGACACTTGGCGAAAGACGCTTGATGTATCCCCGATGAGTGATGGTGACCACCATCTCCTCCTCGGGAATCAGGTCCTCATTAGAGATGTCTTTCACGGAGGGGCCCAGTTTAGTGCGGCGGGCGTCTCCATACTTCTTTTGCACCTCGTCCAGGTCTTCCTTAATCAGGTTGTACACCAACTGCTCATCAGCCAAAATGGCCCGCAGGTGCTCGATGAGAGCCTTGACCTCCCGATATTCCTCTTCAATCTTATCCCGCTCCAAGGCTGTCAAACGCTGCAGCCGCATATCCAAGATGGCGTTGGCTTGCTTGTCGGACAGGCCAAATCGTGTCATGAGGCCTTCCCGAGCGGTATCTACCGAACTCGACGCACGGATGATGCGTATGACCTCGTCCAAGTATTGCAGAGCGATGCGCAAGCCCTCGAGAATGTGGGCTCGGGCTTCTGCTTTAGCCAACTCGTAACGGGTTCTGCGCTCCATAACCACTTTGCGGTGACGGATGAAATTTTCCAGCATCTCTCGAACCGACAAAATCATCGGGCGGCCGTCAACCAGGGCTAGCAGGATGATGCCGAACGTCTGCTGCATCGGAGTGTACTTGTACAACTGGTTCAAAATCACCTTGGGTACGGCATCGCGCTTGAGTTCGATGACAACCCGCACCCCTTCGCGATCAGACTCGTCGCGCAAGTCTGCAATTCCCTCGATGCGTCGTTCATGCACTAAGTCCGCGATCTTTTCAATCAGACGGGCCTTGTTGACCTGGTAAGGGATTTCGGAAATTAAAATGCGGTTTCGGCCATTGACGTTTTCCTCTACCTTGGCGATGCCGCGAATGGTGATGATACCCCGTCCCGTGGCGTAGGCCTGACGGATCCCCTCCCGACCCATAATCATGCCGCCGGTTGGGAAGTCGGGTCCCGGCAACACGTTCAACAACTGCTCAAAGTCCACTTCTGGATGTTCGATGAGGAGTTTGGCCGCTTTGCAGACCTCGACCAAGTTGTGGGGAGGGATGTTGGTGGCCATGCCCACAGCAATCCCAGATGAACCATTGATTAAAAGGTTAGGGATCTTGGCCGGCAATACCACCGGCTCGTCGCTGGACTCGTCGAAGTTGGGAGTAAAGTCGACCGTATCTTTGTCGAGATCCGCCAACATCTCCATGGCGATATGCGCCAACCGAACCTCGGTATAACGCATGGCCGCAGGCGAGTCGCCATCCATTGACCCGAAGTTTCCGTGACCGTCTACCAAGGGGTAGCGGATAGAGAAGTCCTGCGCCATGCGGACCATGGCATCGTACACGGCCGTGTCCCCGTGAGGGTGGTACTTGCCCAGCACCTCACCGACGATACGTGCGGACTTCTTGTAGGGATGGTTAGGCGTGTTGCCCAGTTCCTGCATGGCGTAGAGAATCCGCCGATGGACTGGTTTCAGGCCGTCCCGCACATCCGGCAGCGCACGGCTGACAATCACGCTCATGGCATAATCGATGTACGAGCGCTTCATCTCATCTTGAATGTCAATCGGCATTACCCGACCAATGTTCGCCATATACCCTCCGAATTTATCCTACGGTATCCAGGTTTCGCACCTGATGCGCGTTTTCTTGGATGAAGTCGCGACGCGATTCCACCTTGTCGCCCATGAGTACAGTGAAAATCCAGTCCGCCGCCGCCGCGTCCTCCAGTTCGACTCGAAGCAGCGTCCGGGTCTCTGGGTTCATCGTGGTGTCCCACAGCTGGTCTGCGTTCATCTCTCCAAGGCCCTTGTAGCGCTGAATGTTCAGTTCGCCACCGTTGGTGCCCCATTCCTTCTGCAATGCTTCCAGGGCCGCGTCATCGTACAGATACCGTTCCTGCTTGCCTTTTTTTACTAAGTACAGAGGGGGCTGGGCGATGTACACGTACCCGGCCTCAATCAAAGGCGCCATAAAGCGGTAGAAGAACGTTAGCAAAAGGGTGCGGATGTGGGATCCGTCCACGTCCGCGTCTGTCATAATCACCACACGGTGATAGCGAGCCTTGGCAATGTCGAATTCGTCGCCAATCCCCGTCCCAATGGCCGTAATCATGGCACGAATTTCCTCATTGCCAAGAATCTTGTCCATACGCGCCCGCTCGACGTTGAGGATTTTTCCGCGCAATGGCAAGATGGCCTGAAATTGACGGTCACGTCCTTGCTTGGCAGATCCTCCTGCGGAGTCACCCTCGACCAAGTACAGTTCCGACTCTGAGGGGTCACGGCTGGAACAATCCGTGAGCTTGCCAGGCAATGCAGACGATTCCAACACACTTTTCCGCCGGGTCAGCTCGCGCGCCTTGCGAGCCGCTTCGCGAGCCCGTGCAGCCTGAATAGCCTTTTCCAAAATGCGTTTGGCAATGGACGGGTTTTCTTCAAAAAAGGTCGAGAGCCCGTCGGCCACAATCCCTTCCGTAATGCCTCGAACTTCCGAGTTGCCCAACTTAGTTTTAGTCTGCCCTTCAAACTGGGGCTCGGGCAGCTTAACCGACAATATAACGGTGAGACCCTCGCGCACGTCATCGCCCGACAAATTCTGGTCCGCCTCCTTGAGGAGGTTTAAACGGCGTGCATAGTCGTTGCACACACGGGTCAGCGCGGCCTTGAATCCGGACTCGTGCGTGCCGCCTTCCAGAGTGCGCACGCTGTTGGCGAACGTGAACAGCGTTTCCGTGTAGCTGTCGTTGTATTGGACAGCCGCTTCGACGAACACCCCATCCTTTTCGCCGCTGAAGGCAATGGGTTTTTGGTGAATCACTTCCCGATTGAGGTTGAGGTATTCGACGAACGAGACCACTCCGCCCGTATAGTGATACCGAACCTCGCGTCCAGTGGACTCCTCCATCAACGAGAGGAGCACCCCGGAATTCAGGAATGCTTGCTCACGAAGCCGGGTGGCTAGCGTATCAAAAGAAAAGTGCACATCCTCAAAAATCTCCGCGTCCGGACGAAAAATGACTTCGAATCCCGTGTCCTTGGTCTTTTCGACCTCCACGACCTGGTCCATGGGTTTACCTTTTGCGTAATGCTGTACAAACCTTGCCCCTCCAAAACGGCTGTAGGCCACCAACTCTGAAGAAAGTGCGTTCACCACCGACAAACCCACTCCGTGCAATCCGCCCGAGACCTTGTATCCGCCTCCGCCAAACTTTCCGCCAGCGTGCAGCATGGTCAAAACAACTTCCAGCGTGGGGATGCCGACCTTGGGATGGATCCCTGTGGGAACTCCACGTCCGTTGTCCCGGACTCCTACGCGACCGTCACTGTACAAGGTCACCTGAATGCGGTCACACACTCCGGCCAGGGCTTCATCGATGGAGTTGTCGACAATTTCATAGACTAAGTGGTGCAACCCTTTGAGACTAGTCGAACCAATATACATTCCTGGGCGCTTGCGAACCGCCTCCAGGCCTTCTAGGACTTGAATTTGACTTTCGTTATATTCAGGACTTGGCTTGCCCGCCATGAATGGGGATCCCCCTTAAACACACGAATAAGACCCGCCCGGGTCTGGTAAATCCAGTATACCATAGGGGTTTCCCTTATTCGAATGGCAAGTCCGGATGCTCCGCGCGCCGCAATAAAGTGTGGCAGGAAATGCTGGTGAAGAGCAGCGTGTGATCAGTCAGGATGATGGATTTGGCCTCGTCCCCATCTCCGAAAACACGCCCTTCACTCCGCAAACGCGAGAACAACTGTCGAAACTCTGGAGAGATGTCCAACATCCGGCGCTGAAAAATAGCGATGATGTCGTCATAGGGGATCATCCAGTCTTGGCCGATATGTAAGTACATGTTGTGGCTGAACTCCCATGTATCAGGATTTTCGCCGCTCCGCTTCACAGACGCTGCATAGGGTATATCCCTTCAGCGTCGGCGCATGGCACCTCGTACATTCCTGGAATCCCTGATCCAGCCATTCGCGGGCAGCTTGTTGGTATTTTTCCTGAACCCGCGCCAACAATACCCACGGATCGTCGGTCGTGGGCTCACGCCAGGTGGTGGGATAGTACGGGCTCCGGCGCCCCTCTATAGCTTGAGCAACGCGCGCTCGCTCAGTCCGCACTCGAGTGCGGACATCCTTTATCGGAATCATGGGCAGTTCATCCTGGATGGCGGCCAAAATACGTGGACGATAATAGAGAAGTTCCTGCGCCCAGACAGACGATGGAACCGCCACCCACAGCACACCATCGGACGTTAGAGTTAAAATCCGCGTGTTCTTTGCGACGGCGGGACCTACAGCCCGCATCCACACCGCTTCCAGCATCTGCAGCCACTGGGCTTGACGCCATCCATGCCGCTCAGCTAAAGCATGCAAGATGTCCTTTAACCGGGACTCATCAGGGGATTCCATGGCTCCACCTCCCCCGCTTGGACCGAAAGGATAAGGGGCTCGAGTGCTTGATAGCTGCGTGGTTCAGTATCGGTGACCACCGTTTGCTGACCTGGTTCAGCCACTGTTTGCAAAATTGCCTGCCGCCGCCGTTCATCCAGCTCTGACAACACATCATCCAGCAAGATAACCGGCCTTACACCGGTTTCATGACGGAGCCACTCATAGGTCGCCAATTTTATGCTTAGCGCCAGAGTCCTGAGCTGGCCTTGCGAGGCGTAGGTCTTGGTATCTAGACCATTTATGGTCATGACAATGTCATCCCGGTGAGGGCCGACCAGCGTGACCAATCGCTGTCTCTCTTCCGGACGTCTCCTTTGGATTTCTGCAGCATAGCGGACCTCATCATGGATCTCATGCGGGGTTCCGCCGTATTCCAAACGAAAGGCTAATTCTTCACCGGGGGCTATCTGCGCATGGATGGCTTGGGCTCGTGGACGAAGACTGTCTAGTGTTTCACGGCGACGATTCCACAAATAGAGTCCCTCACGCAGCAAGAGCGGGGTGAAATCTTCCACAACTTGCTGAAATGCCGCTTCTTTCAGAGCCCGGTTGCGTTGCAGAACGGTTCGGTGGTAAGCCCGCAGTGCCCGGGCGTAGCGCGCATCGTGAGCACTCAGCAACAGGTCCAAAAAGCGTCGACGCCGTTCGGGCGATCCCTTAGCGAGATAGACATCATCAGGAGCAAACAACACCACAGGAGCAATCGGTCCTGTATGAACACGTCGGGCAGCTTGACTCGGAGTTCGATGTTGCCAGCGTTGAGGGCGTCCTAACAATTCCCCCATGCCTTCCAGGGCCGCGAATTCAGAACCATGCTGGATGATTTCCCGTTCGTTCGTTGTTCGAAAATCACGGCCCTGCAACACTAGATAGATGGACTCCAAGATATTGGTCTTACCCTGCCCGTTGGCACCGACAATGAGAGTCAAGTGTGGTGACAGTGCTATCCGAGCCTGTGAGATGTTGCGAAAATGAGTGAGCGACAGGCTCTGGAGTGACATCTTAGACTAACTGCCGGAGCGGCAGCACAATGTGACTATATTGCGCGTTTTCGGTGTCGCGAATCCGAAGTGGTGACTGTAATCCGGAAAATTCGAGCACCGCCTCTTCGCCTTCCAACGACTTCAATGCGTCCAGCAGATAGTTGGGATTAAATAAGAGGTCGAGCTCCTGCCCGTGACTGTCGAATTCTAGAGACTCGAACGTTTGCCCATATTCCGCCGCCGAGGCGGAAATGTCCAACTGGCCCACCTGGTGGCGAACGCGAACGGAGCTGGTGCGATCTCGCGCGGCGATTAAGTTGGATCGCTCCAAAGCTCCGCGGAAATCAGACACCCGCACGCGTCCTTGCACCACATAATCCTGCGGGATAACTCGTTGATAGTCCGGATATTGACCATCCAACAACCGTGCCATCAAAACGCTGGCTTCGGTTTCGATCCGGACCACATTGCGACCGATCGTCATGCGGGCATCTTCATTGGCGTTTAGGCGTGCTGCCTCGGCTAAAATTTTGGCAGGAATCACACACTCCCGGACCTCGCCGCGGTATTCGGGAACAGCCACCCACGTATGAGAAAGGCGGCTTCCATCGGTGGCGGCAAAGACAAGCCGGCCGGCGTCCAACTTGAGCGAAATCCCTCGCAAAATAGGACGTGTCTCATCTTTAGCGCAAGAGAACAGCAGTTCACGGGCTAATCGAGCAAAGACGCCGGCCCCAATGGTGATGATATCTGAGGGTCCTTCCAGTTGTTGAAATTCCGGCAGCCGCTCTGTTCCAAATCCATGCAAAGTGGCACGGTTCTTGCCGTATTTGACCACGGCCTTTCCCGAAGGGTCCTCGGTCTCAATCTCCAATGTGGCAGTAGGGACACGCTGGATGAGGTCGGTTAACAGGGATGCGGGAAGAACAACGTGGCCCGAACTGGAAACCTCTACGGGGATCTCGGATTGAAGCGTCGTAAACAGGTCGGTAGCTGTCAGCACCAGAGTCTGGTCCCGAGCTTCAAGCTGTACGCCTGTCAAGATAGCCATGTTATTCTGTGGCATGATCACGCGAGAGACACTGCTGAGCGCTTTGGCCAACTGATCTTGGGTGGCATAGAAATGCATCTCCAACAATCGTCCTTTCTGGTCATGAAGGTTCGTCCGATGAATAAGAGTGTTTTCTTTTTAAAAGCTCGTCATCGTATTAAGCGCTGGGGATATCCGGATAACCCCGACAAAGCGGCACCAATCCTAAGAATCCGACAAGAACAACTTCGGGATAACTCGGGCCGATATCCCCAGCTCATTCGAGCTGTCCGAAGTCGCTGGGGATTGTGTGCAAAAGTGGACTTCTCATCCACAGGAATTTCGACCTTTACCCACACGGTTATACACTTAAAGTGACTGAATGCGCTTCATCAAGTTTTGGATGGTTTGGTTGAGCTGCGGGTCCCGGGTCTTGTCGGTGAGAATCTTTTCACAGGCATGCATGACCGTCGTGTGATCGCGGCCCCCGAACTCCTCACCGATTTTCGGCAGACTGGCATCCGTCAGTTCCCGTGCAATGTACATAGCGATCTGGCGCGGATGCGCCACCGCTTTGGTCCGTTTCTTAGCCTTGAATTCCTCGACACGCAAGTCATAATGTCGAGCCACCTCTTCTTGAATGAGGCGAATGGTAATTAACCGCTGCCGAGTTTCGTGGATGACATCCTTCAGCGCTTCGTAAGCCAACTCCTTTGTCAGGGTTTGGCGCGTGATGGAACCAAAGGCCATCACGCGAATAAGCGCCCCCTCGAGTTCTCGAATGTTGGTATCGATTCGGCTGGCGATAAACTGTACGACTTCGTCGGGGACCGACAGCCCTTCTATCTGCGCCTTTTTAGACAGGATGGCCATACGGGTTTCAAAGTCTGGGGGCTGCAAGTCGGTAATCAGTCCCCATTCAAACCGCGACCGCAACCGTTCTTCTAACGTAGGAATGTCCTTTGGAGGACGGTCGCTGGAGATAACGATTTGCTTGTGGGCTCCATGCAGTGCCTCAAATGTATGAAAGAATTCTTCTTGCGTGCGCTCTTTGCCGCCTACAAACTGAATATCGTCAATCAACAGCACGTCAATGTTGCGGTATCGGTTCCGAAAGGGAACCATCTTATTATCCTGAATGGCGTTGATGAGCTCGTTCGTGAAATTCTCGGACGATACGTACAAGACCCGAGAAGACGGATCTTGTTTCAGCACCGTGTGTCCAATGGCATGCATCAAGTGCGTCTTTCCCAGACCGACTCCTCCGTACAGAAAGAGCGGATTATAGGCGCGGGCCGGCATTTCTGCGACCGCCAGCGAGGCAGCATGAGCAAAACGGTTGGAGCTTCCCACCACGAACGCTTCGAACGTATACTTCCCGTTCAGGCGGGATTGAAACTCCGATGTTTTGAGCGTGCTGGATTCAGCCT
The DNA here is from genome assembly GCA_021799435.1 of Bacillota bacterium. GTDB lineage: Bacteria > Bacillota > Sulfobacillia > Sulfobacillales > Sulfobacillaceae > Sulfobacillus_B. The sequence goes on along the minus strand of JAJZAN010000049.1, from coordinate 11,462 downwards.
TTCCAGAGCCGGCCTTGTGGGTTGTGTCGGCCGGCTTAGGAGGAGCGACGTTCAGCCGGATTTCCAGGGGGCGTCCATACGATTTGTGAACCAAATCCCGCATGAGGTCAGTATAACGAGATGCAATAAGTTCGCGGGTAAATTCTGTGGGTACTTCCAAGATGAGTGCATTCTCTTCAATTGCTTTCGGGACGACGGCCCGAACCCATGTTTCAAAACTTGGGGTGGAGAGTTCTTGTCGTAGATGCTCCACCACATCAGCCCATAACGACTCGAGGCCGATATTGATCATGGTACTCGTTCCCCCTGTGAACGCTATGCACAAGAAATCCACAAGATTATCCACAACTTGTTGATATTTCTTGTAAAAATAATGATTCCTCCGGCAGTCGCGGAGGCTCGACCACATGATAGCAGATCGAGGATTGGGGTACAATTGTATATGAGGCAGATATTAGTTCCCGTGACGTATTTTTCCAGGCATCTCTGCATATCATAAGAGCGGGACAGGCAGGCGGCATTCTTGACCCCTTGGATTGCGCTGGCTATAATGAGAGGCGATTTGCCTAGCGTCAGGAGGTGACCAATCCATGAAGCGTACCTATCAACCGAACCGGCGGCACCGGGCGAAAGTGCATGGCTTCCGGCAACGGATGCGGACGCGGGCCGGTCGTGCTGTCTTGCGCAGGCGTCGACAAAAGGGACGGAAGCGTATCGCGGTATAACCGATGAAGTATGTGCGGCTGAAGAAGCGCGCGGAATTCGGACAGGTATTTAAGCGAGGCCGGACGTTCGGGGACCGATATCTGGTCCTTTTCGTTCTCTATCCGGGCCGGGGTCCCGAGACCCGTGTGGGATTTACAACCCAGCGAACGGTTGGCGGAGCCGTGCAGCGAAATCGTGTTCGTCGGCGCCTCAGGGCACTGTACAGTCTCTATGCTGAGTCCACCGTGCCATGCGGGGATCTGATATTTTTAGGCAAGAAGCGAATGTTGGATGCCCGGTGGACGGATTTGCAGCAGTCGATGCGGCGTGTCTTGCGGCAGGCCGGATGTTTAGACAGTAAAGGCTGATTTCGTATGAAGTACCTGGTCTTGGGGCTGATACGGTTATACCAGCGGTATGTGTCTCCCATGACGCGTCCGTCGTGTCGGTATGTACCTACCTGTTCCCAGTATGCAGTTGAGTCGGTATCAAAGTATGGGGCTTTGAAAGGACTGTGGCTGGCTGTCCGACGGATTAGCCGGTGCCACCCCTTTCATGAAGGTGGGTACGATCCGGTGCCTTAGGGCCGCGAGGAGGATGTTATGGGAGCGATTTGGCATGGCTTTACCGGACTTCTCACGACGATATTCGTGGCGTTTTCGTCGTGGACCGGTAACTATGTGTTAGGGATAGTCCTGCTCACCTTGCTGGTGCGGCTGGTGTTGTTGCCGCTGGGTATTACCCAGGCGCGGTCGATGCAGAAGATGGCTAAGTTGGCCCCGAAGCAGAAGGAACTGCAGCAGCGCCATAAGGGTAACCCGCAGGCGTTGAACCAGGAAATTGCCAAGCTTTATAAAGAAGAGAACGTGAACCCGGCGTCGGGGTGTCTGCCGCTCATTTTGCAGATTCCTGTCATGTACGGTTTGTTTGATGTTTTGCGCAGTTTTAAGTACCCGAACGCGAACTGGGCTTGGATTTGGCACAATTTGGGAAAACCGGACCATACTTTTGTTCTTCCTATTTTGGTCGCCGTCAGCACCTTCTTGATGCAGCGGCAGACGATGCAGATGACGCCCAGCCAGCCCGGCATGGAATCCAGCCAGAAGATGATGCTGTACATGATGCCGCTGGTGTTTGGTTATGTGGCTTACCGGTTCCCGGCCGGTCTTTCCATCTACTATATTGTCTCCAACTTGTTTCAGTGGGGACAGACAGTGGTGTTGCTCAGACGCCCTATTGACGGGGCATCGGGTGCGGCCCCGGCAACGCAGAAGTAAACCAATGTCGTCCGCGCTCTTCGGGGCGCGGTTTTTTTATGCGCCGCCGGCGGCTAATTTGGTAATATGTGGATGTAACATCCAGGCACGGGAGGGTTACGAGTGAACATCGAGGAACGAATAGCAGAACGCTTTGCTCTGGACGGTGAAGCCATGCAGCGACTGCGTGGCTTTCTTGACGCGGTACAAGCCGCCCCCATGAATCTAACCGCGTGGCGAGGAGAGGCCCTATGGGAACGAGGGGTGTGGGACTCGCTGTTGCTCTTGCCATGGCTGGACGGATTGGGCACACGATTTCTCGACATCGGCAGTGGCGCGGGGTTTCCGGGAATGGTTTTGGCCATTGCACGGAGCCGCAGCCATTGGACGTTGCTGGAGTCGCGCACGCGTCGAGCTGAGTTTCTTCAGGAAATAGTCGGTACCCTCGGGTTGACTGAGGTTCAGATTGTGGCAGATCGGGCTGAAGAGTGGATTTGGCAAGAGCCCGAATTGCGGGAGGGTTTTGATGCGGTGACGATAAGGGCTGTGGCTGGACCCCGGGCGTCATTGGAATTAGGATTGCCGTATGTGCGGCAGGGGGGGCGTTTGCTACTGCCAAAAGGCTCGGACGGGCTCGGCGAGATTCAGGCGGAAGCTGAATGGATATCACGACTGGGAGGTGGTCTGGTGCAGGCTGCTGACAGCATCGTCACGGGGCCGGATGGCCGCCCGGGGCAGATTGTTATTGTAGAGAAAGCGAGACAAACGCCGGAAGTGTATCCTCGAACAGCTAAACAACTGGGTAGTTGAGTGTGGACATCAACGTCGTATTGCAGGAGGCACTATGGAGCGCCAAGCAGGCATAGCGATCGACATGATTCCTATCGAAAGGATTGCCGTGAACCCCTACCAGCCGCGCAGACGCATCACCGCGCAAGAGCTCCGGCCCTTGGCGGATTCTATTCGAGTCCACGGTGTGCTTCAGCCCATCGTGGTATCGCCGATCCAGCGAGGATTCCAGCTGGTCGCTGGAGAGAGGCGTTACCGGGCGGCCAAGTTGGCCGGCTTGGCCAGGGTTCCCGCTGTGGTTCGTCGGGTCCAGGCAGCGGGCAGTGCCGTGTTGGCGCTGGTCGAAAACCTGCATCGTCAAAGTTTATCGTATTGGGACGCGGCAGAAGGTTTTTTGCGGTTGGATACAGAATTCCATTGGACGCAGAGCCGAATTGCGGGGCAAATGGGCGTGAGTCAGAGCGCAGTGGCCAATAAACTGCGTATTTTGCACCTGGAAAGCGATATCCGTCGTCAAATTCAGGACGCCGGGCTCAGCGAACGCCATGCGCGATTGCTGTTAACCTTGCCCACGGCGAAACGCCGCCGTGAATTGCTTCGGATGATGATTGAGGACAAACTTACGATTCGGCAAGCCGAAGAGTGGGCCAAAAGTCGTTCATCAGACACAGGTGCCCGCCGTCTTCCCAAGACTGTCGTCAAGGACTTTCGCATCGTTTACAATGCCTTCAAGGAGACTTTGGATACGGTCGGGACAGCCGGCATGGCTGCTGAAATGACTCACGTAGAGTCGGATGATTATTGGGAGATTCGGGTGCGGATCCCTAAAAACCAGGAGGGGTAGGCTTGGGGCGCGTCATTGCGGTGGCCAACCAGAAGGGCGGCGTGGGCAAGACAACCACGGTGATCAATTTGGCAGCCTATTTGGCGGATTCCGGGAAACGTGTCCTCACCGTTGATATCGACCCGCAAGGCAACACCACGACGGGGCTTGGTATTGACAAGAGTCTTGTGGATGTGTCGATTTATGATGTATTGCTGGGCGACCAGCCGTTAGTGGAGGCGCTGACGGCAACCGATGTTGTGGGACTCCATCTGCTGCCAGCGACCTTGGATTTAGCTGGGGCGGAGGTGGAGCTGTCGCAAGCGGCGGACCGGGAGCATTTGTTGGACCGCCAACTGACAAGGATTCGCGACCGCTATGATTATGTGTTTGTTGATTGCCCTCCATCGCTCGGCCTCTTAACGATCAATGCTCTCACAGCGGCCGATGCGGTTATGATCCCCATGCAGTGCGAGTTCTTTGCCTTGGAGGGACTGAGTCAGCTGCTCTCCACCATTGATTTGGTCAGGGAGCGCCTTAACCCTAGACTGCGGCTTGAGGGTGTGTTGCTGACAATGTATGATGCGCGGACCAACCTCGCAGCGCAGGTCGCTGATGAGGTGCGCAAACATTTTCATCAACAGGTGTATCAAGCCGTCATTCCGCGGACGGTGCGTCTCAGCGAGGCGCCCAGCCATGGACAGCCGATATTGCGGTATGATCCCAAATCCCGGGGAGCCGAGGGATATCAGAGGTTGGCACAGGAGGTGATGCAGGGTGGCTAAGGCGCGTGGATTGGGTCGCGGATTGTCGTCGTTGATTCCAGAGAAGGTTGCCCCGCAGGACAATGTGGGAACAATGCGCAGAAACGTGGAGTCGGTGCCGTTGGAGCAGATTTCCGCGAACCCTTATCAGCCTCGGCGCCATTTCGCCGAAGAGGGCCTTCACGAGTTGGCAGATTCGATTCGGACCCATGGTGTCATTCAGCCAGTGCTTTTGCGGGCGGTCCCGGGAGGATTTCAGCTGGTGGCGGGGGAACGCCGAGTGCGCGCAGCGCGCATTGCGGGTCTGGCTGAGATTCCGGCGGTGGTCAAAGACATCACCGACCGTGAGGCCATTGAGTTGGCACTGGTGGAGAACCTGCAGCGCAGCGACTTGAACCCGATGGAAGAGAGTCAGTCCTACAACCGGCTGATTGAGGAATTTCAATGGACCCAGGAGGAAATCGGAGTCCGGGTAGGCAAGTCTCGGAGCCACATCGCCAACTACCTTCGCCTCCTGCAGTTGGAACCGACAATTCAGGAGATGCTGGCTCAGCAGAGTATTACGGTAGCCCATGCGAAGGCGCTGTTGTCAGTGGACGGACCCAAACGGATGACGCTCGCCGGGCGGTGTGCCGCAGAGGGCTGGACTGTAAAGCAGTTGGAGGCCGCTATTAAGCGCGGCGACGTTCCGGTCCCTCCGAAGCCCCGTGAGGACGTTCACTTAAAGACGGTCGAAGCAGGATTGAGAAGACGGTTTGGCACTAGAGTAACCCTGCGGGGAGATAGCACCAAGGGGCGGATTGAAATACCGTACCGGAGCCTCGATGAGCTGGAGCGTCTATTGTCATTGCTGGAAGACCAGAACGGCGGCAGTCCATCGGGTGGTTTTGTGGTGTAATGTTCCTCGAGGAACATTTTTTGAGGAACCAAAATTTGGGAAGAAAGGCTTCCGTGGATAGATGGGTCATTTGCTGGGGGCGTTAATCAACGGGGCTGGCGCCCTGCTGGGATCTGTTGCGGGTATCTTTTGGGGCGGGCGGCTGTCCGCCCTGTTTCGTCAACAGGCTATGCGCATCATGGGCTTGGTGGTGCTGGTCATTGGAATCAAGATGGCGATTCCTTTGAATGATCCGGTGAACACCCTGTTGTCTGTGGTGGTGGGGGCCTGGCTGGGTTCCCTCTTGCGGATTGGTCAGCGTCTCGACTCCTTCGGGGCGTGGGTGGAGCGGCGGGTCGGACAAACCGGGTTCATGCAGGGATTTATCTCGGCGGCATTGATTTTTAATGTGGGAGCCATGGCCATCGTCGGTGCCTTGCAGGCAGGCTTGTCCTCCCGCCCCACAATTCTGGAGACCAAGGCCGTGTTAGACGGCGTCACCAGCCTGTTGCTGGCCTCGACGGCTGGATGGGGCGTTATGTTAGCTGCACCCTTGACGTTCATATATGAAGGGGCGCTCAGCGTGGCGGCCGGTTTATTGAAGAATTTTTTGGCGGGGACCTTACTCACCGATCTGAGTGTGGTCGGTGGCGTTCTCATTGCGGGCATTGGGGTCAATTTCCTTTCGGAAAAAACGGTCATCAATATCGCGGACTTGCTCCCCGCTCTGGCACTAACGGTTATACTAGGTTGGTTGAAAGTTCAGGGTGTTTCGTTCGTCTAATTCGTAGGAGGTTCCCGCTGTGGCAATACCGACCATTGATTGGGTTTATGGCGCGTTAGGACTAGCCTTAGTGGCAGTGATTTTGGCGATTTGGGGGCTGACGTCGGCGGCTCGCGTCCGTCGCCGGTACCTGAGTGTGTTCGGCGATGAGAGGCCGGAAAATGTGGAACAGCTGGTCGCTGCGCTTCATGAGCGGTTGGATGCCTCGCTGGATCGGTTTGACGGATTTGACGGACGCTTGGATGGATTGGAGACTCGCATGAACCAAGCCATCAATCGGGTCGGGTTGGTGCGCTTCAACCCGTTTATGGACACGGGCTCAGATTTGTCCTTTTCGGCCGCCTTGCTGAATGACAATGGAGACGGGCTCATACTTACTAGTCTTTGGGGACGCGACGAGGTGCGCTTGTACGCAAAACCTGTCGAAAAGCAGGAGAGCCGGTACGTACTGAGTCAGGAAGAAAAGCAGGCGCTGGATATGGCGAAGAATGCTCGGGGGGCCGGCACGCAACTGGTTAAAGGTTCAAACTGAGCCTTACCCCATCCGCAATGACGTCGGCCATACGCATAACGAGGGAAAGCCGCGTGTTTTGCAAGACGTAATAATCCATGAATCCCCCAATATTGACGGTGCCGGTCACATAATACTGCCCGATGGCAGGCAATTCCTTGTTGACACCCGCGCCCGGTCGAATGGCGCCGATGCCTAGCGTGACGGCGCCGACCGCCTCGGGTTTGCCCAAGGACGCGTCGATGGCCAAGCAACGTGCGTTCTTGAGCCGTGGATGACTGCGGACAAAGTCGCTGAGATTACTGGCATGTACCGGTTGCTCCAGCGTACCGTATACCGGGCATACCAACCGTGTGACGGATTGCAAGCGGGTCCCCACCAAAGGACCCAGCGCGTCGCCGGTAGCCCGGTCAGTTCCGATGCACAGGATGACTTCCGGCGGCCCGACTTCCCGCCACAGCCATTGAAAGCCGAGGACAAGTTCCTCGCGACAGTTGGGTCGGTCAATGAGTGTGCGAAACTCCGAGGGCGAATTGCCCTTGGACGATTTTCCTGCCGCGCGGTCACCCATACTCTCACACCCTCTCTCTCACCCAACTTTGATCTGGCCATGGGCCAAACCTATGCTTATTTTACCCGACCCGAGATATAGATGTACCAGAGGGGACGGGATCTCTAATGAAGCCATCATTCTGGGGAGTGGCGCTTACGTACGTTGGGGCCGTTATTGGTGCAGGATTCGCCAGCGGCCAGGAGATTTATCAATTCTTCGGGCGTTTCGGTAGCGCAGGCATCGTGGGCATTGCTGTGGCGGGACTCTTGTTCGGTGCCTTGGGCTATCTAGCCTTGGAACGAGGTCGAAAGGAGCAAGTCAGAAGTTTTGGTGCGCTGCTGGGGTCACTCTACCCCCAAGGGGTCGTCCGCGCGGCTGAAGGGGTCACCACGGCGTTTCTCGTGGTCGGTCTGGGAGTAGTCTCGGCGGGGGGCGGTGCGGCGGTTGGTCAGTTAATCCACATCCCACTCTTGGTAGGTGGCGCTTTTACAACTGGCGCGATCCTCTTAGTCGCGATGCGGGGCACCGCGTCCGTGGTGCGGGCCAACAGCCTCTTGGTCCCCTACTTAATCTTGTTGGTCGTGCTTGTGGCTGCCATGTCATGGTCACATGCCATTCAGAGGCCGGTGTCGTCCGCGCCGGGGTGGCTTTTGGCAGCGTTTTTATATCTGTCGTATAATATCTTCACTGGAATTATGGTGTTGCTGGGGCTGGGCAGGGAGCTTGCATCGCGCCGTCAAAGTTTGATGGCGGCCGCCTTGGGTGCCCTAATCTTGTCGGTTTTGGCGTACCTCGAACACCATGTATTAGGCACGATTGCTCATGTTGGCGCTTTGCCGATGGTGGACATAGCGGCGCACTTACATGCGGTATGGGGAATCTTATTCGGTATAAGTCTGTGGATCGCCTTGTTCACAACGGGTGTGGCAGAAGCATATGCCCTCCGGGAGCAGTATGGGAGTCGGATTCTCTGGCTCGCCGGCGCGACTTTTTTGTTCGGCCTGCTGGGGTTTGAGAAGCTTGTGGCATTATTGTATCCCCTCATGGGTGTCGTGGCGGTTATGTTGTGGGTTCCGTTAATCTATCGTAGAAATCGCGGTGTTCCGGGAGGCTGAGTCGTGGCAGAGTGGGAGGAACACGGTCAAGCTCTGTTGCAGCAGGGCACCGATTCGTGGGAGAAGGGCGATCGGGCGCATGCCGAGGAGTTGTTTAATCAGGTGTTGGAAGAGTTTCCTGATCGTCCCGAAGGCTACAACAAGGTGGGTGTGGTTTTGGCGGAAACCGGCCGGTTAAGCGAGGCGGAACAATACTTTCTGCGCGCTTTGACTCAGGACCGCGCGCACGCTCCTGCCCTGACAAACCTAGGCAATATCTATTTGGAGCGCGGTGAGACAGATCAAGCCATTCAGCACTATATGCTGGCGTTGCAGAGCGATCCGGACTATCCCGCTGCTCACCGCAACATGGCCGTGGCATACCGACGACAGGGCAAGTATTCTTCGTTTGTGTCGCACTTCAAGAAGAGCCAGAAGCTGGACGATCGCCGCGCCCGCGAGCAGCATCGACTGCGAATGGGACAAGCTCGGGGAGGCCATCGAGCCCCTCGGGTGGTCATCCCCTCGTTCGTATGGTGGGTCCTCATCGGCATCGGCGTAGTATTAATTTTAACGGTGGTGCATCGATGAGAGAACGTGCATCCCAGGCCCCCGGTTTGGCACGCGTTGTCGGGACGTTGGCTATTATCGTATTGCCACTGGTTGTTGTGTGGGACGTTCGGTCCTATGTCCCCATACATGCCACTTTGCCGGTGTACGCCATCTTATTCCTGTTAGTCAGCTTGGTGGCGCAGCTAGGTCTGATTGTCCGCCGCTGGGGTAATATAAATTTAGGGCGCTTTTTGTTCGATCTTGCCTTGTCGGTGGTGGCGGGCGCAGTATCTTGGGGCGTCGTCGACGCAGCTCTTCATAGGGGCGGTGGGCCTGTGGACCCATCACTAGTCGCAGCAATATTCGCCTATATATTGGCCATATGGTCGGGCCAGCACCCGTAAACTAGGGGGAGACACGCAAATGGGATGGGTGGATCTGGTACTGGCGGGCTACTTGGTGCTCGGGGCCTTGTACGGACTGCGTCGCGGTCTGGTATGGGTGGGATTTAGTCTGTTGGGATACATTGCCGGCGTGATGATCGCCCAGCGTACCGCCAAGCCGATTACCCAAATGATCGTGGCAGCCGCTCCCCTTCACAAGTGGGTGGAAAAATATCTCCCAACCCCGGCGTCTCACATACCGGGCGCTCGCCTGCAAGCATGGCATTTGGCCCACACGCTGGTAGGTCTTTTGGTGTTTCTTCTCATTGTGGGGGCTGTGGAGTTTGCCGGGCGCAGCGTGGGTTCTGTGGCAAGTCAAGGGGTTAAGGTGTTCCGTCTCACATCCCTGCTTAACCGCTTGGGTGGGATTGTGGTGGGGATTGCGGAGCATGGTGTTGTGGCCGGGTTAGTGCTCACTCTGTTGATGGCGGTTCCGGCTGTCAGCCAATCGCCCTTGAGCCAGTCCATCCACCATGCCACGCTGGCCGACACCCTCATGTCGTTCTTCAAGCACTTGTCTATTTTGCCGGGCGGCAAGTATTTGTGATGCTGCCAATGCGGGGATCAGGAAGGGACTTGAATCATGGACAGGCCGCGGTACGCAATAGATGACTTAGTGGAACTAAAAAAACCACACCCGTGCGGCAGCCGCATTTGGCAAATTTGGCGAACCGGCATCGATTTCGGGCTGCGGTGCCAAGGTTGCGGTCACCGTGTCATGATGCCCCGCAAAGACTTTGAGCGGGCCGTGAAACAGCATATACCGGCTGCGCCCGCGTCAGAGCGGTAATTGTTCCTCGAGGAACACAAGGCGGCGTCGCTGCGGTTCGTCATCGCGAACGGTGCGGCGCTCGTTGCCTTCGGGGGCCTAAACTGCTATACTACTGACGTTTGGGTCTTGACCCACACCACCCTGCTCTGTTGCGATGCAGAGCCCCCGAAAGGGAGTCCGTGGAGGAGGTGAAAGATTTGGCTCAGTATGAGCTCATGTACATTTTGAAACCCGACCTGGCGGAAGAAGCTCAGCAGGCTGCCTTCGAAAAGGTGCAGCAAACTGTTGAGGGCGCGGGCGGAACCGTCGAAAAGACGGATAAGTGGGGTCGCCGGAAGTTGTCCTACGAAATCAACGACTACAGCGAAGGTTTTTACGTGGTTGTGAATTTCCAGGGCGACGGCGCAATTTCCAACGAAATTACCCGCCTGCTCAACATTAACGAGGATGTCATTCGGTCCATCGTTATTCGCCTGGATGACTAAGGGAGAGGACGTCACAAATGCTTAACCGCATTGTGTTAATTGGGAGACTCACGCGCGACCCAGAGATGCGCTACACGCCGCAAGGAGTGCCGGTAGCGTCGTTTTCGCTGGCGGTCGATCGACCTTTTACCAATCAGCAGGGTGAGCGCGAAGCCGACTTCATCGATTGTGTAGCCTGGCGGAAGCTCGGCGAGACCGTAGGCAATCACTTGACGAAGGGACGCTTGGTAGCAGTCGAGGGCCGCCTGCAGGTTCGCAGCTATGAAGCTCAAGATGGCAGCAAACGCCGGGCGGCAGAAGTGATCTGCGACAGTGTTCGTTTCTTAGATCGTCCGCGTGACGGCCAAGGATCACACGATGGCGGGTTTGGCTCAGAAGAGCCTGAGTTGCCTGACGACCTCCCCTTCTAACGAGAACACGAAAGGAGGTCCCGTATGCGTAAGGAACGCGGCCGACGGCCTAAAAAGAAGGTTTGTGGATTTTGCGTCGACAAAGTGGAGCATGTGGATTACAAGGAAGCAACCCGGCTCCGCCGCTACATCACCGAGCGTGGCAAGATTTTGCCTCGTCGTATTTCCGGAAACTGCGCAAAGCATCAGCGGCAGTTGACTGTGGCGATAAAGCGGTCTCGAGTCATGGCGCTCTTGCCTTTCACGATTGAATAGATGCACAAGAGCACGCCGCCATGGCGTGCTCTTTTTACTTCTGCGGTCAGGAGTGGACGGCAATGCTTAACGATGCGGGTTCGGCGAAGAAACTTATGGCAGTCGAATGGCTCAAAGCAGAATTGTTGTCCGAAGAAGGGGACTTGTTCCGGGCCCTGATAAACGGGCCAGAGGACCGCATTTTAGATGCGTTGGCGGGAGTCCTTATCACCACCTATACCCTAGGCCAGCGTCTGGGAATAAGCCCGCCTCGACTAGAGGATCGGGCCATTCAGCGCTTGAATCGTTCGCTCAGCGAAGATCAGGAACTGGAGGAATGGTTTGGCGACCTGAACCGGCTGGCCCGGTACCTCGGTCGCCGCGATGGGAAGCCGATGTGAGGAGTGGGA
>JAJZAN010000196.1 GCA_021799435.1 Bacillota bacterium | reverse complement strand
GAAGGCCCTCAAACACGCCGGTTCCGTAGTTGAACGCATGCGTCGCAATGCTGACATTGGCGTCTTTCAGCGGCATAATTCGTCCCTGGAAAAACGCCATCGCTTCGTGGGCCATGCAATCATCTCCTTTGTCTGTCGCCTGTCCCGAGACAGGCAGCCACCACCTCTGTTTCGATCCTAACCGAAGAAATTCCTTCACGCCAAAGTGAAATGTTTCCGGCATAAAGTCGTCTATCTTTTAGAGACTATCCAAGGGAGGTGTGGCAGTGAAAATCCGGGACTTTCACATTACTGGTCAGTATCCGACGTTGTCCGTCGAAACCGAAATCGAAGACAGTTCTAAGAATCAAACCGTACGACTGGATCTGGGACCGTGGAACTACGTCTCCCTGTTAAACGAGCAGGAACTGAAGAGTCTGGTCCACTTGGTCTATGAGAGGGAGCGCCCTCAGCAAAAGACGCAAGCCATGAAAGCACTGGCCGGCTCGTCCCTGGAAGGCGCCTCCAACGCTGAATTGCCTTAAAACATCGCCATGCCGCCGTCGACGCTGATGACCTGACCCGTCACGTATTCCGCCGCCGGGCTAGCGAAAAACTGGACCATGGCTGCAATGTCATCAGGTCTGCCGAGGCGCCGGAGTGGAATGGATTGAACCAGAGCCCTCTGACCGTCCTCCCCCATGGCGTCCCATTGGCGGCGGGTGGCGGGGTTGCTGATCACGAAACCAGGTGCGACGTTGTTGACGGTGATATTGTATGGTCCCAGCTCGAACGCCAATTGCCGCGTCAATCCAATCTGTCCCGCTTTAGCGCTCGTATAGGCCTGGATTCCCGTGAGACTGTGGCTCCGTCCAGCCCCCGATGAGATGTTGATAATGCGGCCATACCGCTGGCGTTTCATGATAGGCGCTACAGCTCGAATTCCATAGAAACTGCCGTAGAGGTTGACTTTAACCACGATGTCGAAGTCCGGATCGCTCACCTCTTCGACCGGGTGATGGACTTGGCCGGCCACGCCACCAGCATCATTCACGAGAATATGGACAGCAGATTCACGTTCCAGGACAGCGTCGACCCAGGCGCCCCAGGCCCGGCTGTCGCGAATGTCAAAGGCCTGTCCCTCAAAAAACCCACCCGCCTCGCGAATGATTTGGGTGGTTTGTTGCAGCTCCGCCGGATTCAGATCTGTGCCGTGCACCCGGCATCCAGACCCCGCCAGAGACATCGCGATGGCTTGGCCCAGCCCGTGCCCGGCACCCGTAACCAGGGCGACTTGACCGGCCATGGTCGTTGCTGACCCGGACTCGCGGCTCATGGCGCCGCCACCGCGAACAGGGGATCGCCCTGATTAATCGCCAGAGACGTGACAGCAAAGAGGACGACACCGTCTTGCGGAGAGGGAATCTCGGCCAGTACTTCCCCGAAGGCGTCCTTTAAAACCCCGCCGGGTTGACCAGCCTTGACCCGTTCCCCGGGCGTGAACTTCCCATAATAGAGACCCGTACCCGGAGACGAAACCCACGCGAATTGAGTCAGGATCGGTTCCGTTACCGCGGAGCGTGCCTCCCCCTGGTGCATGCCCAAATGAACGAGGAGATTCTCCAACCCGCGCAGATGCACCTGAACGGCCGTTTCGTCCAATTGCCCAACCTGGCCGGACTCCGTCAAAATCGCTGGAATGCCCATTTCTGCAGCTGCCGCATAACTCCCCCCAGCGATGGAGGACGACCGCAGGATGTACTCGATCCCGTATGCGCGAGCCATGGCCTCGGCCTGCTCCACGACCGCATTCCCGCCCCGGTCAGAGAAAATGGTAAACGGCACCAGGGCCTCATGAATGTCGCCTCCGTGCAGGTCAACCCAGAAATCAGCCTCTTTGAGGGCCTCAATCACGACAGCTGCCACGCGCTCTGTCGGAGACCCATTGATGTCACCGGGAAAGACTCGGTTCAAATTCTTCTGGTCGAGCGGACTCACGTATTGCCGCTTAGCATAAAAGGCGGGTGGATTCGTCATGTGGATGACTTTGATGCGCCCCTGAATCCCATCGGGATTGAGGCCTGATGCAAACCGAATAGCAGACTCAATCCCGGGATACTCCCCTCCGTGGACACCCCCCGTTACCAGCAGGGTGGGTCCCGAATCGGTTCCGTAAATGTCCGTATAGGGCAGCTCGATGTCGGTCCCGGGTACAGCCAGGAATCCGCGACGTTTGGTTGCGATGGTTGAGATGCTCATATTTCGTCCCCCTCACACCACTACTTGGCTCCTCCGAGGAGCCCCTTTGAAGAAACTTCCACTCGGTTCCGCGAAATCCTGCCAAGCGCAACGCGGACTTGAATCCTTTAGCGAGAAGAATGATTTCGTCCACGGCACCGCGAATCACGGGTTAGCCTTTCATCCTCTGTCCACCTGACAAGTAATACCAACATCCAAACCGACTCCCTGATGTATAAGCCGCTCCTGCATATAACCAACCAGGATGCAGTGAACTATAAGCGGTCCCTGGCGGAGAAGATTACCTACAACAAGGCCGGTGACGAGTACACGATCGACCTGAATCCCAAGTATCACTGGTCCAATGGCGATCCCGTGACGGCACAGGATTTTGTGTTTACCTGGGACCTATTTGTGGCTACTTCGCGCACCAAGCCCGCCCCTCCTTGGACCTACGCCTGGTCGGGCATCGGAGGGCTTCCCCAAGACTGGAAGAGTGCCCAAGCCGTCAACGCTCACACCGTTAAGATCACACTGACGCAGCCCGTCAACCCGACGTGGTTTATCTTGAACGGTCTCGGTCAGATTAGCCCCGTGCCGAAGACTGTGTGGGACAAATATCCCACCAACATGACCAAAGAACTGCAATTCCTTCAGTCACACGCCAACTCCCCCGCCGCCAAAGAATATCAGGTGGTCGACGGGCCATTCAGGTTCAAATCCATGATTGCCAATAACCAATGGGTATTCGTAGACAACCCCCATTACGATGGCCACAAGGCCAGCATCAAGAAGCTCATCTTCCAGTACGAGACCAGCACCAGTGCGGAATTCACGGGTCTTCGCAACGGCACCATTAGTGTCGGCTATCTCCCAGACACCTACTGGAAGTCTCGCAACCAGCTGACCGGCGACCGATTGTCTATGCCGTACGTGTTTGGCTTCAACTACTTAGCGCCTAACTTGAGTTCCAAGGCCCCTGGCGGCGTGGGAACCGCCTTCCAACAGGCCTACGTCCGCCAAGCGTTGGAGATGGGCATCGACCAGAAGGGTATTATCAGCACGTTCTACCATGGTCACGGGATTGTGGAGGACTCTCCTATCCCGAGTCAGCCGCCCACACAATTCGATGACCCCAAGCTGGCCAAGCCTCCGTTCCCCTTTGACCCAGCGGCCGGCAAGAAGCTCTTGGAAAAACATGGCTGGGTTGAGAAAAATGGCGTCATGACCAAAAACGGCGTGTCCTTGAAGTTCAACCTGCTCTATATGTCCGGAGACCCCACCCTAACCGACATGGTTACGTTGATTAAGAGCGAGTGGGCGCGCGAAGGTGTCCAGATTAGCTTGACGGCCGAGCCCTTCGCCAACGTCATCGGAACCGCGTCGCAGTCCGATCCCACCAAGTGGCAAATGGCCTTCTGGGGGGGAGGTTGGACCTATGAGCCCGACTACTATCCGTCCGGTGATGGCCTCTTCAATACCGGCGGATTCGCCTCCCCGGTCCTGGATTCGCTCATGTCCGGGGAAGTAAACCTGCTGACACATTAACTCGCGCAAAACCGCACTCCAAGGCCAGCCCAACTACAAGTGTCCGCAACTTTAGCTCCAAACTCCGGAAGTAAAGTTACTGACAGTCTGCCCAGTGGAACTGAAGTTGTTGACATGACTGTCAGTACTTACGGTGCCACAGGTACAGCGACATCCGGAGGGTAGGGAAGCTTAATGCACTAACGGGCCGGATAGCGATTTAGCCTAATCTTCCGTCGATTCGCCGGTAATACGATCGGGAGCTAAACGTGCTAAGCGAATCAAATCAAGTAGACGAGTCCGAAGAAGCGATTACAACGGAAGATCAGCAATCACTGGCAAACGGTCGAACAACCCGAGAAGCGCCGTCAGGGCGGTCGAAGTCCGCCGCGTTTTGCTCCAAATCACGGAGGTGGGGATTTTGCCGTGAGCGTCGTCGATTGGCTGCCACTCCACCGGATTACGGGTGGATAACGGCTCAACCACGGCCAGCGGCAAGCAGGTGACGCCCAGTCCCCCCGCCACTAATTGCAAGATTGCTTCGACACTGGCGCATTCCATGAGGCGTGTCGGGCGGACCCGCTGCTCCTGGAGCCATGCTTCAAAGCGGCGACGGTAGGCACAACCCTGGCGAAAAGTGACCATGACCACCTCGGAATCGTGGACCCACGACGTCCACTCGGTCCCACGCGCGGTGATAATCTGCAGCTCCTCCACCGCCACGATGCGCCGGGCGACCCGAGCATGCTTGACATCACCCGCGACGAACGCGGCGTCCAAGTCGCGATCGAGTACGCGCTGCACCAATTCGTCCGTCGTCCCGGTTTCCAGCGACAGGTCGACATGGGGGAACTGGTGATGATACGCCGAGAGCCACCCGGCGGCATGGATGGTCGCGGTCGTTTCCAGTGAGCCGAGGCGCAGAAGCCCGCTAGGCGCGCCGGGCGCTTGGAGCGCATGAACCGTGTGCTCCCATTGTGACAGCAAGGACTCCACGTGTGGCAGCCATTGCCTCCCCTCATCGGTCAGTACCACGCCCCGCTGGGTGCGCTCAAACAGCGGCCGGCCCAATTCGTCCTCCAGCTTGCGAATCCGCGCGGTGATATGT
>JAJZAN010000195.1 GCA_021799435.1 Bacillota bacterium | reverse complement strand
CAACGTCGACTTATCGCGCATCCATTTCCGCGAAGTGAACTTCGAGTCCACCGATCTAACCGGATCTGGACTCCCAAACGGGGTGCGGCTAACCCGATGCCTCGTCGATTCCTCCCTGCCTCCGCTCACGGTCAGCCTCGGCGAACTTTTCCGCTATCCGCCCCGTTAAGGCGGCCAAGGAGCTTAACATCACGAATCCCAAGGATGTTTGTGCTTCGCTGGGGACTCAGCCAAGACGCCAAACACCTCGGCCAAGCCTTTTTGTGGTTGGAACGCCGCTATCCCCAAACCGAAGCGCTGCTGTCCCGCCTGCTGAAAGGCCTGCCGGCCCCACCGGCGCGGCCACGGCCCTGGTCTCCCTAGGAGACGGTCCATCATTCGAGCCACCGAACTATACATTTGAGGCCGCGCGAGGCTGCCACGAGCCCGCCTCTGACGGCCGCGCGGCCGCACGTTGGCCGCTCTCGACCAGACCGGACAAATCCAGTAGAATAGGCACGACTGCCGCCGCTTGGCGGCCGATTGACCAAGGAGGGACTTCCCCTGAAGTGGTGGCACCAATTGACTGGGGCCGCGGCACTCGCGGCTATTCTGGCCGGCTGCGGCATTACGAGTTCCCCATCACAGCAAGCCGGAGGCAACAGCCACACCGGCAAGCATCCGCAGGCAACCCAAGTCATGCGCTGGAGTTCGCCCCCAGCCATGACCCTGAACACCAAGGACAGCTACCAGGCGACCGTGCATACAACAGCCGGCAGCTTTGTCATTCAGTTGTTCAGCCAGCAGGATCCCGTAGCCGTGAACAACTTTGTCTTCTTAGCCCATCAGCACTTCTACGATAACAACCAATTCTTCCGGGTTCTTAAATCCTTCGTGATTCAGACCGGCGATCCCCTCAACAAGGGTACCGGTGGACCCGGCTACACATGGAACGCGGAGCTGCCCCCGCCCTTTCCGTATCAGCCGGGCATTGTGGCTATGGCCATTAGTCCTGGCAATGTCAACAGCAATGGCAGCCAGTTTTTCATTTGCACTGGAAGCCAAAGTCAGAACTTGAATTCACAGCCGGACTACACCGAAGTCGGCCGCGTTATCAAGGGCTGGACGGTGGTCCAGAAGATAGCCAGCGGGAAGGTGACGGTGAATCCCCTCACCAATGAAGACAGCTATCCTCTACACCCCTATCGCATCACATCGATAACTATACAAACCTCGTCGGCTGGCTAAGCTTTAACGGGCAGAGTGGGGATCGAGAGGCTGGATGAGACTGGCATCCTCCTCGCGAGAGCTGTTGACCCGTTTGGAGACGGCGGTGGCGGATAGCGACAGCGCAGCGGTACCGTTCAAGGAGGCTAATACGTCTTGATACTGGGGTGTTTGCCGGCTAAGCCAGGCTTCGGCCCGCGGCCGGTCCACCAGGACTGGCATGCGCGGATGGATAGATTCCAGCTGCGGATCAGCCGCCTCGGTCAAAATGACCGCCCGGGCTCCGCCCGCCATGGGTTGATACAAGCCCAACGCCCAAGCCGGTTGCCCGTCGACGGAGGCAATGTAGTAGGGCTGGCGGGTGGTCTGATCCCATTCGTAGTAGCCGTTTAGAGGAATCACGAGCCGGTTTTGCAGCAGCAGCGAACGAAAGGTCGGTCGACTATGGACAGTTTCGGACCGAGCATTAATCAGGAAGGCTTTGGGGGTCTTCAGCCCCCACAAGATGAGGCCTCCGACGGCGCGGTCGTCCCGATCATGCACTAAAGAGAGCATCTGGGTTCCCGGCGACACGTTGTAGCGCGGCTGAAAGTCGGTCACATGCCAGTCCGCCGGCCAGATCTCCTGCCAGTCTTTGAAAGCCCAATATTGGGCGAAACGGCCACACATCATTCTCCCCTCCATCCTCATGATACACTGTTGTCAATTGCATGGATGGACGAGAGCCGCAGGACGGGCATAATATCGGTAGATTTCGCCGTTGCCGTGATGGGGATGATGGCCTACCATCAAAGGGTTACAGGGAGAGGAGTGGGTGAATGCAGGCATCAGACCGCGCGACGGAGTCTGGTTTTCGCCGCGTTGAAGTGCTTGTGCTGTTGCTGGTGTTCTTGGCCGGTGCCCTCTTCGTGGGATACTCGCTGGAGACCAGGGCGCCCGTGGCATCCACGGTGGAAGTGATTAATATCCGCAAACCCATGAATGTTTTGGTCGCCGTACAGGGGACACCCCTTTACCCGGGCTTTCTGGGTTTCGTGGCTGTGGTCAGGCCCAATTCACAGATACTGACAGTCGTTCCCATTCCCTCGGAAGTTCCGGTGAGGTTTAATCACAGCCGCATGCGGCTCTACCAAGCGGTCTCGGACGCGACCGCGGTGCAGGCCATGCACCTCATTACCCGGGCCACCCACGTTCCCATCGACCATTATTTCTATTTAAACAGCGCTGATTTAGATGCTATCCTGCAGGTGCTGTACAGTCATTCACCGCATTGGCCTGCCAATCGCACCCCTTTGACGATGTTGAAGACCCTGGGGTATCCTAAGGGTCGCACCGTGCCCAGCCAGCAAATGCGATTGCTTCGGACCATCGTCAACCAACTGCCGACGATTAACCCGCTATACGCAGGTGCTCTGCTGGGCATTCCCAAGACGTCAGTAACCAATTTGACGCTTAATCAATTGTTTGTGCTGGGCAACTACGTCCGCGGCGACAAGCTGGTTCAAGGGTCCGTTACGCATTACCGGCACTTCCGGAGGAAGCATGGCTAAAGACTGGTTGACAGGATGGACCGGCTCGGCTTCCGCTGACCGGGTCACGTGGGATCGCGAAAATACCCGCACGGCACTGCGCAGCATTGCGTGGGTGTTTCTCTTGTCTCGACTGTTCTTTTTCGAGATTGCGAGCCTGGCTTTCTTATATCTTCCCCACGCTTGGATTCAAGCCCCTCAAGGGTCCCTGTTGCCGTCCGGAAACGGGCTTTACAATGTGCTGGCCGGTCTGTGGGCTCATTGGGACGGTCTCTGGTATCTGTCCATTGCCCATTTCGGCTACACGGGCAGGCCGCAAGCCACCGCTTTCTTCCCGTTGTATCCTCTGGCCATCAAGCTCTTTGGAGGCGGAGTTATCGGAGGCATGGTGGTATCCATGGCGTCCTTCCTGGCAGCGTTATGGTTCTTCTACCGCATCGTCCAAATCGACTTGGGGCCGCGGGTGGCTTGGTACTCTATTTTGACCATGGCCTTCTTCCCGACCGCCTTCTATGCCAACGCGGTCTACTCAGAATCGTTGTTCTTATTGCTGGCCATCGGGTCGCTCTACTTTCTGCGCACGCGCCGCTACTGGATCGCCGGACCGTTAGGAGCGCTGGCCACGTTGGTCAGCACATACGGCATTCTCTTGGTGCTGCCCTTCGCCTGGATGATTTGGCGCACGGAAGGATTCCGCATCAAGAAACTCTGGCACGCTCTGTGGATGCCGGCCGGACTTCTGGGATATATGGCGTTTCTCGTTCCTCGCTTTGGCAATCCCTTGGTGTTCGAAAAGGCCCAATCGGGATGGGGACGTCATCGCGAACTCTTTCCCGTCACGATTTACCAGGCCGCCGTGAGCGCCTGGAAAAGTGCCCCGCAGGCGTTTAACCTGCATCGGCTCTTCATCGGCGGTGCTCCATCACTAGACCCCATGAACTTCCTCAACTTTGTGTTTATGGTGTTTGCCGTAGTGGTGCTGGTCTTGAGCGTGAAGCGCATCCCCTTCTACCTTTGGGTATACGCTTTGGCGGCTCTGCTAATCCCGCTCGATTACCCAGCCGGCAGTCCACTCATGTCCATGCCGCGTCTGGTGTTGGAAGCTTTCCCCTTGTTTGTGGGGGTGGCCACAATAATGGCTCGGATCCGGTGGACCCGAGCCGTCTACTTTATTGTCGCAATTCCGGTGGGCATGCTTTTAACCGCGCTCTTTGCCACCGCCCACTGGGTAGCTTAGTGGCCGCCGCACCCGCAACCAGCTGGCGCGTTGGGATTAGAAATAAAGAATCCCTCTGACATGGCCTCTTTCTTGTAGTCGATGATGCTGCCCTCGAGCAGCGAACGGCTTTCCGCCGCGACCAGCAAGGTGAGTCCCGGTGCAGTGAGCTCCTCGTCGTCGCCCGCGCGATCGGTCTCCCAGTGCATCTGGTAGCCAACCCGACCGCAGCCACACGCCTGACCGGCGCTGATGCGAACAAAGTCGGCACGCTTGTCTTCCGACAACGACTGGAAGGCCTTTTCCGCTTCCGGCGTAATCGTCAGATTTACAGCCATCGTCATCCCCTCCTTCCATAATTCTATGGTAAATCAGGCACTGGAACCTGTAAAGCCAGTGACGTTCTGAGCAATGAGATATATCGAGACCGCGAGCAGGGTAACCGCCACACCTGCGGACACCATCGACCGGCTCTGCAGCCATCGGCCCCGGTTTAGCCGAACCGCCAGGGTGCCCAGCAGGCCGCCAGCCAGATACTCCGCCACCACCCGCCAGTCCACCAAGCCCTTCACGGCGTATCCAACGGCCGAAGCCATCCCCAAATATCCCACCGACACGACTGACGAGTCCGCGGCGGCGGCGATCGGCACCCCACCCAGCATGAAACTAGGAGTCGCCAAAAATCCGCCTTGAATTCCCAACATCCCGCCTAGAATCCCGACCAGCGCCCCAGCTGGCGCCAGCCGCATCCACATGGGCCACCGTCTCCATCGCATCCCCGCTGCCGGGTGTCCACCGCCTGTCGCTTCAATCGCCGCGTGGAACAACAACACGACGCCAAAGAGCGTCAGAAGGACATGCCGTGGAAGCGCGTGCTGCCATTGCCGTCCCGCAGCGATGCCGGCCATCCCTGGCACGACAAACATCCAC
>JAJZAN010000194.1 GCA_021799435.1 Bacillota bacterium | reverse complement strand
CATGGGGGACGCTGGGAAGGGATTCGCATCCGAAATGGCAAGTGGGCCTGAGCCCACAAGGAGGACGAAGAGACGTGCTGCAGCCATATGACATGCCATTGGAACAACTGCGCCAATATCGGCCCAATCTAGACGCGGAGCCCGATCTGAGGGCCTTTTGGGACGAGAGCCTGGGACAAATGTCGGACGAGCCTTGGGACGAGGCCATGGAGGGGGTTGAATACCCAGCCAACGGCATCGTGATGGCGCAGGTGTCATACCGGGGCTTTCGAGGCGCCGCGCTTCACGCCTGGTATGCCCGGCCCGCGGGGCAGGAATTACTGCCCGGCTTGGTGCTGTACCATGGGTACAATTGGAACTATGAGGGCGGCATCCACGAGGTGGCCAACTGGGCCTTGCACGGGTACGCAGTCCTGGGGCTGTCGGTTCGGGGTCAGCAGGGAAGCGGCACCTCGGTGCCCAGCCCCCACGGGCATGTGGCTGGCTGGATGACGGAAGGTATTTTGGACCCCCAATCGTACTATTACCGGGGCGCGTACTTGGATGCTGTGCGGGCCGTGGAATGGCTCTCCCGCCGACCCGAGGTGGATCGATCGCGGATCGGGATCACGGGCGGCAGCCAGGGCGGAGGCCTGACCTTAGCGGTGGCGGCACTGTCCTCGATTCCCACGGTGGCCGTGGCGGAGTATCCGTATCTGGCCCACTTCCGCCGTGCTGTGGACATTGCGCCGGCGGGTCCCTATGGGGAACTGACGGAGTTTCTGCGCCAAAACGGCGATCCGCGAGTTGAGGAACAGGTGTTCCGCACCTTAAGCTACTTTGATGTCATGAACTTGGCTCCTTGGATCATGCAGCCAACCTTGGTGTCGGTGGGGCT
Source organism: Bacillota bacterium (assembly GCA_021799435.1). Classification (GTDB taxonomy): domain Bacteria; phylum Bacillota; class Sulfobacillia; order Sulfobacillales; family Sulfobacillaceae; genus Sulfobacillus_B. Next base: position 4,025 of record JAJZAN010000194.1, on the reverse strand, counting down.
GATTGACCAGTTAACCCCGCCCTCCACGATCTTTGCCGCTTTCAATCACATCGGATCAAAAGAGAAGCGGATTCAAGTGTATCGATACTTTGGGCATGAGTATATTCCGCGCTTTCATAGCGAGAAGCTGGCCTGGCTGAAGACGCGGCTCCAAGACTGATGCCCAGAAGGCCCGTCCTCACTGTCCTCTCAAGCCGAGAAGGAGTATGATGGGGCCAAGAGGTGAGACGTGTGGGACGCGTGATGGCGGGTATCGGGATTGTGGTCAATCTGTTTTTGCCGGGTATCGGAACGCTCCTCATGGGCAAGTGGTTCAGCGGGGTTATTCAGTTGGGCGTGCTGGCGGTGGCTTGGATTTTGCGTGTGGCGTCGTTTGGGATTCTGGGACCGTTCTTGTGGCCCATTAGCGGTGTGATTTGGGTGTGGGCTCTGGCCGGTGGTATTTTGACCTACATGGAGCGCAGCAATCGTCGTCCGCTGGATCGGCCGCGCTACTAGCGGCGCGGCTCCGGTGGATCAGTCCAATAACGGGAAAGCTTGTCCCGCCAGTCCTGAGGGAGCCTGGCGGGTTTTTGCCGGGTATAGTCAAAATACACCAGGGTGACCGTGCTGCTGAGCGCCAGTGCCATTTCAGGGCGATACACCTTGTGGACCAAATCGAAACTTGTATTGCCGAATCGATAGACTCCTGTCTCGATCGTAATCACGTCCGGAAAGAATACCTGGCGGATAAAATCCAAATGGGCCGAAGCCAGGATTAGTGGCACCTCGGTTGTGTCGAGGGCATCCTGCAGAAACTGGATGCGGGCTTCTTCCAAGTAGCTCAAGTACACGGCATTATTGACATGGCCGGCCACGTCGGTTTCGCCGAAGCGGACCCGCAGGGTGGTGGTGTGCATCGGTTGCCTCCTGAAAATCGGGGTTTTACGATAGGATTTGCGCCAAGTCTTGAACAGGCAGCCGTGACCCGACATAAAAGGGGCCGAAGTCGGCAAAGCGGGCGCTGGCTTCGTCAAAGCGCATTTCGTAGATAAGCTTCTTAAACGGCAGCGGGTCATCCGCGAACAAGCTGACACCCCACTCCCAATCATCCAGCCCCTGCGATCCGGTGATAATCTGGATGACCTGCTCGTGGTACTTGTGGCCGATAATGCCGTGGTTCTTCATCAACTCACGCCGTTCCTCGCGAGTTGTCATGTACCAGTTGTCCGTACCTTGACGCCGCTTGTTCATGGGATAGAAGCAGATGTACTCACGGTCCGGAATGGCGGGCTCCAACCGTCGCTTGAGGGTGGTGTGGATCTGCTCTTCGGAAATGCCGCGGGCCAGGTATTTGCTCAGTTCCACGACGGAGAAATAGGAATAGGGGCGCGTCAACACGAGTCCCAACGGACTTTTGTCCAGCATCGTCTCAAACTCACCCAATGTCTTGGGATCCGGACGGAAGTGGCAAAACAACAGGTCGGCCTTGTGTCCCAAGATGGAGTACAAGGCGAAAGAGCCTTCTTCGGGGTCGCTCGGCTGGTAGGCAGACAGGACCGAGTGCAGGGCGTCTAAGGCGGCCTGCCGCTCCGTTTCGCTGAGTCCCCGCCAGCGCGTCCAGTCGATGCGCCGAAAGTCGTGCAGGGCGTACCAGCCTTCAATGGTCTCAATCGCTTCGCTCATAACATCCTCCCCAAAATCTCTGCCCGCAGTATAGCACAATGGTGCCCAGACTCGGCTCATCCATCATGGGGTATATAATTGGAGGGCAAATCGACAGATCGAGGTGCGATATGAAAGGTACCGACTTTCCACCGGAATTTGTTTTTGGGGTTGCGACGTCCGCGTATCAGATTGAAGGGGCGGCGTTTAAAGACGGGCGCATTCCGTCTCACTGGGACACCTTTTCCCACACACCCGGAAAGACCTGGCGCGGTGAAACCGGCGATGTCGCGTGTGACCACTATCACCGGTTCTCCGCGGATGTAGCGTTGATCGCGGCACTGGGGGTTGGCTCGTATCGTTTCTCACTGGCCTGGCCGCGTATCGTCACGGAGGACAAAAGACCTAATCCCAAGGGACTAGCTTTCTATCACCGCTTGCTGGACAGCCTTGCAGAACACCACATCGAGGCTGCCCCGACTTTGTACCATTGGGACTTGCCGGACTGGTTGGCGTCCCGCGGCGGGTGGGCTAATCGTGACACGGCCGGGTACTTTGCCGATTATGCAGAAATCGTTTTTAAGGAGTTCGGGGATCGCGTCAACACCTGGATGACCCACAACGAGCCGTGGTGCACAGCATTTCTCAGTTATGGGTTAGGTGAGCATGCCCCCGGGCATCGCGACTGGGCTGAAGCCGTTAGAGCAGCCCATCACGTGCTGCTGTCGCACGGGTGGGTCGTCCAGGGCTATCGGGGCATGGGGCTAGACGGCAAGATTGGAATTGTGCTGAATCCGAACGTGGTGGACGCGGTGACGGATCGGGAAGACGACTTGGACGCTGCCCGAAGACAGGATGGATTTCGCAACCGCTGGTTTTTGGATCCGCTGTTCCGTGCTCGGTACCCGGAAGACATGGTTCAGGAATTTTCCCGCTATGTTCCGACCTGGGACTTTGTCAAAGCTGGGGACATGGAGGCTTTAAGCGTGCCTATGGATTTTCTGGGAGTTAACTACTATAACCGTGACCATGTTTTCTTTAATCCGAGGGACGCGTTCCTCCGCGTTGGCTCGGTCACTCCCCCTCCTGATCAAGTGACGGCCATGGGTTGGGAAGTTCATCCCCGTTCACTGTATCGATGTCTCAAGAGAATTCAGGACGAGTACACGGCGATCCCCCTCTACATCACAGAAAACGGTGCGGCCTACAACGACCGTATCAGTCCGGACGGACGGGTGCACGATTCCCAGCGCATCGAGTACCTCAGGGACCATCTGGCCGCGGCCCTGGACTTCATCCGCGAAGGCGGCCGATTGGAACGCTATTACGCCTGGTCGCTCATGGACAACTTTGAATGGTCGCTTGGTTACAGCAAACGTTTTGGACTGGTCTATGTGGACTTCGAAACCCAGTCGCGCATCCTCAAAGACAGCGCCAACTGGTATCGCGATGTGGCGAGGAGCCATCGACTGGCGTAAGGAGGCAAAAGTGGCATGGAGGAAGCGTGGCTGAACTGGTACGGTCAAGCCGGTTTTCTCGTGGAAGGCGCCCTGGGCCGCGTCGGCATCGATTTGTTTCTGCGGCCTGATCCCCGGCTGAGGGCGCCAGTTTGTGAACCTCGGGACATTCCCCGGCTGGACGCGGCTTTGGCCACCCACGAACACCACGATCACCGCGATGTCTACACCTTGCAGGGCCTGCAAGCCCATCATCCCGCCATGGAGGTGGTGGTTCCGGACCCGATCCGAAGCCTGCACGGTGTGACGATGGAAGACGCCTACCATTTCGGCGATCCCCCGGGTCGGTTCTTAGGATATATCGTATACGTGGGCGGAAGCGCCGTTTATCACAGCGGCGACACCTTGATGTACCCGGAACTGGCTGAGGTTCTGAAGGACCGCGGTGTTTCGGTTGTGATGCTCCCCGTCAATGGCCGCAGCTTCACACGAGAGGCCAGCGGCCTGGTCGGCAAGCTAAGCCCGGAAGAAGCTGTGGATTTGGCGGTCGACGTCGGAGCCGCGCTGTGCCGATGCATTGGGAGACCTATCCAGGCAATGGCGGGGATATCGGGTAGACCGCCGAATGGGCTTACCGTCGAGGCGTGACGCTCATCGTCCCTCGTTATCAAACACGAATCCCGATCATGAGCAGATCCTAGTGCTGTGGCGGATTGTGCCGTCCGTTGGGCGCGCTTTCACTGTGCCGGGGCGACAGTGCCATAGCGAATAATGGAAGTACCGCTTGGCGGGATCCGCGTGGCTTGTTATGCTGAAACTAGCGGAGGCGAAGGCCGCCTCCTGGAATTGAGAGGGGGTCATTCCCATAGAGAACGGCAATAACCCGTATCAGGACATTCCCCAAGACGCATTGGAGCGTCTCAA
>JAJZAN010000048.1 GCA_021799435.1 Bacillota bacterium | reverse complement strand
CACCAAAAGGATTATGCCGCCAAGGGTTGGAGTCCAAAGCCACCGTGTCAATATGGCCTGTGTAAAGCAATGACCGACCTTTTCCGACACCGCGAAGCACCGCCATAAGATTAGGACGGTCTTGATAGTGTCGGCCTAGAGCACGCCACGCGGGATGTTTGTCGATATTTTCGACGGCCATGATATCGTATTGGTCCACCTCCACCCCGAGTTGGCGGAGCCAGTGACCTATCACGCGTTGAGCAGCCAACTCGTCTCCGTCGGGGGGATGATTACGGGAGGGCAATTGAACGAGCTCTTGTACCAAACTGATCAACATATCGCGCCGAGCATCAACCCATGTGTCTATTGCGTGGCCAGATTTCTCAAGGGCGCTTCGCGAACTATGGCTCGCCACCTTGTCACTTCTTTCAGGAACAAGATAAGGGAAGTAGAAAGTTAGTGTAAAGTCAACCGAGTTCAATTATACAGTGTTCAAAACCGCGTCACAATAAATTAACATGAAATCACATGAAATATTTTATGCCAGAGTATAAATAATTACGATACCGCGAAAATTTTCACGAGAAGACTTAGGAAGTGAGTGTCGTGTCCTGCTCCCGGATGACAATTACCGGATTCACAGTGATTTACTGGACAGCTGACATGGGAGAATGAACAGACTTGCGAGTTTTTTTAGTGTTCGCTCGCTATTTCAGGGGGATGGGTTTTGATGACCGTTATGAAGTCCGCGAATCGATCATCATGATGAGAAGAAACGTACTCGGATGAGACGAACTTCCCAACGAAAGGGTGAGATTGAGATCGGATGAATAGGGAGGTAGAAAGGGCTAGGGGATAAGCAGCCCTGCCACCTCGGCCATGAAAATGTGTTGCGCGAGCGTTTGGCGTGATCCAGGACGACGGTGATGGGAAGAACCATGAAATTCGTCGCGAGTTCTTTGAGGGGAGTGCTAGTCGACTCCGCATTGATGGGGGTCATATGGGTGACGGTGATCACTTCCTGGGTAATGGCAGCAAACGGGCCCAAAGTATTAAACTCCCTTATGTCCGGAGGGTGCCGACGAGGGACACTCGCGAGTGAAGTCCCAGAGACAGCGACTGATGTGGCTCCCATGACAAGATGTGCGGCATCCATAAGAACACCCGACGCTCAAGGTCTTGAGCGTCGGGGCGACATTGGAGTCAGTGGTTCCTTGACGAAGGCAGATTGAACAGCGGTGTCGGCTTGAGTGGGGATTTTTCCGATCTTGCGACGCGTAAACAAGGGTTATCGGAAACAATTTGAGGGCGACCCAGGGGGAGAACACAAAACGGTAAATTTCATGCGTGAACAATATAGTGCGGAGTTTCCTAATTGATTCATGGCTCCGTCAGTGCTAACCATGACGTCAAAGGATTATGCTTCATTGAGATATGCCCCTCGTTGCACCAACATCTTTTTTCGAAGTTCGAACCTCCGCTCGGAAATTTAAGTTTCCATCCATCCGGCAGAACGTGCTAGATATATGGCACCATATGTCACCGCCTGTTCTCCCAATGCGGAAGGAAGAATCTGGGGACGCAGTGTTCCGGGAATTAGATAGCTATCTAATAGGGGCCAGAAATACTCTTTCCATGCAGGATAAAATACGCCTAACCCACCTCCCATGATAACTTTTTCAGGGTCGAAAAGTGCGATCGCCGCACTAAGTGCCCAGGCCAAACTTTCACTCAAATACCGCCATGCCTCCACCGCACACGTATTACCCATGGAAAGACCGTCTATTAATTGTCTTGGGAAATCTGACACGATGTCCCCTGAACATTGACTGTACAACCGTGACAAACCACGGACTCCGCAGACGGTTTCCAAGCATCCCATTTTTCCACAGCCACACAGTACTCCATGAGTGTCAACGGTAAGGTGCCCTAACTCTCCCGCAATCAGGTGGGAGCCTTTGTAGATTTGTCCATTAACGACGATTCCCATGGCAACTCCCGTTCCTATGACAACACATAACATGTTCTGGGCTGCCGTAGATGACGCCAGTTCGCCGAGAGTATGCAAGCGTACATCGTTTTCGATTAACACAGGTCGAGACCATCTCTCTTGGGCGAGCTTAGCGAATGGGACATCGACCCATGATAGATTGCTGTTCTTTCGCACAATGCCCATTTCTGAATCAACCAGACCGGGAACACCCACGATTAGGGCCGATGCATCTTGGTACCTATGATCTGATCGTAACAGATTATCGACGACATTTATGACCTTAGTAGGGCTTGGCGGAGATGGGGTTAGGTCACGATGGTGGACAATTATTGCGCCGTTGGTTTCAACTAAGTAAGCACGCAAATTAGTTCCGCCAATATCAATTGCCACGAAATACTTTGAATGGGGCATCGTTATCAGAATATCCTCTCCGGCTCAAGATGTTGGGATTTGGATTTGACGCTATTGGCGCGAATACTAACCTATCATTTTATCGATCCCGCCAGCATTCCGGATACCAAGCGCTTTTGAACAATAAGAAACAGTATCAGAACAGGAAGGGTTGCCACTAAGGAAGCTCCCATAAGATAGTTCCATTGTATCTGGTATGCGCCCATAAAGCTGTAGATGCCGATGGGTAAGGGCATGGTCGACTGGGAAGTTGCTAACGTTAAGGCAAAGGCAAAATCATTCCATGATTGGATAAACGCATACACTCCGGCAACAACAATTGAGGGAATGGCTATCGGCACAAACACTCTCCAAATCTTTGTCCATGTAGTTCCGCCATCTACATCCACAGTTTCCTCCAATTCGCGGGGAATGTGCCGCATAAACCCCGCGATACTCCACAGAACAAAAGGTAATGAATAGAATCCGGCATCCAAAATTATTAAGCCCCAGTATGTGTCGGTGAGGTGAGCAATAGCCATGACATGATAAGCGGATACAATGATTATAGAAGGCGAAAATAACTGAGTTGCAAGAAACCCAAAAAGCCATATTTTTCGGCCGACTATGTTCATGCGCGATAACGCGAAGGCGGCTGGAATTCCCGTAAGTAAGGCTAGAATCGTACTTCCCCCAGCAATAATGACGCTATTCAGAAGCAAATGCGCTACGGGAAGTTGAGACCACATCAAGAGATAGTTGCGCAAATCAATATTAGTGGGCCATAAATGATATAGATCAGACGATAAATGACGGCTAGGCATTAAGGATACAGCTATCATAATAAAAATGGGGAATAAGGTCAGTACGGTGAATACGCTTAAGACGATGTACGAAAAGACACGGTCTCCAGACAACGTATGTCTCGGGATTCGCGAGATGCGAGAGGCACCATCACCAACTTTGGCAGCTATCATAATAAGTTTCCCTCCGTGCGCCGATAAACCTTAACATATGCTACTCCAAGCCCCATTAATATAATAAAAGCTAATAATGCAGCTGCTCCAGCTTGTCCGAACTGACCTAACGTGAAAGCTAATTGGTACACAAAAATTGTTATGGTCGATGAGGTGCTTGCGGGACCACCCTGAGTCATGATCCAAATAATGGGGAACGAGTTAAATATATAGGCGAGATTGATTAAAACGACTAACTGCAGAGCGTTTGTAATCTGCGGAAGAATAATTTTACGAAATCGATAGAATCCTTCCGCGCCATCTATGGCACTCGCCTCCAGGATTTCTCCCGGAACCGCCTGAATTCCACTCAGTAAAGTGAGTGTGGTAAACGGTATGGACACCCATATTGCCAAGATCATCATAACGGGAAAAGACGTCCGGGCAGTAGCCAACCAACCTATCGGATGTGAAATGAGATGAAGCTGTAACAATAGTGTGTTGACTTGACCATAGGTTGAATTAAAAGCCATATCACCTAAAATGGCAACAATGGTCAAAGGAATAGCCCAGGGGATAATAACTATCGTGCGAAAAAATGACTGACCTTTGAGAGGCAACGACACGGCATAAGCCAGGGCCAACGAAATAATTATTGTTGGAACAAGAATTCCTGCTGTCCAAATTACGGTGTTCAATATTACTCTCATAAGACCGGAAGCAAACAGTCCTGAAAAATTCTTAAATCCTGCATTTCCCGTTATAATGCCAAAACTATTCGTTTGCCCAAACGCCATTTCAAACAAGTGAACGATAGGATACCCTACAGCCATTGTGATAACAAGCAGGGCAGGCATCAAATAAATCAATCCCTGCCAACGGTGTCGACTCGTGCTCATGAGCGGTTCACTCCCTTTGGGAGGACAGGCGGTATTTTTCAACGCTGTCCTCCTGTTTCGTGCTATTTATCTCAACGCCGCGGTTACCTTTGCATTGGCTTGACTCAAGGCTTGCTGTGGCGAAGTAACATGACTATAGGCTGCCTCGACGGCATTTGTGACCGCTAAGGAAATCGCGTCGAAGTGGGGCACCACAGGCTCGTGTCTTGTCGGGCCGCTTAATGCTTTAAGGTACGGCCTAAATACTGGTGATTTTTCAAAATACGACTCGGCTCCCACGGTCTTCATTGTGGGAAGCATACCTTCTGTTTTGTCAAAGGTTGTCCTTATGGGTTTAGTAAACATGAATTTCATAAACTCCCATGAGGCTTTTTCGTTAGGACCTTTGAACATAACCATAGAATCGGTGATCGCCGGATTTAGAGGACTTACTCCCGGTTGAGCCGGTATACTTGCAACCCCCACGGGAATGTGGTTGGCCAATGCCTCCTTGACGAGCCATGGACCGTCTATCATCATGCCAACTTTTCCCGAAGAAAACTGTGTTTCCAAACCAGCTCGGGTGGATGCGGTGACGTTAGGTTCGGTACCACCTGATTTAATGAGGTTGTCTAAGTACTCAAGGGCTTTCAAATCAGGCGCACTAGTCAGGGTGCCGCGACCATTTCGGAAGATGTGTCCCCCAAAGCCCCACATTGTGTACCAGTAGTCCAAAGATGTTTCGACTTGAGACCCGACGAGGCCATATCCAGACTGTCCAGTAATACGATGAATTTTAATGGCATCGGTTGCTAACTGACTCCATGTCTTGGGCGGGCCTGAAATTCCTGCTTTGGAAAATAAGGATTTGTTGTATACCATTAAACGGATGGACATGGCTTCTGGTAAACTGTACTGTACGTTTTTATATCGAATAGAAGCCAAAGCCGCAGGGTAAAACTCCTTGGAAAAGGTTGGAGTCATGAAGGATGTTAAGGGAACAAGCAAACCGCTGTTTACATACGATGGAAGCCACCGGGTTCCGATGATGGCAACGTTGGGGGCATGTCCGCCACCGATCTCGGTATCCAGAACTTGATGGCCCAGACTCCAGTTGATTACGCGCAAATGAACATGAATATTGGGATGAGAAGCTTCGAATTCTTTAACGAACGCCGGAAAATACTTGTTGGACGCAGCACTGTACTCCATGGCATCAAAAGTAATCGTGATTTGCTTGGAGTTTGAAGAAGAACTAGATGCTGTTGATGAACCACAACCGGACAGTAATAGGGTGGCCATGGCTCCCAACGCCCACAATCGACGATGCATACGTAAGTCTCCCTTCACGCAGGATAAAACGTCCCGTGCTAAATGCAATAGTGAACTGGCTCTAAATTCTGACTTATCTCCAAACAGACGGACAATTCGCAAGAGACACAACAGTAACTAAACCAATGCAAAATTAATACTAGCACAGGTGATTGATTTTGTGCATAATGAAAGTGAAATCTTTGTGGTTTTGTACTATATTGAGACAACTTGTGGACGTTTTCAATCAATAAATCATTCATTCTATCATTAAGGAGACAGTCTATTGACCGGTATGCGTGTTTATCACCTTATACAGCACCAAGCATCGACATGGCAAGCAACGTTACCATTCACAAAACCGCTACCCTTTCCCGGCCCTTATGTCTTCAGCGGCAGCGGATCGTCGTATTATCTCGCCCAGACGGCTGCCCATTATGCCCTTTCGATAGGATTAGAGGCTCGAGCCGTGGCTTCAACCGACATAATTCTTGAGCCGGAAATCTCGTTACGCGGGACGGGCACTCTTCTTGTCATTTCTCGGTCTGGTACCACGTCAGAGGCTCGGTGGGCGGCTTTACGCGGAAAAGAGTACGGATGGTCTGTAGTGGCGGTAACTTGTCACGCCGACAGTCCCTTGGTTCAGGAAGCCGACCACGCAATGGTCTCCCCCGAGGGCGAAGATGACACCGTTGTGATGATACAGTCTTTTAGCAGTATGCTCTTTTTGTTGCAAAATAGTTTGCTTCTTACGGCAGGCCAATCCTACGAGTCAAGTCCTCTTGACGGCTTCACCCATGATCTCATACAACAAACCACCGCCATCATTCCCCAGGTATTTACCCCGGTTGCTCCCCGCCGGATGTACATGCTCGGAAGCGGCACGAGATATGGCATTGCCCAAGAAGGGGCACTGAAGGCGCAAGAAATGTCCAATCAATGTGCCATGGCTTATTCCCCTATGGAATTCCGTCATGGTCCATGGGGAAGTGTCACTTCGGAGGATTTGGTCGTAGTGTTAGGTCAGACGCGGCACCGTCGCCTGGAGCACGATGTGGTAGAGGATGTATTGCAAAGAACCTCCAGAGTGATGGTTATCGCTCAACAAGAGTGGTTTGAAGCACATCCACCACACCCAGCAATCATTCTCCCGTCGAAATGGGACGACATCACGTTGGGTCCCTTAGCCATTATCCCCTTGCAAATTCTGGCGTGGCATTGGACGATTGGGAAGGGGAAAGACCCGGACCATCCCGTCAATATTACCCAGGTGGTGCAATTAAATGACAGAGAAGCTTATAACGGCCCATCCGAAAAACACTCATGAACGGCAACAAGCGATTTTGTTACTGGTAAAACAAATGGGTACTGTTAGAGTGCAAGAACTGGCCGATACCTTTGCGTGTTCCGTGGCTACGATTCGGCGGGATATCCATCACCTAGTGGCCCGTGAGCCACAAATTCGGCGGTATCACGGGGCGATAGGGTTTGCGTTGCAGGACGGAGAACAACGGTTTGATGACAAAACATCTCTTTATCCGGAAGAAAAAGACGACTTGGCAGCTCTGGTTGCGGACTGGCTTCCGGATCACGCGGTCGTCGGGTTAAACGGCGGAACAACCACCACACGGGTAGCCGCTCATATTGCACAAGATCCCAGGGGCATAACGGTTGTCACCAATGCGATCAATATTGCCTATCAATTGTCCCAAGGGAATGTTCCCGTGGTTGTGATTGGTGGGGACTTGCGGCCTTTCAATTACGAGACCACGGGGACCATGGCCATCCAGGGATTGTCTGGCTTACATCTGGACTGGGCGATTCTTGGGGCGAACGGAGTCAATCCAAGAATTGGAGTCAGTACGACAGCGAACGACGAGGCGGTCCTGGGGAAAGGTTTCCGCCAAGCCGCTGATAACGTCTTGATTATCGTCGATCACAGTAAAATCGACACCAATGCCCTGTACCGCATGCTGGAATGGTCCGATGTTGACTATGTGGCGACGGGTATGGCGGCCGCTTCTCGTCTGCGCCATTGGCCACTTGTCAAGTCGCCGGTGATGAATGGCCGTGAAACGGTGGGGATTTGGAAGACAGATTCCCAGAGAGCACCCGTATGATTTATTGTGTGACCTTTAACCCGTCGTTCGATCTGGTTTTCTCCTTAGATTCGGGATGTGATCAAGGAGAAACGTACAATCAAATTCCGTGGGAGGGTCGTGCCGGAGGTAAAGGCAATAACGTAGCCCGTGCCATTAAACAATTGGGAGGCCCGGCGACAGCCGTCGGATTTTACGGGGGGGCGATGGGGGCGATGATCCAGCAGTTGCTCACAGAGCAGCATATTGGATGTCTAGCCGAGTCGGTGTCGGGGTCCTCGCGCGTATGCTTAACACTGTTAACGGGAGAGATCACGGAAATTCGAGGACTAGGTCCGAACGTCTCGACCGAAATCAGCCGTGTCCTTTTACAGCGGTTACGAACTCAACTGAAACCGAGCGACTGGATCACCTTGTCAGGCAGTCTTCCTCCGGGCCTCTCGGCTGACGACGTAACTGAGTGGATTACGACGTTGCGTCCCTATTGCCAGGGAATCATTGCCGATCTCTCCGGAGCCAACCTGGTCGCAGCGTACAAAGCGGGAGTGGACGCGATTTGTCCAAACCTCCTGGAGTATCAACAACTGCCAAATAACGTCGTGATGTCGCGTCTTAGCCACATTTTCATCACTCAGGGACCTGAAGGGGTATTGTGGTATCCCCCTTCTCCAACCCCACCCCAGAGAATTTTCGCTCCGGTAGTGCCAATCAAAAATCCCGTGGGGGCAGGAGATGTGTTCGTAGGGGCTTTAGCGTATTCTTTGTGGCAAGGTCAGGAATGGAACGAGGCTCTCGTGCGGTCGGTTGCTGCCGCATCCGCCAGCGTGGTGACGAAGGGTGTGGGTGACATCGATGTGTCCTTATTCAAGGAACTCATTCCCCGGGTTCATTTAGGAGAACCTTAAAGAGGACACCCACGGAGCTGGTCCAAATTCCCGGTAATCTGGAACAAGTTGTGCTGTCGGACGCGATGGCTTTGTGGCTATTTCACACCGCATCAGGGAGGTTAGAAAATGCCCCGCTCCTCATTAAAACCTATTCTCACGCAATATGCCGAGACGCATCGCGTCATCTTGGGGGTTAATGCTGATAATCCCGAAATGTTGTGGGGGTTTGCCCAGGCTATCAAAATGCATGCGCTCCCGTTATTCGTGCAAGTGACGCCCGAGACTCTGGAAACATGGGGACAACACGTGATGACGGCGGTCATGACCGAAGTATTGGATCCCTTGCCGACTCCGGTGGCCTGGCATTTGGACCATGCCACGCAACCGGATGATATTGCATGGGCATTGGAGCAGGGGTTCACCTCGGTGATGTATGACGGTTCGGCTTTGCCGCTGGAAGACAATATCCGCAATACACAAAAGGTGGTCGAATGGGCCAGCGTGCGCGGGGCATTGGTAGAGGCGGAAATTGGTCACGTTCACAAACCAGGCGAGCCACCGGAATGGGCGCAACTCACAACACCCGAAGAAGCCCGGATCTTTGCAGAAGCAACCCATGTGGATGCTCTGGCCGTGGCCATCGGGAATCACCATGCGACCCGTGTTTCCCAATCCCAAGTGGATATTGAACGATTGGCGGCTATTCATGCGTTATGCCCTGTTCCGCTTGTTCTTCATGGCGCGAGTGGAATTGACCCTGCACTCTACACTCGCCTTAGGATGTCAGGCATTGCGAAAATGAATTTTGGCACGGAGTTCCGTACGATTTGGTGGCAAGTAGTCCATGATATGCCGGAAGGGAAACCCCGGAGCGTGCAAGCAGAGATAAGTCGACGCATCGCCGAAGCCATCCGCCACAAATGGGACCAGTTGTCTTATTGTCGTCCGAGTTCCTAAGTCGGTTCGATCCCGACTATTGGCTAGGCTCGCAGGATGCAGCGAGAGGATACTCTGGAACCGGGGACCAGGCACGGCCGATTGCCTCGACCGGGGCGGTGTGTCACCGGCAAAAATCTTTGCCCAGTGATCGCTACACTGGTTAATTGCCACAAACTGGCGATCACTTAGCTGAGAGAGGTATCCTCGTAGGTGTGAAGTGACGGATTATTGGAATCAACGCTGGGTCGATCGGTAGGGAAGTGTTGCTAATTAATAGCGGGCGGAACGCCAATGCTGAACTTATGAGCGCAGGAGATTGGTGATTCCAAGCATTTCGCAGCATGTGTCGGACCCGACGCGTCTGGGGTATGGGATCTGTTGGCCGCAGCCGATGCGGCTTTGGATTCGGTAGACGTGTTGTGGCAGCAATAGTTGGATTGTGCGAGGCTAAAGGAGAGCCTGGCCCCAGGCTTAATGAGCATTGAGAACGGATGGCGCTGGATTCGTTGACCATTCGGGTGCCGGATCCCTTATCCGGATGCTGGGTTGCCGGGGTCATGTACCTTCATTGGCCGAGAAGTACGGGTAGAGGAAATTCGGGGGGCCGAGCATTTTATCTTAAAGTGTATGATGCCCCGAACGGCTGAAGCTGACACTGATCGTGGATCCTGCGGGCGAGCTATCCGGTTTTTCGGTCGGCAATGAGATCTCGTTGCGGGATATTGAACGGAACAATCCGCTCTATTTGCCGCAGTCCAAGATCTTTCATCACAGTGCTGCCATAGGCCCTTGCAGCTTCCTGGCCGAGTCGTCGGATGTCACGGGCGGTGGGAAATCGCCATGAATATCTGGCCGGCAGCGGCGGGAGATCTTCTCCGGTTGTGTGAGCACCTCGTAGATGAAGCGTGCACCCGACGAGCGTCCTGCGTCCTCGAGGGGGGCGGTCCGGTGGCTGGGCGGCGCTGACGACCGGAATCGCGGTCGTGCCCCCGGCAAGGTTACGCTCTAGGACGAGGAGGACGTTACGGATTAATATCACGGGGGTCGGCACCCTCACCAAAGTGGCGTGAACGATTCAGATCGGACTGGGTTCTCTCTGTCCAGAAAGGTGTAGCTAAATAATGTTATCCCGTTTCATGGCTTGAACCTCGCTAAGGTATCCATAGACCGTGACTCGCGATACTCCAAGCATCTTGGCTACCCGATCGACTGTCCCCTTGACCGAGAAGACTCCCTTGTCGTCAAGGGCGCGAATGAGTTTCAGGCGTTCGTCTTTGTCCCCTAACAAGAGTTCGTTTCCCCTCGCGTCCACGGTTTCATCTAAAATCCGCGTGATGACTTCGTTGATGTCGGTGGCGAAATGTTCTTCAACTTGGGTTGCTGTCGATGTGAAGTCGCGCAAAACGTTGGACGCGATGAGAAGCTCAGAAATGTCGTAGTTGATGCACAGTGCCGCGAAAATGCGCCCAGATGGATCTTTAAAATAGATTGAGGAGGACTTTAGTGTCTTCCCCGATCGGGTTTTGGTGCGGTAATTGTATTGATCGTAGTCTCCATAAGGGTTGTTGATGACGGGGAGACCGAGATTGGTCGAGGGGTCACCTACTTTGCGCCCGGTAATGTCCCCGTGAACAATTTCCACGATGGACGATTCCGGGAACCGCACGTCATGAAGAACCACCTCGCATTTTTCCCCCAACAGGTTGCCCAGAGCCACCGTAGTTTGCTTGAGAAACCCCATAGCGATTTCGGCATCAAACAATATTTTACACACCTCCGGAAAAATTCTTTGAGGCCTTTTCGCAGGGTCCGCTATAGTTCGCAACCTATGTTGGTCTATTCTGCCAACGCTACCATGTCGATTTCCACTAAGATACCCTTCAACGTGGAACCAACCGTGGTGCGAACAGGGTAGGGCGGCTCGAAAAAGCTCTCGTAGATCTCGTTAAACCCCGCAAAGTCCTGCTCGAGATTCTGCAAATGAACTGTGGTTTTGATTACTCGGTTTAGCCCTAAACCGGCCTCTTCTAAAATCGCTTTGAGGTTAAGCATTACCTGGCGAGTTTGTTCTTCGACGGTCTCGCCCACGACGCCTCCGGTTTCGGGGTCGATGGGACCGAGTCCGGCGGTGAAAACAATTGAGCCCGCCTGAATGCCTTGAGAGTAGGCTCCTCCGGGAGCTGGAGCCTTTGCAGTTTGGATGGCTTTCAACGAAGACATGACCACGACCTCCTAATGAGTTCCGCCGCGGGACATAATCGGCAGGATAGCTGTGACTTGTCCGTTCTCGACGCCGACAACGTTGTTTTGTAGGTTCATCACCGTGCAAATATGATTTGGGATGATGGATACGCGGTCTCCGATTTCCGGTCTGGGAGCCTCGGGCGCGATTTCCACCACGGCGTGTTCTTCTGACAACCGCGCAATCGTCCAACCAGGAAATCCCACAACGTATCCATATGCTCCTTTGAGCGGGCCATCGGTTGACAGCATCTTGCTACCAGCATCCAAAACGGCTCGGTTTTCTGCAGGTTGACTCACCACGGTAGCCCAGATGCGTGCCGCACATTGCTCAATTTTGACGGAACCGCTGTAAACGATGCCCATATCATTAAAGATGTATATGCCGGGCCGGATTTCCGTGGCGTGTTCAATGACATCCATGTTATGCGAGAGAATAGTCCCGCCTACACTCACGGTCTCAACCGCAAGGTGGCGGGACTCGAGGTTCTTGCGATATTGAGCCATTTGCTCATCCTCATCCCGGATGATGCGACGGATAACAGCTCGGTCTGTGTTGCCCGCAATATGTCCGGCAAATGACATGAGACCCTGGAACGTCAGCCCCGGTTCGTTATGGATGGCATCGGCCAATTCAATGACTGCCGATCCGGTTAGTCCACAACGGTGAAACCCCGTGTCCACTTCTACGAGGACGTTGATGGGACGCTGTGCCAGCGCCGCTGCTTGGCTCAACGTTCTCATGGAAACAAGGGAGTCGATCGAGACGGTGGGGCGCAGTCCCCGCACCATCAGAGTGGCCAGACGATAGGCCTTGGCAGCGCCGACCAGAGGATAGGCGATTAGAAGGTCACTAAACCCGGCTTGGAGCATAACCTCTGCCTCATCCAATTTGGCAACGGTTAAGCTCGTTGCACCTCGATTAAACTGCTTACGCGCCAAGAAGGGCTGCTTATGCGTCTTGGTATGGGGGCGCACAGTGAGGCGGCGTTCGGCGGCACGATCTTGCATCGTCTTGATGTTGTTTTCGACGACGTCGAGATCGATGGCCACAAACGGGGTCTCTAATTGATCGAAGCTGTGGGACATGGCTACACCTACTCTTCCGATATTTGACCACCATCAACCACGAGACCGATTCCGGTGATGAAACTGGAAGCATCGCTGGCCAAAAACAGGGCGGCATCGGCGACCTCGGCCGGGAGACCAAATCGGCCCATGGGGATTTTAGTGACGTACGCGTTGAGAAATTCTGGGTCTAGTCCGGAGCGCGCTGCCAACCCGGTGTCAATGAATCCAGGGTTGAGTGCGTTGGCCCGAATGCCGTAGGGAGCCAATTCGATGGCAATTGTCTTGGTTAAAAGCAGCACGCCTGCTTTGGAGGCGTTGTACGCGGCCAGCGCTTTTTCGGCTAGCAGGCCATTGGTTGAGGACATGGTGATAATACTGCCATGTCGGTTGGTCATCATGCGGCGGGCGCCTTCCTGGCAGGTTAAGAATACCCCAGTCAGGTTGATGTCCAGGGTTCTTTGCCAGTTCTCTAGTGATATGTCAATGAAGTTAGCCCCTTGTGCCACACCAGCGTTGGCTACCACCACATCGGTTGAACCCAGTTCTCGATCCACGGTGCGAAATGATTCACGGACGGATTCGGCGTTACCGACATTGGTGGGGATAGTGCAGAAACGCCCTCCCAGCCCTTCTCCGGCAAGAGAATCGGCTACGCCGTCTAATGCTTCGGGGTTGATGTCTAAAAGAGCGACCTTGGCGCCGGCCCGTAAAAATTTCTCGGCGATGGCCCGCCCAATAGATCCTGCAGCGCCTGTGACCACGGCAACCTTATCCCCAAGAGTCAAGATGTGCCTCCCCCCTCCTCTTCTTACCATACTCGGTCGGGAAGATTGAATCAATAAAAAAATTAGCGGATTAATAAAATATTATTGTAAATAGAATTATCCTGGTACTACAATTGGATCAAATACCCTGTCAATCGGTATCTGCAGGGGAAAAATGGCTAACACAGTCTCGGTGGGGGGAGGACTACGCGGGCGACCTCCGCAGTGCAAGCGGGATAGATCGAAACCTGCCGGTATCGGAAGCAGAGGATAGGGGTTCCATCAGCCAGGATGGCTGTGCTTCTTAGCCGCACGTCCGTGCTATCCATAAATACATAAATTGGGAGTTTCAGAGCGGCGACCACTATAGGCGCGGAATTCAGAGTGTTGCGATGGATTGGAGGAGAATTAATCGGTGTTTGACAACGGAAGCATAATCGACTTGAGTCTGACCCTCTCTGAGGCGCAGGCGCCAACCTGGCCGGGTGATGTACGCTTTCAGACTCATGTTACGTCGTGGTTTAGAAATTATGAAGCCTTCGGAATCACCATTCCATCGCGCGGGCCCTTCCAGACCCACTCTATCCACATGAGTGATCATACTGGCACCCATTGTGATGCTCCGGCCCACTTCGTCCCCCCGCCTGATAGCGGACTGCCGCACGCCAGTCCGGCTGGTCACATGACTGTCGATATGATTCCGCTGACTCAATATATGGGATATGCAGCGGTCATCGATACCCGGCATGCAAAGGCGTCCGATCAAACCAATGGCACCATCACATCGGGAATGGTTGCGGAATTTGAGGAGAGGCACGGCAGGCTTGCTCCGGGGGAAATTGTGCTCTTCTACTCCCAGTGGGACCGCCGATATCAAGGGGGCGGGGGATATTACGGGCCGTTAGACATTCCGCCAATTGAAGACACGTGGAATGCGCCGACCGTCGAGTGCATTGAATTCTTAATTGAACGGGGAATAAAGTGCATCGGAACCGACGGTCCCAGTATCGGCCCGGCAAATGACGCCCAACCTGTGCACGTGGCCGCCTTGGACGGTGGTCTCGGGATTGTCGAGGGACTTGCCAATCTGAATCGCTTACCTCCCCGTGGCAGTTATTTTATTTTTCTTCCGCTGAAATTGGGCGGGGGGACAGGGGGCCCTGGACGAGCCCTGGCATACATTGCTAATGAGGGTCCGGGAGCAATGTGATGGAGTCATTTATGCCGCCAAACATGATTAATGCCCTGTTGCCTGTTGGGAATAGAGTGGGAGAGCCAGTCTTTAGAGAACGATGTGTCGGCGTCCGCCGCGCCACCATTTTACCCGGACTAAGAATGGTGTTGAGGTGGTGTCAGCAGTTGGCTAAAAGTGTTAACAAAACAAAGAGAGACAGCAGCCTTCGTTTGACCTTTTTCGCCCTCCGCAGAGGAAGAGGAGTTGGGGTGTATCGTCTTCTCGGCGTGTGGGAGCTCCCCTCACTTGGCAAGCCAGCACCTCCCTGATTCCCCTTAGAAACGTCCCCCAACAACGGGGACGCTCACCTGGAGTCCATGGCTCCAGACAAGACCTACGCGATATTAGGCGGGTAGCCTGCGCAGGCTTTGGTTCTTCCTCGTTTTGTGAGAAGGATACCTAAATGTACCGATCCACTGACGGTACAGGTTCACCATATTCACAAAATCCGCGCCGGCTACGAAGAAATGTGCCGGATTTGCGCACGTAAAGGTGTGTTTGATGCGCTTGCTGTTCTGGTTGGGCACATTTGAGACCTACAAGCCGGATTGCGTTCGACTGTCAGCGTTCCCTCGCGAAACGCGAGATCCCGCACCCACTGCACGATCTGGCCTTCGAAACATTTGAACCGATTATAGGCAACAAAGCGATAGCTGCCTGCGGTGCTGCTGAAATCTCCTTGTATCGGCCATTTGCCCAACGCGACTTTTTTATCTCCTACAAAAATACCTGGCAACAGCCTTTGTACCTGACATGTCCGCAGAGAGTGCTGAAAAATTGTCGGATTCTCCGTCGCTGCCGCCGTGAAAGCAATGATGTCCAAGACCATCACGCCGATTAACGCGGCTCGGCATCATGTCTTAATTTTTCCCGCCCTTCTCATGCGTCTTGGTAGACTTTATCCTGATTGAACCTGCCACTGAGATCAGTCCAAGAACGTCACCATGTTGTGACCGTGACTGGAGTGGACAAACATTAAAAAATATTGCTGGAAATGACGAGTGGGGGGACAGATTGTCGCCGGAATGAACGATTGTCAAAACACGAGAGACGAGTAAGGTAAAACATAAGCCGGACGATGCCACTCGAAAGAACTAGAAAAGTGGCGGGTGGGAGGTGATGGCGCAGACGGCTGCAGGACCTGTAAATGGCGCATGTCAAATAGCGCGCCGTAAGTTCAGAACATTCTGGATGGTTACAGAGAGACAACGGCACAAAGCGACAACGGCACAAAGCGAGGTGATGGGGATCGGGAAATTCAGGCAAACCGGCTAAAGTGGGTAAATCGGCTCGAATACCGCAACATGGCACGGATGATCGGCCTCCGGCCACAACAACAAGAGTATTTCGTGTGGGGGGGGATAGCCTATACCCCCCCGATTGATTCACGATTCGATGACGAGGAGGATGGAATGTGGACAACGATTCCAAAGAAACCCCAGAGGAGGTCAGCGCTTCGGCAAGCCCCGAATGGAGCCGGCGTCAGTTTTTGGGCGGAACGGTGGCCTTGGGGGTGGTAGGCGCGGTGGCGCTGTTGGGGCGCTCCACCGTGGTGGATGCCGCCCGCGGAATTTTTGGTTCTCCCGTGCGTTCCGGACGGGTTCCCCTCTACGCCTACGATTATTACTATGTGCCCAATTATATGACGTGGCGGGTGGGCGACCGGATGGACATTATTTTCCAAAATCAAAGTCACACCCATTGGCACGAGTGGACCATGGGGCGCCACGTGAACGAGCAGTATTTTCAAGCCTTCGGAGAGCTTTCGGCGGATGCGTGGAGAGTGGATTTTTGGGACGGTGTCCCGGTCACGTTGAGCGATCCGTACAAAATCGACAATTTTGTGCCGCATGACGCCCTTGTGACCTACGAGGGGCCCCGATCCCTGTACAACATTCAAAGCGGCGGGGACTTTAGCCCCACCTTGAAGCCGGGAGGCAGCCTGCATATTGCCTTTACCGTGCCCAACAAACCGGGAATCTGGGACTTTGGCTGTTTTGTGCAGGAATATGTGCACTACCGGACGGGAATGCGCGGCAAAGTGCATATCCTGCCCGCGTGAGGGGATCGCCCAGCTCCTCGTACGGGCCCACCCGGGTTCCAAAGAAGGCCGGGCCAAGAGCCTATCTCACATGGTAATACCCAAGAAAGGAGGTCGTAGCCCCGACTATGGAGTCCCATCGACAGGAAGGAATACTATTTGGCGTGGTATGGATCATTCTCAGCGCCTTAGGCGAATGGGCCGCCAGGATCGTGATCCGTCACAATCCCCTCTATTACACGGCCTCGAATATCGGTCTGATGGTGGAACACGCCTTTGACTTTATCGTCGTCGTGCTGATTCCCGTTTTCGCGTTTGTGGCCCTGGGCATCGTTTGGGCGATGATTCGCTTTCACGTGAAAAAAGGCCAACGCGTGGAATTGCCCACTCAATGGGCTCGGACTAATCGGTGGTTTGTGGGGATTTGGGTGGTGGGGACTGCGCTTATCAATATTCTGTTCGTCTTGCACCCGACGACGACGGCGACCGAACACTTTTTTGCCATCGAAAATCCGTCGACCCCGCAAAATCGCCATGCCCTGGTCGTCGACGTGACCGCTCGGCAGTGGGAATGGATTTTCAGCTATCCCCAGTACGGGCTGACACAAACCGTGAATCGCAACGGGCAGGATTTGCTGGAATTGCCCGTCAATCATGTGGTCAAATTGGAACTGCGGTCTTATGATCCCTTTCACACGTATGACCAGTATGCGGATGTGATACACAGTTTCTGGGTGCCGTCGTGGGGCATCAAGGAGGATGTGATTCCGGGAGAGACCCGCACGTTGTACATTACCCCGACCCGGATCACGTCCTATGCGCAAAATCCCATGAGCCGCGTCCAGTGTGCCGAAGTGTGCGGACCCGGTCACCCCTGGATGGAGGCACCGCTCCAAGTCGTCAGCACCGCGGCTTTTCATCGGTGGATTGCTCAGCAACAAGCGTTACAGGCTCATCCGTAACGCCAGTGATCTCAAGGGCCCCCGGTTCGCGAGGGTGACCCGCATCAAGCAACAGACACACAAGAAGTGAGGAGGGATTGGTTTGGCACAAGTTGTGAGCGCCCCCGCCCCAGCGCCCCAGGCTCGCCGGGCGCAGTGGCCCCCCGTGTTACGCGGGTTTTTGTGGGCGGCCATCGGATTCGTGGTGCTGAACACGATCGTGGATATCGTGGATCCGTTTCGCGGCCATCCTTTTGTGACGGGTCCCTCGGCCACCTTGGGCTGGGTGGGGGCCGTCGTGGGCTGGCTATTGGGCGTAGGCGTGTGGGAAGGCGTGGCCTTACCGTTGTTTGGGTATCCGTCGCGGTGGATCGAGCCCTCCACAGGATGGCGACGCTATTTCGCATACAGTACCGATCACAAAGTCATTGGCTTGCAGTATCTGGGGTCCGCCATGGGCGGTTTCCTGATTGCGGGCCTGATTGCCATGTTCATGCGCATTGAGTTGATGAGTGATCATCTGACTATTTTTCACTATCCCACCAATTACCTCACGGCCGTCGGCATCCATGGCACCATTATGATGTTTTCCGTGGCCAATGTGGCACTTTTGGGCGGATTCGGCAATTACATGGTGCCCATTATGATTGGGGCCAGGGGCACCGCCTTCCCCAAATTGTCCGGAATCAGCGCGTGGCTGGTGCCTGCCGGCATTCTCAGTGTCCTCTTTAGCCCGCTGTTGGGGGCCTGGACCACGGGATGGCGGGGATATCAACCCTTGGCCTCCCAAGATCCCAACGGGATCCTGTTCTATTACCTGGGGGTGGCCGCCCTGACCACCTCCACCTTTATCGTCGCCCTGAACATGGTGACCACCATCATGTTCCGCCGGGCTCCGGGGATGACCTGGGGCCGTCTGCCGCTCTTTGCCTGGGGGCAGGTGACGGTGGGGCTGTTGGTGCTCATCTGGATTCCGGAAATTCAGGCGACGTTTGTCATGGGCCTGTTGGAAAAACTGGTGCCCTTTAACTTCTTTACGGCCACCGGCAGTGTGCTCAGCTATCTGGAACTGTTTTGGATCTTTGGGCATCCCGAAGTGTACATCATCGCGGTGCCGGTGTTCGCCTTATGGAACGAAATTATTCCCGTCATGTCGCAAAAGTCGTTGTTTGCCCGCGAATGGGCGGTCATTGGCTTGGTCTTCGTCATGTTGCTGTCGGGCTTGGTCTGGGCCCATCACCTCTTTACCAACATGCGCAACAGCGAGATTCTGCCGTTCGCCTTTTTCACCGAGATGATTTCGATCCCCACCGGATTTGCTTACATGGCCGCGATCGGCACGATGTGGAAAGGCCGGGTGCGGCTGACCACGCCCATGCTGCTGGTGCTCATGAGTATGTTCAATTTTCTCATTGGCGGACTCACCGGAGTGTTTTTGGCCGACCCCGTGGTCAACCTGCAATTGCATGACACCTTTTGGGTGGTCGGGCACTTCCATTACACCGTGATTGGCAGTATCGTGTTCACCGGCCTGGCGGCAGTGTATTACTGGCTGCCCAAAATGTCCGGACGCATGTACAGCGAATTCTGGGGCAAGTTTCTGGCCATCACCTTGTTTATTTTCTTCAATGCGACCTTTAGCCAGTTCTTCCTCTTGGGACTGCACGGCATGAACCGCTGGGTGCCGGCCTACCCCGCTTATCTGCAACCCATGAATTTCGAGGTTTCGATTATCTCCTTCTTCCTGGGACTGGCGTTTGCGGGGCAATTCGTGCACATCATCTGGGCCTGGGTCAAAGGCCCGAAAGCCGCCGACAATCCCTGGGATGCCCGCACTCCGGAATGGTTTACCGCCTCGCCCCCGCCTCGGGAGAACTTCCCGGTGCAACCGGAGATTGTCTCCAGCCTCTATATCTATGGGGCGCAACAGCCTGTGGCCGTGCAGCTGCCGGCGGAAGAAGAACTGGCCGCCGCCCGGGATGAGAGTCTGGAACCGGAAGGAGGATCGCCTCATGAGTAGCCGTCCTGTGTCCCCCGTGACCGAAACCATCGAAAAAAATCCGGTATTGCGGCGTAAAATGAATCGGTTCGGAATGAGCATGTTCATTCTGAGTCAAGTCATCCCGTTGATCGTCCTCATCGACGTGCGTTATCTGTTTGTGGGCCTCTATGTTTCCCCCCACCTCGACCAGGGCGTCGGATTGGCCTCGGCACTCTTCATGCTGCTGTCCATGGTGGTGGCCTGGCAAGTCAAAACCCGGGCGGCGCGAGGAGAGGATTTGACCCCCCGCCTCAAA
Source organism: Bacillota bacterium (assembly GCA_021799435.1). GTDB lineage: Bacteria > Bacillota > Sulfobacillia > Sulfobacillales > Sulfobacillaceae > Sulfobacillus_B. The sequence continues at coordinate 5,186 of JAJZAN010000048.1, read as the reverse complement.
TGGGTCTTGTTGCTGGGGGCTCTGGCCCTATTGGCGCTGTTCTATCAGTGGTCATGGCGCCTGGTTTCCCCGGCGGACCGATTCGGCGAAGTGTATTACACCATGACCGGATTTGCGGTCTTTTATGCGGTGGTGGGTCTTGTCGGCCTGTTGTCGGCTCTGTCCCGGGCCCGGTTTCAACTGCCGGATCCTGACGACACCTGGCACCTCGAAGCCGTGTCGTATCTCTGGACCGGGATTGGTCTGATCTGGGTTCTGACCTACGTCGTGCTCTTTTTGATTTAATTCGCGGAACTCCCTTACGGCGAGTCCGTGACCGAAAGGAGGTGGAACCATGCGACCCTTTTTCCCCACCTTACCGCTGAAGATTCCCTATTCGCCCGGGATTTCTCACTGGTGGGATCCCATGTGGTGGATCTTTCAAATTGTGGTGATGTCCTTCTTGTTGCTGGGATTGCGCAAAGTCGCCATGGATATCGACCGGGCCCGGGGAGAGCAGTCTTCGGACCACACGCGCCAATAAGTCCCATCGGGCCCGGGTGCACCCACCCTCCCAAAAGGGGTGGGCGGCACCCCATGAGACGAAGAGGAGGATGCCGTGAACAGGCAAGGAGACAATCCGGGATCCAAGTGGACTCCCGATCGTATTGTGGCCGCGATTGCCGACCGGGCCCGGAAGCATCAATCGTTAGCGTCCTTTAGCGTGCGCCGGGAGGATGAGCCGTTGTGGGAAGCCGCCAAACGCCATTTCGGCAGCTGGAGCCGGGCGCTGGAGGCGGCGGGGATCCAGCCTCGCCGCCGCCGGGTGGAAACGGACCGTGTGCCCCAGGGTTCCTGGTCGCGTGAACGCATTATCCAGCACATCCGCCGGTATCAGGAAGAAGGGCACGATCTTAGACCCCATACCATGCAAAAATGCGACAATCGGCTGGTTTCGGCCGCGGGCTATTATTTTGGATCATGGTCCAAGGCCCTCGAGGCTGCCGGGGTTAATCCGGATGCGGTGCGGGCCTCGGTGCCCTGGACCCCGGAACGGGTGAAGGCCCTGATTCACGATGCCTGCCAATCAGGAGCGGATTTGTCGGACGGCTCCATCCGCTTCTGGAACCGGGCTTTATATCGAGCGGCCTGTACCCAGTTTGGTTCGTGGGATCGCGCGGTGACCGAGAGCTTGCAAGACGATCCGGCTCACACGCGGTGGAGTGCCGAACGGGTCAGACAATTGGTGGAGGACTATCTTAGCCATGGTTTCTCCATCCGCGAGGCCTTCCGGTATCATAGGCGATTGTGGCGGGAAGTGGTGCATCATTATGGCAGTCTGGAGAATTTGGCCGTGGCCTTGAAGCTGCCCCCGGAGTCCTGGGACCACCGGGAGATACAGGGTGCTCCCTTCCGGTGGAAGACCTGGCGATTGCGACGGAACCTGTCAGTCGAAGATTTGGCCCAACGGCTTGGCATTGCCCCCTTTCTGGTGGAGGCTTATGAGAGAGGCCAAGGGATCCTGCCTTGGACCCTGTACTGCCGGTGGGCGGCGATTGTGGGAGCCCAGGACGAGACACTCCGGCACCATTTTCCCGCCCACAAGTCCGAGTCCTCGCGGACCCGGGTGGGAAAATCCCGACATCTTGGATCCCCTGCGCTCTCTTTTGGCAGCAACGGCCTGTGCTTTGTCGTCGATCCCGAAGGCGTCATCCGGTATTGGAATCCTCAGCTGTTCTCGATTACCGGGATTGCCTCCACCGGCACGGAAGGGCGCCTTTGTCGCGAGGTGGTGCGCACCTATTCGCCGTCTTCCACGGAGATCTATTGCGGGGGAACGCAGTGTCCCGTCAGAACTCAAGGCCTGGGAGACAGAGCTCCTTGCCTGCGGTGGACACGCCCGGAAGGCAGGACCATCCGCTTGCACATGCTGACGGATACCGCGGGATGGATCATGCATTGGCTGGAGCCGCTGTCCGCACAGCCGGAAAGTCTGTAGGACCACGAAGGGGGGTTATGCACCCGTTTCTTGGGTGTGGATGGAATCTTCGGCCTGGCACGTGGCCTCTTTAGTTGCCCGCAAACGCCTCATGCTCCAATTTTGTTACGCCGATTATGATGGAATTCTCGCCTGTCACCGAAATGATGGGGGAGCTTCCCTAGAGCAGATGTTTGTGTATATATCCACTCTGGTTGCAGGCTGAACCCCCGGGACTCATGCGCCAATGCCGTTTTGGCCATGGGCCCCGGGTCCTGTTTTGGATCGGCACGTATCGCTGTGTGTGATGCGTTACGCGGATTCGGGGCATTCCTCTGCGTCACTCACCGGCGGTGGTCATCCGGCAGCCATTCACACCTCAGGAACGGAAAGGATAGCATTTTGTTCATGCAGATTATGCGACCTTACCAAGGTTTCGGTATGCGCGTAGTCGGTCCCCACAGAGTCACCAACGCGAGAGGGATGGGATGCGGCAGTGAGCGAGCGGAGAACCTTTCGAGAGAAGTTGTCTTCTTAACGATGAACAATGGGTGTGGTGGGTTATCGTTGTGATATTCCTGGCATTTGTACTTGTATCATTAATATTGTTTATCAAATGAATATTGTTTATCAAATGCGCCGTAAAACACCTTATGGAAAGCCTATTTTCTCCGCCGTGGCAATGTTCTGGATATGACCGTGGCCTATTTTGAATACCCGGTAGCAATTCGGTTCTGGCGGATGTGCCGGTCGTACGGATTCGCCTCAGGACTGGTAAATGGCTACAAGCATCGTGTTTCGCTGTCAGACCGGAAAAAGAGATGTTTAAGTACTATACTGCTCGCGGGTCAAAATTAATGGTTTACATTATACAGTAAGACGCACGATAAAGAGATGTTATGTTCGCTCAATCCCCACAAATCGGACGATTTACGGTGCAAATCGGAAAAAATCTCGCCTATGAGGATGAGAAGACGATCGATATCCGACTTTCGTATGATCCTCTGGAAGCTGGCTGGCATAGGGCAGCGATTCGCCGGTCTGTGGCTCCCCTACTCAGGGATGAGGCGGAGGATTTTCGTTTTCGACAAGGATCGTTTGAAACATACCGGGCCGCGTTACTCGGCCGGGAACTGTTGGGCTTCAAGGTCAAGAACGTCTTGAGGCGAGATTGTCGGTCATCCGTGGGGGCGTCCACGCAGGTGGTGATGGCCTGGCAAAACTCCGAAAATGTTTCGTGATAGTGGGAATTCAGGCACTCGGCTTTGACGAATTTCCACAAACGTTCAATCAGATTGAGATTCGGCGAATAGGGGGGAGAAAGAGAAGCTGAATGTGGAGCTTGGCCGCTTCTTCCAGGACGAAGGCGTTGCGTTGATAGCGGGCATTATCCAAGACGATCGTAATGGAAAGATTGCCAAATTGTTGGGCCAACTTCTGCCATAACGCCACAACCGACTGGGAATTGATGTAGCCGGTGTTGGTGAAGGTAACCACTTTCTGGGTGACGGCATGCACCGCCCCGAGGACATTAAAGCGTTCACGTCCGGAGGGCGTCGGCACAAAGATCCGGGTCAGACACCAGAGGTAGCCTAAAAAGGCCCCCATCACAAAATGGGCGGCATCTATAAAAAACACGTGATACCGGCCCGCTATGGCTTGTTGCAGGAGGGGATCTAATTGCTCCGTGAGGAAAGCCTCCTGGACGGCGGGGTTCGCTTTGCCTGGAATGGGAGCCACCTTGCGATACTTGAGCCCGAGTGACTTCATCAAGGCGCGGACTTTGGTCGGACTACGACGCACCCCCGTTAAGGCTTCAATCCGCTGGCCTGCTTCCCGCGGGTTAGCGGGAGGCCGCCGTTTGAATTCCTCTTGGATACTGGTGCGATACGGCGTCAGCTTGCTGACGCTGCCCCCGACTTCAAACTGGAGTAGGGCATCGGGCCCGCCTTCGGCATATTCTCGCATATATGACCGTACCGTTGTGTCGGTCACCCCCAAGAAACGGGCGATGTCGTCTTGAGCAAAGTCGAGGGCATGCATCAAGACGGCGTCGATTTTCTGGCGTACCCGGGGATGCGGGTGATGCTTCCGGAATTCGCGTAACTGAGAGATCATCTTTTCGGAAATTTGCAAACGAAACTGCGGCATAAAAGCTTCCCCTTGCTGACCAAATTGTGGTAGCGTATCCAACGCTACCCAATCCAACGTAGCAAGGGTATGGGTTCCCGTCCAGATAGAACATCTGTTTCTCTGAAGAATTTTAGGGTGCTCGGCAGCAAATAGAAACCGCAATTTTGAGCCGCGAGCAGTATATTAAAGCAGGCTGGGTTGCCAACTACGCGGAGGCTTCACGATCTGCACCATGCCATGGCGAGTCACTGGTTGGCAAGTGGAATAAAGCCAAAGGCGGTATCAGAAAGGCTGGGGGCACGCCAATGTGGTATTTACCTTGCAGGTATTTGCCCATGCTTTGCCCATGCTTTGCCCAATCAACAAGGGGAAGGAGCTGAGCGAGTGGCCGGGGTTATCCTCGGGAAACAGGCGCTCAACGACACTTGTATAGAGTGACCGATAGAAGAGGTAGAGCGGAGAGAAAAACGCATTCACGCCACCCAACCGTAAAATCAGGCGATTATTTGGTGTTGGGGACAAATCGATTTATCATAAGAAGAGGGGGCCTTAATTAATTTAGGCTTCAATAGCCTCTGGCTGTTGAGGCAAATCTATTCAGTGGAGGAAGCCAACGAAGGCTTTCTAGCGGCTTGCCGCTGACTTGTTAGATACAAGTCCTAGTCAGTGTACAAGGCCCCCAACAAATATGGAATAATGTGGCTGGAGAATACATTGGAAACTATTGAAACTTTGAAAAATAAAATTTGGATTACCAGAAAGGCTCGCATACGCGCCTCCGAAAGGCTCGCGAAGAGCGATTCATATTCTAAGCTTATGCTTGCCTATTATTCCTTTGCCAGCCTCGCATTTTCAATCCTAGAACTCAAAGTAAAAGACCTACCACCCGCCTTCCCGCTGCTTGACGTGTTGCTGGGGATCTTGCTTTTCGGGGCGGCCATATATGTGAACACCCTGAATTTTTCGTCGAGGGCTAACGCATTGAAAAGATGCTATTTAACCCATGTTCCGCATGTCAATATCTGGTAAATTAGGGGTTTTCCGATAAGGCGACTAATAGGCGGAATATTCTCGCAAAGGAAATCCGTGATTGACG
>JAJZAN010000193.1 GCA_021799435.1 Bacillota bacterium | reverse complement strand
GAATCCGTGGGCAAAGTGATTGCGCTCTATCCGCACCGTGAAGTCATCTATCCCGGCGACGCCGTGGCGTGTCTTGTTTGCCGGGAGCCCGCTGATCCGTATGCAGACAATCCGACTGCGGTGATTATCTGGCGCTCGCATCTTTCCTATCAAGAAGTCGTCCATGATGCCTGCATGCCAAACCTGAAGAAGAACCCACGCGGTTCGTGGACTTATATTCGCGACAAATCCTATTCCGGTCCGTATTTGCGAAACCTCAAAGAAAAAGATGCGGATGAGGGGTCCCGCTGATAAAAATCTTGTCCATAGAGCGGTCTTCGGACCGCTTATTTTTTTCAAAATACCGGGAGGAAAGAGCAATCCTTGTCCTCCACGACAACCCTCTTGAATGGTAATCGCCGCATTGCCCGAATGATGCCGCCCGACGCGGAGCGTCCCTTGCAACACCCGCTTCCATAAACAAGCTTTTGACCGTGGGAAATTTTCGTGGCACGATCTAAAATAACAAGCAAGCACTTGTTTGGTTTCTTTCAAAGGATCCTTTCCTGAAACGCGCATGGCTTACCACGGCCGAGGAGGGTGTGTTATCTATGAGAACAAAGGGCAGTCGTCGAAGGGATCCTCAGGATTCATGGGCAGGCGGCATAAACCGGGGCAATAAACCGGCATCATCTAAAATGGTGGTGGTTTATGCCCTTGCCACGGGCGCAGCGCTTGCGGCCTTGGCGGGGTGTGGGGCTGGGGGGACAACTCCGTCCGCAGGCCCGGAATCCCACAAGTCAACGGCAGACCCGAAGCCGTTGCTGACCAAGAAACCGGCCGTGGCGTGGCGTGCGTCGGCGCCCAGCAAGATTTTGCCAGGCGACATCTTGATAGCTGACTCATCCAATAATCGCATCTTGTTGGTGACGCCGCAGAAGAAAATCGTGTGGCAATACCCGAAGCCGGGCCAAAAGTCGCAGATTCGGGATGACGATGACGTGTTTTTTGGACCCCACTGGGATTCGATTATCACCAACCAAGAAGGCAACAACATCATTTCCATCATCAACTTCCGATCGCGCAAGGTCGTGTGGAATTACGGACACGCGGGAATTGCCGGCAGTGCCCCGGGCTATCTCAACACCCCTGACGACGCCTTTTTGTTTGCAAAGCCGGGCGGTGATGTGATTACCGTCGCCGATATCAGAAACGACCGGATTCTCTTCATTTCCCGAAAGACGCATCGCATTATCAAGCAGTACGGGACGACCGCTACCCCGGTCATCAACCCGCCCATCAGCTACTCCGCCCCCAACGGCGACTTCCCCGCACCCCATGGCGGCATGCTCGTGACGCAGATTAACGGCAACGATGCCATTATGCTCAACCAACACAACCAAGTGCAGTACACGGTCCATTTTCCCACGCAGTTTTCTTATCCGTCGGACGCCAACATCACGCCCGACGGCAATATTATCGTGGCCTTTTACACAGATCCCGGCGCCATTGTGGAAATGAGCCCGGCCGGCCAGGTGTTGTGGTCCTACCATGTGACCAGCGGTCCCGGCATGCTGAATCACCCGTCTTTGGCCGTGATGCTGCCGAACGGACTGGTGCTGTTGAACGACGACTACAACGACCGGGTTATCGTCATTAATCCGCGGACCAACAAAATTGTGTGGCAGTACGGCCACACCGGTAAGCCGGGCAGCGCACCGGGGTATTTAAATGACCCCGATGGCGTTGATTTGCTTCCCGTGGGCATCATACCAGGAGCGAAGAACAACCCCATCGGCCATCACCTGGACAGCTTCCCAGGCAACGGCCTTTAGCCAGTCGCGTACGAACTCGGCAGAATCTAGCGATGGGCCACAGCAATCGAGGATCGACAGCGCTCCGTGGACTTCGCTTGATTTCGTATACCATACAGGGTATACCTATATCTGGAACATTGAACACGTGTGAGAAGAACAACGGCAAAAATGGACCATAGGGGGTAGCGGCATGTTGTTGCCATCAGAAGTGCAGCAATCGGTCAAACAGGCTTTGGAGACGCTGACCGAACCGGTGACGGTCAAGCTCTTCTTGAAGCCCGGTGAAGAGTCATCCACCACTATGCACGACTTGTGGGACGAAATCCAAGCCTTGTCGCCGAAGATTTCCGTGGAAGAGTCCACGTCGGTACCCACAGGCATGACGCCGGACGAAATGGAAGGCGCGGTGAGTGAAGTTTGGATCGGAGAGCAGTGGACCGGAATTCGGTATCTCGGAATTCCCAGCGGGTATGAGTTCGGGCCTTTGATTGAAACGCTGGTCGAAGTGTCTCATGGAGAGAACCCGGAACTGGGGGCGCCCGTTTTGGAGTGGTTGAAAAACTTGCGGGATCCGTTGCACCTGCAAGTCTTTGTCACCCCTACCTGACCGTATTGTCCCCGGGCGGTTCGCCTGGCACATGCGTTTGCGCGCGCCAATCCGCAGTATGTTACCGCTGAGATGGTGGACGCGGCAAGTTATCCGGAAATTTCTGGCCGGTTGGGCATCTCGAGCGTTCCCGCGACGTTCGCCAATGGAAAAGATGGCGTGGTCGGGGCTGTACCCGAGCAGGCACTCTTGAAGTTGGCCCAGAAGGTTATGCATTAATCAGGAAACACGGGATGGGGGAAGTGCCGCCAGCAGTACTAGCGGCCTTCTCCTCATTACCCCTGCCACCCTCGTCTTAAACACGGCCTGATGCCAAAAGTGTGCCAATCCCTCCCCAAGGTCTTGCCCGCACAGCCAAGAAGTCCTCCCTCTGTGGTATAATGAGTGAGCGTTCATTTTTTTAGGAGGGCACAGAATGCCCAAAGTCACCGAAACCCATAAGGAGCAACGGCGGCAGGCCATCCTCAATGCCGCGGAGCAGGTGTTTTTAGGCAAGGGCTATCAATTGGCCACCGTGGACGATATCGCTGTGCGCAGTGGACTCAGCGTCGGAGCCCTGTACCGTTACTTTCCTAGTAAAAGCGAAATCATGCTGACCCTCATGGAAGAGCGGTTGGGACGCACACCGGATCTCTTGGAACGCCTGACTGCCGATGCAGGCGGGCCATGGGATCAGATGAGCCGCTGCGTGGATATTTTTATGCTGGCCCTGCGTGTGCGCCATCCCAGTACCGGCCGTTTGCTGCTGGTGGCTTGGGGGGAAGCCTTGCAGGATCGCGTCGTCCGTGAGGGGCTCTTGGATCGCTTTCGTGGTGTCGTGGACTATCTCAGCGGCGTTATTGAACGCGGCATCAGTTCTGGAGAGTTTCGTCCCGAGGCGGATGCACACGTACTGGCATCGCTCCTCATGTGTTTGGCGGACGGGGTCACATTGTATTGGGCTGCCAACACGCCTGGGTTGGAGCTTCAAGCGATTCGCGCCACCGTCATGTCTATGGTCCGATCTTATTTAAGCGTTCAATGAGCCAGGGAGGGGTAGAAAGGTGACACGTCGCGTGGTGGTAACGGGTCTCGGGATGGTGACCCCGTTGGGTAATGATGGGCCATCCAATTGGCAAGGCATCCAGCAGGGTCGTTCCGGCATTGGACCGATTACCCGCTTTGATGCCTCGGCCGTGGGTGCCAAGATGGCCGGGGAAGTCCAGAACTTCGATCCTCGCGCCATCATGGACGCCAAGGAAGTGCGTCATTATGACCGATTCATCCACTTTGGGGTAGCGGCCACAGCCGAAGCCTTGGCCGATGCGGGAATCGGGAATTTGGAGGCCGACGAGGCCGAACGCACCGGGGTTATCTACGGAAGTGGCATGGGCGGCTTGTCGACCATCTTGGACGCTCAATCCGCGCTCGAAAACCGCGGAGCCCGGCGCGTTTCGCCCTTCCTGTCGCCCGGCTGCGCGATTAACATGGCGGCGGGCGTGATCTCCATTCGGTGGGGACTCAAAGGACCGAACTATGCCACGGTATCCGCCTGCTCAACCTCGGCCCATGCCATCGCGGACGGATATTACGCTATTCAGCGTGGTGATGCCGACGTGATGGTGACGGGAGGCAGTGAAGCCGTTATCGCTGAAGTGACGGTGGCCTCTTTTGATAATGCCGGGGCTCTGTCCCGCCAAAGCGGGCCCGAGGCTTCTCGACCGTTTGACCGCAATCGGGATGGGTTTGTCATTGCCGAAGGCGGCGCGACCTTGATTCTCGAGGAACTGGGCCATGCCAAAGCCCGGGGAGCCCGCATTTATGCTGAGTTGATCGGGGTGGGCATGACCGGCGATGCCTATCACATCACGGCGCCCGATCCGGCCGGAAGCGGGGCGGCGCGAGCCATGGTGCGTGCCATGGAGGTCGCGGACATCACACCCGATGCCGTGCAATACATTAACGCGCATGCCACCTCCACCAAACTCGGGGATGCCAGCGAGACCGCGGCGATTAAGTCGGTGTTTGGCTCGCATGCCTACCGACTAGCGGTCAGCTCCACGAAATCCATGACCGGCCATCTTTTGGGTGCCGCCGGAGCAGCCGAGGCCGCCTTCACCGCCCTGGCGCTGCACCATCAAATGCTGCCGCCGACCGCGAACCTGGCGGAGCCGGATCCGGAGTGCGACTTGGATTATGTGCCAGGCAAAGCACGTTCCGCCTCCCTCGAGGTGGCCCTGTCCAACAGCAACGGGTTTGGAGGCGCGAATATTACTTTGGCTCTAAGACGATACGTCGACTAAGGCTGTCGTCGGTTTCCTGCTACAGCGATGCATGAATCGAGGGTTTGACGGCGAAGCCTCGTGTGGCAGCCCACCGAAAGAGCATGCTTCCCACGATGCGAAGTACTGTGGACAGAAAGAACACCGTCATGAGGCTGCCAAAGTGGATGAAAGCCACAGCGGACAAGGCGCCGATGCCGCCCATGATACCCGTCGCAATGGTGTTCGCGCCGACGGCCATGGTGCGAAGAT
>JAJZAN010000192.1 GCA_021799435.1 Bacillota bacterium | reverse complement strand
CCGGCGCAAGGAGGATAGTCCCGAAGCGATCGTGCAACGCCAAAAGCTTCGGCGGGCCATCGAAATCAAAAACTATGAGTTCAACACACACGGGGTTGAACTGGGGCAGCGTTATCGGTCGGACGCCGTCATCCCCGATGGGACGCCCGAGCCGGACGATGGACGGGACCGAGATCTCTATTATGAGCCCACTACCTGGCCCGGAGCGCATCTTCCCCACTGCTGGGTCGGTCAACGGGGACAAACTATCAGCACATTAGACTTAGCGGGCCAAGGCCGATTCACCCTGATTACCGGCATTGGCGGCCAGCCGTGGGCTGATGCGGCGCGACGCGTCTTTACACGACTGGGCGTGGAGGTGTTCCCCTACCTGATTGGCCCGGGATGTGATATTGAGGACCTTTATGACGATTGGGCACGGCTCCGCGAGGTGGACGACAACGGCTGCATCCTGGTCCGTCCGGACGGCTTTGTTGGCTGGCGCAGCCGCCAGATGTCCGCCCATCCTGACGAGGTGCTCGCTGATGTTATGCAAAAGATTCTGGCCAGATAGGCCGTTGGGAAGCCCGTGAATCGCCGGCGGTTTTCATCCCCGCCCTCCAAAAATGCCCCTCGGCGTGCGGGGGCTCCAGGGAGGCCTACAATCGCTGGCTCGGTCCTGAAGTCGCACCGGGTTTAACGACAGCTATTATGATGCCTTTCGTCGTGCAAGGGATAGTGGCTGTCCATTTCTATTTGACTAACAAGCGTCGGTACGGACGGTGGGTACGGTGATCGGGAATACGACCGCCTCTACTTTTGCGATCCAAGTTGCTGCGATCGCCCCGAGCTTAGTAGCGCCGGTGCGCCGCTGCCTGGTAGCGCAGGGGTTCGAATGCCTCCGACCCGCCCATTCATGATAAGCGGCGTCCCCGTATCTCAGTGGCTAGAGCGCGGGACTTCTAATTCCGGCGTGGCAGGTTCAAATCCTGCCGGGGACACCAAATTTTAACCCGCTCAGCACGAGGCTTTGCGGGATTTTGGCTTGCGGTGGGAGCGACAAAATTCGGTTTCATCGGTTTTTTTCGGTATGTCCAAGAATGGCACAACTTTGAACGATGGCGGAGTGGGAACTCTGGTACCGACTGCATAACGAGCTTCGGTGGCTCCTTCGCCCAGGTAACCACAAACGGGGATTGAGTTGCCATGTAGACACTTAGGCTCGTAAGCATGAGACCCATCTCGAGGAGGAGGTGTTATATTTACCTGGGAATACTGGATTTTTCCCGGCCATGACTTCGGCGCGATCAATGGCACGCAGGGCAGTCTCCCGTAAAAAGGGAAGGGGGCTACGTAGCGTGTGGTTCAGGCAGCTATACTGTATCCCGTAAATGTGCGGCGGATTTTAGAGAGGAGAGATGCAGTGGTGACAACAGAAACACGGCCCCCGGTGCCACCTTTTGATGAAGAGAGTGCCCGGGTCAAAGTTCGCATGGCGGAGGATGCGTGGAATTCTCGTGACCCCGACCGCGTGGTGCTGGCGTATAGCATTGATAGTGTTTGGCGCAACCGTGCCGAATTTCTCCGGGGGCGGGACGCTATCCACGCATTCCTAGTTCGGAAGTGGCATAGGGAACTAGACTACCGCCTAGTGAAGGGGTTATGGGCCTTCCACGATCGGCATATTGCGGTGCGATTCGCGTACGAGTGGCATGACGACTCCGGGACTTGGTTTCGCTCCTACGGCAACGAAATGTGGGAATTTAATGACCAGGGACTCATGACTCGGCGGCATGCGTCTATCAACGACTTTCCCATCCCGGAAAGTGGGCGCCTTTTTCGGTGGCCACTTGGGCCGCGGCCGACGGGCACGCCCGAGCTGGATGAACTCGGGATATAGACACTGACGGACGGCCCCTTAGCGCATTTGAATCCGGCCCCGGCGCATACGTGTTCGCCGGATACCGGTAAGATGCTCGCGTATCCTTGTGTTTCGGCAGAGTGCCGCCCAGGAGAATGAGAAGCTCAGGCGCGGTGGCTAAGGCGGTGAGCCGGGGCTGACGGATGATGTGGGTGCTAATGGCTGGTAAACCATGCATCCGCGCGACACCAGCACCATGGCACGCAGGGCTTCGGTTCATGCGTCGATGCCGCTCCTCCCCAGAGAGATGTCCCACAGGATCCGGGAACGCCCGAAATAATGAGGCTCCGAGGGCAGGATCCACAACCATAATCGATGCCGCCGGTCGCCATGCGCTTCGTGGGTTCACCGTGAATTTCACTTCGATGTCCTCTCACGTCGTCTTAGGTTAAACGTGTCACGCGAGCGAATCCTATCATGTCTCGCTGGTCTAAACTCGATCAATCCTCTATTCAGCTTGACGTGCGGGTATGGAGTCAACCGTCAGCAGGCAGAGCGCCGGAGCCGGCCAGCCGCTCGCGCAGAGCGTGTTGGGCGTCGGAGGGCAAATCCACGAGGTTCTGGAAAATTATGTCACGTCAGACGCAAGCACGGTCGCGAATTGTGCGCGGGCACAACTGAGGGCCAGGTCCGATGGCCGACGGCCCTGGAGCCCTGGGCCAGCCACTGCGGCAATGCCAGTAGCCACCATTGACCTCATGTCGCGCGTTCTGCACAATTCAAAGAGGTGCGTTAGCACCTTGCCGTGGTAATAGAAAGGGGGCCTGATTCGTGCCGCTCTCGGTTAACGGACTCGTCCGTCGTCCATTTGAAATCAGGAGCGACGCCGAAGATTCGCCTAATATTGAGCGTGTTGCGGAATTTACTTGGCCTGATCAGGCATGGTCTGGATATCCGCTGGACCGGCTCATCGAGCTCGCTGACCCTGATATCACCGCCAGGTATGTCGAAGTGGCCTCGGGAGACTTCGTCGCCGTCTTGCCCTTGACGCGCCTGTCCGGCGCATTCCTAGCAAACTATCTGAACGGCCAACCCGCTCGCGACGGCTGGCGGCTAATAGCGCCTGGACCCTGCTATCTTCGAGTAAAAAACGTCGACCGCGTAACGGTTGTCGCGGATTGCGACGGAGAAACAGCGCGGGAGATTGCTTGTCAACGAATGGGCGCTCGGCCCTAGCCGCGCTACATCGGGAGGGGTGGGGTTCGGTAGATGAGGGCCCGGGGTGCGGTGGGAATGCCGGATCGAGGGCGCGGTACGTGTGCGCGAGACAAGCAGCGCCTTACGATGGCTATGCCCTGGCTAGGGCACCCACGGTCTATCGCCCGAATGCCGACCACCGCGACCCGCACCCATGCAACCTTCATGACCGTGGGACGCCGTCGGGGGCCGCCCCACCGACCGCCCGAGTTCTCGATCAGGAGGTACATGGGGGCCGAGGTAATGTCTTTAGTGATCTGCCCGACCTTAATCCCGTCGTAGTAGAACGTTATTTGGCCCGGTTCCCAGTTCGCCGCGAACGTGTGCCAGCCGGCGTAGTGACCACGCACAGTGTGGCCGGGAGCTCCCCCGGGATAATGAAAGTGGAACGCCGCATAACCGTCGAGACCTTCCATGATGTCAATTTCTCCATCGCGGGGCCAGTTCTGACCGTCCGTCCAAAAGGCAGGCCAGTTCGCGATTTGGGTGCCCGCCGCCGGGATGTAGATCCGGGCCTGCACGTAACCATACCTAAACTGGAATCCTTTGTGACCGTGAATGCCATCATAGGGATTTGTCGAGACCAGTGCGCCAGACGCTCTACGCAGGTCTAGATTCAACATGCCTCCCGATACCGAAACATTGGACCGGAGCATCCGCGTGCCATTCTGACCGTTGTCGTTGTGAAACCAGACCGGGGCCCACACCGTGGTGTTGAGGGTGTGTCCACTGAACTCATCGTCAAAGGAAAGCTTGGTAAACCCGGAGATTGGGGCGAGAGGTTGGGATGAGGCGTATGCGACGGCGGTAGTGAGTACCCCGCTTATAATGACCGATGCAAGACCAACGTTAACCATCGTTTGCGAATGATGGGACGCGCCTCCTCGTACGGATGGACTTGGAGCGCCTTTGCTGCGGCGCGAGGGGGTGCTCCCATTGATGCCTTGATTCCTCGGCGACAATGGAGGACGAACCCTGCGCCGTGTCATCCAACGTCTCCGTGACCTCTCATTAATTCCAGAATACACAGGATGTGGACGACCACGGTGAGATCAACTGCAGAATGCCCAAAATTGGACATCTGAGGAGCTCTTCGCCGCCGCACTCCCATGACCCCATGCCCCAGCGCCTGACCTCCAAATGTTGGACTGCCGTCCAACATATTCAAGTGTCACAAGCCCGTCCTTATGGAAATCCTAGCCGGCGATGGGATATTTATTCGCCCGCCAGAATCTTGAATCCAGGCACAAAGGGGGACCTGAGCAATCAAACACGCCCGGCTAAGCCACGCAGCCCGTTGGGTCACGACGATGGCCGGATTTGCACTAGCCACATGGATCATTGTCCGAATGGGGTCATTCGAAACGGTCGCACAACGTTGGCGCAACATATCTGTACTCACTGTGGGGACATTGGGAGCCGTACTGACCCTGGCTATCGCGGTTCGGGCGGCTCGATTCGCAGAGCTGTTGGGAATGAAGAGACCTGCATCTCTCTGGGCGTCTACCGCCGGGTACTCTCTTTCATGCGCATTATTGCCGGGGGGAATTGGCGAGCTGACCCTGCCGTTTTATTTGAAGGCCCACGGGGTGACTGTTTCCCAAGGACTTACGGTCGCTGTGATTGGACGTTTAGCAGACATTATCATCAGCACAGTGTTTGTGCTGCCTCTGCTCCCTGCTCTAACTGGGACGTCCAAAACCGTCGTTTGTGCAGCTTCCATCGCCACGGGGGCGCTCATGGCAGCAACCGTCTTATTCACATACCGGAAATCCGAGGGAGCCCGAATAGGACTCCTCACCTTACCATTTTGGCATCGGATAAAGCTGGTCATGGCATCGGTTCTGGCGACCGTTCGGTCCCTATCGTGGCAAAAACTCATACGC
>JAJZAN010000191.1 GCA_021799435.1 Bacillota bacterium | reverse complement strand
GGCCCATTAGGTTTTGGGGCGGAAACGTGTATGATGGATAGAGAGATTGGGGGGAACCACCATGTTGCCAAGTAAGTGGAGCAATCTGGAGAGACAGCGTCCCCGCCTGCGCTGGGCGAAGTGGGGAACACTTGCCGGCCTAGCATTGACCGTTCTGGGGGTCGTTGGCGTCGGCAGCTGGGGATTCGGCGTGTTGGTGATGGCCGCTTCCATCATCTGGGGTGCCGTACAGCTAAAATAATTTTTTTGTGGATCTACGAGACCGCATTCGGAAACCCGCATCGCATGCGGGTTTTTCCATTTTTGCGAAGGCCATGCAAACGGGAACTAATCTTTTGTTACAATATCTAGAGACACTATAATAGGCACTGTACTAGATAAAGGGGTTCCGCCATGCGCTGTCCATTTTGCCATTATCTCGATACTAAAGTGCTGGACTCGCGGCCGACGGACGACGGACAAGCCATCCGTCGTCGCCGTGAATGTCTGGAATGTCATCGACGCTTTACGTCCTATGAGCGGGTTGAGGAAATCCCGGTGTGGGTGGTAAAGAAGGATGGACGCCGCGAGGCGTTCGACCGCGCCAAAATATTGCGAGGATTGCTGACAGCCTGTGAAAAGCGGCCCATTTCTCTGGAGGCTCTGGAGGAATGCGTCGACCGCGTTGAGCGGAATGTCCGCGACGCCGCCAGCGGGGAGATCGTGACTCGGAGCATTGGGGAGTTGGTGATGCAGGAATTGCGCGAGCTCGATGAAGTGGCCTATGTGCGCTTCGCTTCTGTGTACCGCCAATTTACCGATATTGAAGGATTCCGACAGGAGCTTGAGCGCATGATTCACGCTCACCGGCCCCAGGATTAAGGAGGAGAGGTTCCAGGATGGAGTTGGAGACAGGGTTTCAATCCGAACTGAGTTGGAAAATCTTTTTAGACCGTTATACGCAAAAGGATCCAGGCCGCAAGTTTGAAGCAGGCGACTTGGTCATTGCCCTGGTCGAGCCGCATCCCAAGTGGCCCAAAAAGGATGTCGGCATTGTGAAAGCTCTCCTAGATAATGACTATTTGTCTATTGAACTCATCACCGGGCCGCAGAAGGGTGAGATGATTGAGCGGCGCAGCAACGAGTGCGACCGACCTTTGGAGACGACGACCTTAGATGTGGCGCGGCGGATCGCCAAAGGTGTGGCATCGGTGGAGAAGCCCAAGGTCCGGAAGGATGTGGAGGAGAGCTTCGCCAAAGAAATTGCAGCCTTGAGGTTTGTTCCCGGGGGGCGCATCTGGGCGGGAGCAGGCACGGGACAAAGTTTGACCTACTTTAACTGCTATGTGATTCCGTCGCCCAAGGACAGCCGCCAGGGGATCGTGGAGTCCCTGGGGCAGATGATTGAGATTATGAGCCGTGGCGGCGGAGTGGGCATTAACATCTCGTCGTTGCGTCCCTCGCGGGCTATTGTGCGCGGTGTCAACGGCCGGTCGTCGGGCGCGGTTTCCTGGATGGACCTGTTTTCGCGTGCCACCGGTTTGGTCGAGCAGGGGGGCAGCCGACGCGGAGCCCTGATGCTGCAGATTGAGGACTGGCACCCGGACGTGTGGCGGTTTATCGAAATTAAGAAGACCCCGGGTATGGTGGAAAACGCCAATATCAGCGTCCGCATTTCGGACACCTTCATGCAGGCTGTCAAGAGTGACGGGGACTGGGAGTTGGTCTTTCCCGACACCGCCGATCCGGAGTATGACCAAGTTTGGGACGGCAATTTGGAATCTTGGAAGGCGAAGAAAAAGCCGGTCATCCATTACGAAACGGTCAAGGCTAAGAAGCTCTGGCAGGCCATTATCGAAGGAGCCTGGCAAGCGGCCGAACCAGGCATTGTGTTTGACGAGCGGCATGAAAAGGATTCCAACAGTTGGTACTTCAACCCGCTCATCAGTACTAATCCGTGCGCTGAACAGCCTTTGCCGGCGTGGGGCGTGTGCACGTTGGGCCACATTAATCTGGCCGCCTTTTACAACGACGCAACGCATGAAGTGGATTGGGACGCGCTTCGGGTCACGGTGCGCATGGGAACGCGGTTCCTGGACAACATTGTGGATGCCACCCCGTACTTTTTCGACCAGAACTATGAGAACCAGCAAAAGGAGCGCCGCATCGGCCTCGGCACCATGGGGCTGGGCGAGCTGTTAATTCGGCTTGGACTCCGTTACGGCAGTCCGGAGTCTATTGAGTTCATCGAGAAACTCTATCAGTTCATCGCTACCGAAGCCTACTTGTACGATGTGGAGTTGGCCAAAGAGAAGGGGGCTTTCCCGGCTTTTGATGCGGAGAAGTACCTGCAAAGCGGCTTCATGCAGCGCATGCCGGAGCGGGTCCGAGAGACCATTCGCGAGCACGGAACGCGCAACGTGACTATTTTGACCCAGGCACCCACAGGAACGGTAGGCACCATGGTCGGGACCAGCACGGGGATTGAGCCGTTTTATGCTCTCACGTATTTCCGCCAGTCCCGCTTGGGATTTGACGAGCAGTACGTGCCTGTGGCCGCCGAATGGATGGAAGCACATCCGGGGGAGGAACTGCCTGATTACTTTGTCGGCGCCATGGACCTGACACCGGAAGAACATGTCTACGTACAGGCTGCTATTCAGCGCTGGACCGACTCCAGTATTTCAAAGACAGCCAACGCGCCCAGCACCTATACCGTCGAGGACACCGCCAAGCTGTACGAACTGGCCTATGACTTGGGGTGCAAGGGTGTCACCATTTACCGGGACCAGAGCCGTCAAGAGCAGGTTTTGCACTTGGCAGACAGTCCGGCCGAGACGGAAAAGGCGCCTGTAGCGCCGCAATACGTGGACACGGGTGTGGACGTGGAGGTCTATCCGGTGCCAGCTCAGGTGAATGGCCGCACCTATCGCAAAGAGACCCCTGCTGGTACCGCCCGAGTCGTGATTAATGAGGTGGATGGCAGTCCCTTTGAGGTGTTCATGCTGTTGGGACGAGCGGGGTCTGAGGTCCAGTCGTTTATGGAGGCTTTGGGACGAATTATCAGTCTCTACCTCCGGTCGAACGGCAACATGTCATCCCGGCGTCGTCTAGAATTGGTGGCTGACCAGCTGAAGGGCATTGGAGGTGCGAACCAGATGGGATTTGGCGCGGGCCGTGTGCTCAGCGTCGTAGATGCCATCGGCAAGCTGTTGGAGAGCCACCTCAACCAGGGCAAGAACGAGCAAGCTGCCACGATCGCCGAACCGCAGCCAGTGCTGGTGAAGGTATCTGGTCGGCGTGAAGCCACACCGACATACGATCTTTGCCCACAGTGTGACGCGCCCAGTCTCATTTACGAGGAAGGCTGCCAGCACTGCACAGCATGCGGCTATTCGAAGTGCTAGGTTCAGTCTACGTTCTTGACTAATTGGTGACGGAGAAATGGCATTACTAAGAGGATCGGGAAACTACACAGGTAGTATTCCGATCCTCTTAGCTTTATTTAAATACATGTGTAGATTTATTCGGATATTTATGGTTCAATTGCCTAAAAAAGGTATGATTACATGCTCGTGACTCTTGAATGGGTCGTGATGCCGGATGGAACCCGATTTCGGACGATATGTAAAGACGGTATTCCTTGGATGGAGCCAACCCAATTTCTCATGCGGTATGGACACGTTGGACTCGGATCAGCGCGTACCATGGACACATATACTGAGCGGCTTATACCATTCTGTCGATGGATTGCACGCGAGCACCTGTCGTTTCGGGAATTTGACCAACGTACTATTCATCGTTTCCGCAGGGACTTAGTGATTCGCGATACTACTCATGCCTCCCTTTTGAAAAAAGGCCCCGATTCCAGCGACCGAACCATCCGTGATACCGTGACAATGGCGTCCCGATTCATCGAATGGCTGAGGGACTATCGCCACATAGGTCTGGCGTCTCAGACGGAGTCATCGCAAGCGTTCCGGTTGGGTCGTAGTCAGCCCTTGCGCGTAGGACTACCACGAGCGAAACGTAAGCTCCCCAAACGGCTGACTTCCGACCAACTGGATCAGTGTCGTGAGTGGATAATGGCGACCTATGAGTTTGACCCAGCACTGCAACTGCGCAACAGAGCGATATTTGAGTTGTTGTATGGCGGTGCTGTACGGTTGGGTGCCCTCCTCGGCCTCAGAGCAGCAAACATCTTGTGGACGGAGCGGCGTGTTCTAGTTTCGTATGCCGACGACGATTATCGCGATGGCTGGCGCTCGAAGCAACGACACTTTCGGACGGCCAAGACTGGTGAGTATATGGTCGCGTTAGGGGCCGATACGCTCTTGTGGTTGAACCGCTACTTCCTCGAATCGCGTCCTGTAGAGGCCGTACGCTTCAATCATGGAGTGTTCTTTTGTGAGCACCGGCCTAAGGGCAGTGGCCATGGTACGCCGATTCGGGTGGCAACGGTCAGGTATTTGTTTCAATCTCTTTCCAAGGCCCCGAGTGACGGGGGAGTCGGAATACATGTCACGCCGCATATGCTCCGGCATACATGGGCCACCATGGCGTTAGAGTCAGGTCTTCCGCGAGAGGTTGTTCAGTATCAGTTAGGCCACGGTTCGTCTCAAAGTACGGATCTATATTCGCATGTTAGCCCGGAGTGGGTCCGAGACACTTTGGATGACTGGCACAAGGCGCGCGCTCAAAGGAGTTGGTCATGACCAGAATTCCGTGCCGGGCCGGTCGATTCGTCGAGGTGCTGGATGAGAATCACTGGATAGCTCCTATGTGGCGTGGGACGGTGCCCGAGGCTTTCACGATGAACTTTAGGCGGATTCCCAGCGTTGTGCGCCCGTGGTGGCGCGCCGTATTACGGGAGGCGTTTCAATCCGACTCGATTGCACAGGCCCTTGGCATTTGGCGCGCTGCAGTGTGGTTGTGTCGGTTTCATGTTGAGACAGCACGACCGCTCTCCACGACTTGGGATGAGTGGTTGGCAGCCGATTGGGGAGTGTACGCAGGGTGGCTCAAGACTCAGATAGGCCGCGGGGGCCCTACCTTGTC
>JAJZAN010000190.1 GCA_021799435.1 Bacillota bacterium | reverse complement strand
AGAGCCGCACCCGCGAGGGGGATTTCAAAAACGTCACGCTCGTCGTGGGTGGACCGGAGGACCGGCGTTCGGAAAGGTTCGCCGGCCGCCACATCGCCGATTGGCGCCATCTGGACAGTCAAGGAACGGCCTTAGTGTTCTCCGTCTATCGAACCCGCCGCCATCGTTGGGCCCTGTACCGACGGCGCACCCCGCCCACGCCGGCCGAACAAGCCCTTTACGGACAGCAGCCGGAAACGTGGATTCAGGACAGCCCCCGGCTGGATGTCTTCGACAACCTGGACGACTTAAAAAAGGTGATCCCCCAAGAACTGCAAGTTTTGGTGGAGACGGACCCGCAAGAACTGCCGCTCATTGAACGAGACATTTAGGGAGGTGCCCGATCGCCATGAAACGACGCATTGTTCCGCTATCCAGCCAATCCGCCGTGCTGCGGCAGCGATCCTCCGCCGTTAAAGACCTAAAGTCAGTCGAAACAGTGATTCGAGACCTCTATGACACCTGGCCCACCGTCGCAGCCTTAGGCATTGCTGCGCCGCAAATTGGCGCCCGCTGGCGGCTGTTCGTGTTCCGTCTCGAAGAGCCAGAGCATGCCCAGCCCGAAGTCCTCATCAATCCCAAAGTCGTTCGGGCCCGGGGTTATGTTGACGAATACGAAGGCTGTCTTAGTGTGTCCCGTCTCTATGGTCACTGTGTTCGCGCCGAAGAAATCGAGATTGCGGCTCTGGATGGCGAAGGAAGGCGGGTGCGGCGCGCCTTTTATGGTTACAATGCCCGCATTATCCAGCACGAGATGGACCACCTGGACGGCGTCTTATACGTGGACCGCGTCACCGACTGGGACCACTTCCGTCTCTGGGTGCCCACGGAAGACGGCGAGGGTATGGAAGCGCGTACGCCCGAGCCCGACGTGTTGGATCGTCTGAAGGCTTTGGTACGGCCGCTGCCGGGTTTCGCCTTGCAATGGTAACGCGGTTCCGGCGCTGCTGCGGCCGTCAGCTGAACGGCGAACTTGTCGTCAGTTGACCTTTCTCTGTGTTCGACATACTATACAAATGGTAGTGAATAATACCTTCGGGGCGTGGTGAGGTCCTTACGAGGACCAATTCCCGACCGGCGGTGATCTCGGAAACGAGCAGCCCGCGAGCCGCAAGGCAGGAGTCCGGTGAGAATCCGGCGCCGACAGTATAGTCTGGATGGGAGAAGGTAGGCGGCTCACCCTTTGTGAGTCTGTCTTCAATTTTCCATCCCCCGAACTGGGGGATTTTTTTGTGGGGAGTCAACCATATGCCTAGTCCGTACATGAGTCGAGCGTTGACCTTAGCCAAACGCGGTCTCGGATCTACCTCGCCCAATCCCATGGTGGGGGCGGTGATTCGCGACGCGGAGGGTCGGATCGTCGCCGAAGGATTTCATAAGAAGGCCGGCGGACCGCATGCTGAGGCCGACGCTCTCAAGAAAGCGGCCAAAGCTGCCCAGGGCGCCACGCTGTACGTCACACTGGAGCCATGCAACCATCATGGCCGCACGCCGCCCTGCACCGAGGCCATTTTGGCTGCGGGCATCGGTCGTGTGGTCGTGGCCAGCCTGGATCCCAATCCTCACGTCGCCGGCGGGGGCATTCAACGACTCCGTGACGCCGGGATTCCTGTCGAGGTGGGCGATGGACGGGACGAAGCTGAAGCCTTAAATCGCCCGTTTCTGACCTGGAGTCGATTGGGACGCCCACTAATCACGCTCAAAGCGGCCATGACCCTCGACGGCAAGGTGGCCGACCGCAATGGCCGGTCAAAATATCTCACCTCGGAGGCGGCATTGGCCCATGCTCACGAGCTTCGACGCCAGCATGACGCCATTCTGGTGGGTTCCGGCACGGTCTTGGCGGACGATCCTGAGCTAACCTATCGCGGTCGGCGCCGGGGCCGCGATCCGGTGCGGGTCATTCTGGATTCGCGCGGGCGCACGCCACCCGAGGCACGGGTCTTTCAGTCGCCATCGACCGCGCCTACCCTAGTCTTTACCACCGAAGAGGCGTCGGTCGACTGGGAGCGTGAAATTTTTAGTGCTGGCGGCGAGATCGTGCGCGTCGACGCCGGTCCCGATGGTCGGGTGTCCTTGGAACGCGTCTTAGTTCATTTAGCGGCGTTGCAAGTGCTCTCGGTCTTGGTGGAAGGCGGCCCGGAGGTACATGGCGCCTTTCTCGACCAAGGGTTGGCGGATCGCTGGGTGGGATATCTCGCCCCGCTCATTATGGGTGGTGCAGAGGCTCCTTCACCCGTCGCCGGCCGCGGACTGACACTCCCCGAGGCTCATCATTTGGAAATTAATTCCGTTCAGAAACGCGGACCCGACGTCATCGTCGACGCGTGGTTCCGTAGAGCCTTAGAGAGGGAAACGAGGTGACGCATGTTTACCGGACTCATTGAAGCCTTGGGCACCATTGCTGACACACGCATCGACCAGGACGGCGTGGGCCGCTGGATGACCATCCGCGCTCCGTTTGCCGGCGAGCTGAGCTTGGGCGAGTCAGTTTCCGTCAACGGCACGTGCCTCACCGTCGTGGAGTTGATGCCAGATGCCTTTTCTGTCCAGGTGAGCCCCACGACACTGAACATCACGACCTTGGGCCACCTCAAAGCGGGGCAACGCGTAAACTTGGAGCGGTCTGTTACGCCCGCAACGCGGCTCGGCGGACATTGGGTGCTAGGTCACGTCGATACCCGTGGGACCGTTCTGGCTGTTGTCCCAGAAGGGGACGCGCATCACATCACGGTGCAATACCCGGACGAGTTTCAACGATGGGTGCTGCCCCAAGGATCGATGACCTTGGATGGCATCAGCCTCACCATCGTGGACCGTGCGCCGAACCAAGTATCGGTCACGATCATTCCACATACCTGGAGCCACACGATTATTCACGATTGGGCTCCGGGGACTCTCGTCAACGTCGAGTTCGATGTCTTGGGCAAGTATCTTGAGCATTTGCTGGATCCGTACGCTAAAGGAGGAGTCCCGCATGTCCAATCCTAACGGACTGGCGACCGTTGCTGAGGCCCTGGAAGCCATCCGCCGCGGTCAGATGATTATCGTAGTCGACGACGAGTCGAGAGAAAACGAAGGGGACTTAGTTGTCGCGGGGCGCCATGCCACCCCCGACGTGATTAACTTCATGGCCCAATATGGCCGTGGTCTCATCTGTGTGCCCATGGATGCCGCCTGGCTCGATCGTCTGCATTTGCCGCCCATGGTGGAAGTCTCGGAGGACTCCATGAAGACCGCCTTCACAGTCTCTGTCGACGCCCGCCAAGGCACCACCACCGGCATCTCCGCAGGTGACCGCGCCGAGACGGTCAAGGTGTTGTGCAACCCCACCGCGACGCCGGAAGACTTGGTGCGGCCCGGTCACATGTTCCCGCTGCGGGCCAAGCCGGGCGGCGTGCTGCGGCGGCCTGGCCACACCGAAGCAGGTGTGGACTTGGCGCTGCTGGCGGGATTCGAACCCGTAGCCGTTATCTGCGAAATTATGAAGCCCGACGGCACCATGGCTCGCCTCCCAGACCTGCTGGAATTCGGCCAAACCCACAATCTCCCCATTATCAGCATTCAGGACCTCATCCGCCATCGCATGGCCGAGAACAGCCTGTTTGTACAGGAGGCCGAAACGACCCTGCCGACCCGTTACGGCGAGTTTCGGGCCGTGGCCTATACCGAAAAGCTGAATGGCGCCACCCACCTCGCCCTGACCATGGGTGACGTGGCCGATGGCCGCCCAGTGCTCACGCGGGTCCATTCGGAGTGCTTGACTGGCGATGTATTCGGGTCGCTCCGATGCGACTGCGGCGAACAGTTGGACCAAGCCTTGTGGCAAATTGCCGAAGAAGGCCGCGGCTGTCTCCTGTACATGCGTCAGGAAGGCCGCGGTATTGGATTGGCCAACAAGATTAAGGCATACGCATTGCAGGAAACCGGGATGGACACCGTCCAAGCCAACCTGGCACTGGGTTTCCCGCCCGACATGCGGGACTACGGCGTAGGCGCTCAAATTCTGCACGACCTAGGCATCACGGAACTGCGCCTCTTAACCAACAACCCGGACAAATATTACGCGCTTGAGGGTTATGGTCTCCGCATCGTGGAACGGGTGCCGATCGAAATTGGCAGCCGGCCCGAAAACGCGCATTATATAGCAGCCAAGCGGGACCTCATGGGCCACTGGATTTCTTAACGCTCAAAGGAGGATTTTTCAGAGGATGTCGCAATTTCAAGGTCAATGGCGCATCGAGGGCTCCGCGTCCCGGATCGCCATCGTGGTCAGCCGATTCAACGAAAACATTTCCAAGGCCTTGTTGGAGGGAGCATTGGAGACACTGCACCGACTGGGACTCGCGGCTCAACAAGTGGACGTCATTTGGGTTCCTGGGGCCTTCGAAATACCCGGTGCCGCAGCACGCGTGCTGCCATCCTATGATGCCATCATTACGCTTGGGGCCGTCATTCGCGGTGAGACCCCCCACTTTGACTACGTGGCGGGGGCCGCAGCCACCGGAGTTGCAGAGTTGGCCCGCCGCGGCGAGAAACCGGTTATCTTCGGCGTCTTGACCTGCAACACCACCGAGGAAGCCGAGGCCCGCGCGGGGGGGAAGGCCGGCAACAAGGGCAGTGACGCAGCTCTGGCGGCCGTCGAAATGCTCGCCTTGTATCAGTCGCTTTCCGGGGCGTAACCGCCATCAGCCAACCTGAGGCTGACCTCGCCCGAGATAACCTTCTCACGCCGCTCGGCGTTGGCGACCCAGAGTCCGCCATCAGACGCCACCGATTCAGCCCGGCCAACCCACATGTCTGGACCGGGCTTTTCCACGCGCACCATATGGCCGAGGGTGGCGTTATGCTGGGTCCAGGCGTGAACCGCCCAGTTGTCGCCAGCCTCGATCCATGAGGTGTAGGCCGCCTCAAGCTGGGACATCAGCTTGAGCCACAAATCTTCCCGACTTAGAGGGCTCTTCAGACATTGCTCCAATGTCACTGCGTTCGGATACTCGCGCCCGACCTGGCCCAAC
>JAJZAN010000047.1 GCA_021799435.1 Bacillota bacterium | reverse complement strand
CTGAGCAGACCCATGCCGTCACCTCCGTTCGCTGCCCTCTGAGAGCACTTCGCCGAACGGAGGCGCAGTTCCTTTGCGGAATATTCTGAAGTCATGGCTAGGGATTAGTCGAACGTAACACTAGTATGTAAAAAGCCCCTAACCGAAGTCAGGAGCTCGAGCCCAAGGTGTATTTTTCTCGTGGTTAGCTGTCGGCGGAGTCTATGGTCACTGTTCCAACCTCATATCGCAAGTAGTCGCGGACCGCTTTCCCAATAAAACACCGTTCCCGTGCTTCTTCCGCCGCCCGTTCATACTCCTCCCGCTGGGAAGGGTCTCCGCCCTTAATCGTTGGGTTTACCGTGATGCGTGCAAACCGTGCCTTCTCCGGAAATTCCTCCACCGTTCCAGCCGTCTGGATCGTCAGGGAGTCCGCGGGCAGCCTCTTTTGGCCGAGTACGCGCATCAACGTCCCGCTGTAGCACGCAGTCACGGCCGCAATCAAGAAATCTTCGGGACTGGCGCCAACCCCTTTGCCCCCCATATTCGCGGGGGCACTATAAACATAGTTGTCCGTTCCAATATGCATGGTGCCTTGGCCGGCATTTCCGACGCCAGACCAATCTGCCGTCACGTTAAACACTAAATCCATCCTATTCTCCCCCTGTTCCCTCATCTCGCCCAACATTGTCTTCACCCTGCAGCGCTTCCGATAGTGCGTGGATCTCTTCAGAAAGCGCCAATAACTCCTGGCGGTGCGCCATGGTCAACTGGTCGAGCACCTCACGCCCCTGGCGAGTGAGGCGTATTTCCGTCACCCGGTGATCATAAATCGACGCTTGGCGCCGAACGAGCCCCATCATTGCCGCCCGATTGACGAGGCCCACCACACTGTGTTGCTTCAACTGAAGAAAATCTGAAAGCGATCCGACAGTGGTCCATGCGGGTCCCCGAGCACCCTGCACGGCCAGCAACAGTTGATGTTGCTGCGGAGTTAAACCTTGTCGGCGAGCCTCTGCCTCGCTGAAATGAAGAAACGCCCTGAGCCGCTTGCGAAATGAGGCCAGGATTTCATAGTCGCGCTTTGTGAGGGCACGAGGCTCCCCATCCACGCGACGGGATTGCTCTTTTACCCGGGCAACGTCCACCAGCGGCTGCGCCCCGATCATTGCTGGAGGACCGCCCTTGTCGCGGATAACGCGGCATCGTAATCCGGCTCATGGGTAACTTCAGGTACAATTTCGCGATAGCGAATGACCCCCTTCGGATCAATCACGAACACTGCCCGTGCCAAGAGACCGAGGTCGGGTATGTACACGCCGTATTTATGACCGACTTCCCGGTACTTGTAATCGCTCAACGTCACAACCTGGTCAGCACCTTGCATACCGCACCATCGGGCCTGTGCAAAGGGCAGGTCCATCGAGACCGTCAGAACAATCGCCCGATCGCCCAACCGCCCTGCCTCTTCGTTAAAACGTCGGGTTTCCAAATCGCACACCGGGGTGTCCAGCGACGGCACGGTTGTCAACACCACTGCACGCCCGGCAAAACTTGCTGATGACACGTCCTTGAGGTCCATATTGACGGCCGTAAACGCCGGGGCGGGAGCGCCCGAAGCAACCGCCGTACCTGAGAGTGCCATGTTTGTCCCAGCAAACGTTACCATCCGCTCGTCAGCCATTATCCAATCCCTCCCGTGCTCACCGGGGCCCAAAGGCCCCGTCTAACCTCAGTATGGAGGAACAGTGGGCAATAACTGTGACGGATGTCACCTGAGTCGGAGGTCTCTTAACGGCCTCCTGCCATGGTCCATTCTTCCAGTTGGTCGGGAGCGACGATGTCAATCGTGCCGTGATGGGACCGGATGACACCGTTTCGACCCAACTCCTGCAGCGCGCGGCTGACTGTCTCACGATGCGTTCCAATAATGTGGGCCAAGTCTTCGTGGGTCAAGGCAATCGAGGGGCCCATGCGGCTCGACAAGGTCAACAGCACGGACGCCACTTGATTGATAATCGGTCGCCCCTGGCGGCCAGACACAGCCTCCTGCACAAATCGCAGCCGCTCCGACAAGAGGCGGCTAATTTCCAAACCGAACTGGGGGACCTCTTGGTGCAACCGCATAACCACGTCCCGCGCCATCCACCCCATAACCGTCGGGCTTTCCAGTGCCCGGGCGGAGGCTGGATAGCCGCTCCGATCCCATAGCCCGACAATGCCGACGATGTCCCCAGCCACCCAAACGCCCGTAGTCGTGAGCGTGCCGTCCGCGCCAACGCGCTCCACGGCGACCCGTCCTTCCAGGACAATCCAGAGCCCCGTCGTCGGGTCACCCTGTTCGAACATGCGCTCGCCCGCATGATACCGGCGCACAATCAAGCTGTCCTGTCGACGGTCGGGCGGAATCCATTGAATCAAAGGCAGTTTGTCGATATCCGGTTGCATGAGTCATCCTCCCCAGCACATTATAGCGTGGGGCAGGCCGTCCACGCCTTCCGCAGCCCGCAAGGACCGCCTAGTCTTGGGGCACGAAGTCCACGGCCCAGCTGCCATCCTCCTTTTCCGTCGCCGTGCCCTGATATCCTCTCTGAGCGAGCACGGCTAGGAGCGGCTCCGGCTTGAATGTCGCCCACAGGCGAAACGAATCGCCCGGCGCCAACTCGCTAACGAAGGCCATAATCTTGTCGAACGGTTCCCCACCGGCTTCCAAAATAGGCCGAACATCCAATTCCTTCATGGAACATCCCCCTCGTCTGTGATAAGCGTCGCTAAAAATGGCTCGAGACCGCGCTGCCGACTTCTGGCAAGTTCGTCCCAGTAATCACTCGGCAGGCCTCTTGCATGTCTGCCGCGGCCCCCTGGCAAACCCCCTCCGCCCGGACCCAATCCATCACCATGGCGTGTGGCGGTACCGCTCCTCGACGCATATGCCGCTCCAGCAACCCCCGCGCCACCGTCTTTACAGCGTTTTGCACCTCTGTATCGTCCGTGTACGCCAGATGAGTAATGCGAACCGGGTAGTCTTGCAGCTGATAGACGCCCTCGTGAATGCGAGACCGCACTTCCCAGGCATCATGCACCCACTCAATTGAGTCAACTTGAATCATCCTCGGCGCCTCCTTTCGACACCTTGAGTCTAGTACCATTCGCAGGAGACCTCGGTGACCCAGGTCACACATTCAGATCTTCCTTACCCATCGCCGCCTTATTCTGGCTTCCGGTGCGGCCCTGCCACGGCTCGAACGCCGGCCCCCAGCAAAAACAGCCAGGCGAAGCCGTCCAGACCCGCTCCAATGCGCAACAACCAGGGGGATGACGCGATAAAGGATAAAAGTATACAAAGAAGGCCCAAACCCGCGCCTATCATGGAGGGATAGGCTAGTCCGGGGCGCCAAATATCGGGCAAACGCGGCATCTTTCCCTTTCCATGCACATGCGCATAGCGATGCAGCCAAACCATGAACGGGACAATTTTTTGCGAAAACCCCACAAAACTGATTCCTACCCAACCGAGGCCATAGGCAATCCATGCCGGAATCCACAGGCGACCGACATGACCAAACACAGCCCATGTTCCCAACACCTCAAAAGCAGCGAGCCCCGCGAGACTCAGAGCAAGCGTACGCAAGGCCGGGTCCCGCATGGTGCGGGCGTCTCCCAGCCCAGCTGCCACAATGTCCGCCGTGTAAACGAGAAAAGCTCCCCCCTCACAAAGCCAGCCCACCATGCGGAGAACTTCAATCCCCGCTGCCAAGCCCACGACCCAGAGGACAATCGCCCCATTGGCCAAAAGCCAAGTCACAAACCAGTATCGCGGTTCCCGGTGTTTCAAGCCGAACATGGCCCAAAGCCGATAACTAGTCCCGGAAACCAAGAGCCCAAACCACCCTCCCAAGGCAACAGCCATGTGGACGGGTACTTCATGGGGAAAGGAAGGATGGCCCGTAGTGTAACGCACCACCAAGAGGCCGCCCATGATGACGGTGAGGAAAAGATATGCGAGAGCCGTAACAAAAAACCATGCCGTGACGTTGAACGTGGTGCTTTGGCGTATCCGGCCGCCCACATTGCCCAGGAAGAACAGGATCCCCACGACGACTCCTGTCCCTCCGCACGCCAAAGCCCAAGTCCAGCCGGTCGCAAGTCCCAAGAGGAATCCGACCAGCCCCAGAGTATACACAGTCCACTGAATAAAGGCGCGTGTGGCGGATACAGGAGGGACGTTTAGCAGGACAGGAATGAGCTGATAGAGGGCGCCCATCATCACCATGGTAAATCCCGCCAAGGTAAAGCTGTGGACCGCATCAAGCACTGGCCCCGCACCAACTAATCCAGACAGCAACGGTGCGGCAACGGATGCCAGTCGCCACAGGCCCACGAGCACGCCCAGAGCCCCGGTGGCCCAAAACAGCAAGGGAATAGCGAGGGGTGCTGTCTTGTCCGTGTACGTGCGGCCAATTTTGAGCTGCCGGATGAATTCTGTCTTCATGGCCTGGCAGGCGGACCTTGCTTTCTCCCCACCTGCATAGCCACGGCGATGCCGCCCAACTGCAGCATGACGAGCAGGAGGGCGATTCCGGCACTGACCGCGACCATGGCTGGTTGAGTGGCCTCGCGCCCCCACACCATGAGGGCCGCGCCCGCCAAGCCGCCGATCCCCACGATGACGGGCAGGTTTTTTGGATGCATGGCTTGGGCCATGAAGAAGGCCTTGTATACCGGGCCTGGCAACCGTTTGGCGACCGCGACCGCGACGATGAACGGCAGGATCCGCCCCTGATAGGATAAGACGAGCGTCAAGAAGCCCCAAAAGGCCAACACCACAGCCAAGGGACTCGACCCGAGACTGAGAATCCCCGCCCCTAAGAAGAGGACCCAGGCTGACCCTACGCCGATGAACACACGGTCGAACTGCTTCGCCTTTCCTTGGCGGAGGACGGCAATCCCTTGGAATATGGAAATGGCGATTCCGATGAGCCAGAGAGCTGCGCCAACATGCATGACACCGGTCCATGTGAACAAGGAAATCCACGTGGCTGCGACACCCCCGGCGACCAGAAGAGGCGGCACGGCAAACCGAATTCCTTCGGCCCTCGACATGGAAAACATGGGATTAAGCTTTTGCTGAACGGTAAGAACTAAGATACCCATCCACGCGCCGAGGGCGGTGGCAATGTGGACCCGCAGGACTTGATACTCGGGCCACCACCCCAAAAAGGAGGCTGCCATAAAGAGTCCTAAAATCCAGACGGCGTTAAATCCTAGAACAGCTGCCACGACTCCCCAGTACACCGCCTCTTTTTGTTTGGCGGACTGGCCCAGTTGCGACAACACGCCGGCACTCCATAAAAGAATGGCGATGGCCAACAGGCTGCCGCTGACCGCCACAAGGGGCCACCACTGATGGGCAAAACCGAAGGCAAAACCTAAGATCCCCGCCAGATAAAGGACAAAGTTCCACACCACGCGCCGCGATGCCAAGGGCGGAACATCGAACACCACAGGAATCCACTGGTTCAAAATACCGAGAGCCGTCATGGAGAGAAAACCGAGGGTGAAGAGATGGACCGTCATGATCACGCCGGGTCCGCCATATGCGCCCCGCGCAAAATCCGCGCGATAACGGAAGAGCATCCAGGCGGCGGCCGCCAGAAACACGTAGGCCGTACCCAGATACAAAAGCGGGGCCATGATGCGTGGCGATTGGGCGATGTTGATGCTGGGCTTGTAACGTTCAGCGCCCGATGGCGGATTTTGCACAGCGCGTCACCTGCCTAATGACTCTTGAGAATACGCACAATGGCCGAGTCGTCCGGTTGGGCTTGGGTTTCGTACGGATACCCGTCGTCATCCAACTGCCCTAACAGGAAGACCGGCACTCGGTCATTGTGAATGACCAGCACCGTGCCCACGGGGATCTCCTCCAGCTTCGCCAGGGTCCGCTGCATGGGTTCCGGAGGAACCAACCCTCGGTTGTCCAGGAAGATTTCCGCGCCCTTGATAGGCGTCTCAGTCGCGGGTGCGGTTTTGCCGGGCTGAGGGGCCTCACCGGTGGGATTAAACGTTGTAATCGTCATCTTCCCGACTTTTTCTTGCGTAATCTGATATCCCCTCCGGCGCATCTGGGAAATGAGCGGGCGGGGATTAAAGGTTGATTTCACAATAAGGCTTTGCCCCGGCTTCAACTGGTTGACTGTATCCATCATATGCGTAAACAACGACAGCCCTTGTTTGATTACACTCTTCACTTCAACAACGACTGGCTCCTCCATGGTAACCCTCCAACACCGCCATAGTTCTAGATATGACGAATTGATGGGTTTAGCATATCCCGAAGGGTGCTGTCTCATTGTGACATTGATCACTAGGCCTTGCATCCTAACGGCTGCCGGGCAACATGAATTGCCGGGGCACCGACAAGGACTCATGCGGCCCGCCAACGGACGATTTACATCATGATGCCCAGCACCATGGCAACGACGACGCCGGACATGAACAGCACCGATAAAGCGAAAGTTCGTTTAGCCCATTGCACGTCGGGGAGTTTTTCGCGGAGCAATCGCAAGTTTGCCCCAAAAAAGGCTAATGCCAAGGGGCCTGCGATTAGGAGATACACCAGTCCAAGGCGGGCCGAAGTCAACATGACGGTAGCCACCACGAGCAGCCCGGCATAGAGCACACTCTGCCGTTTGGTTGTCTCTTCTCCGCGGACTACGGGCATCATGGGCACACGCGCCCGGCGGTAGTCGTCAGCCCGAAATAGTGCCAGCGACCAGAAGTGGGGAGGCGTCCAAAGAAAAATAATGAGAAACATCAACCACGCCGTCCATGACAGATGGTTGGCCACGGCGGCCCATCCGACCAGAGGGGGAAAGGCTCCCGCTGCGCCGCCGATAACAATGTTCTGCGCCGTGCGACGTTTCAAGGTGAAAGTGTAAACCAAAACGTAAAATAGAAAGCCCGACAACGACAAAACCGCCGTCAGTGGATTGACGCTTGCCCGAAGTATAATTGTGGACACGGCACCCATGGACAAACCCATTGCCAGCGAAACTCGGGGCTGTATGCGCCCAGCCGGGATAGGACGGTTCCGCGTCCGCTCCATTAGCGGATCAATGTCACGGTCGTACCACATGTTCACGGCATGGGCTCCGCCGGCTGCCATCCCCAATCCTAACAACGTGAAAACGGTAAGTCTTATGGAAGGTATTCGACCGCTGGCGCCAGTCATGGCACCATATGCCGTCAACAATAAAACCACAACAATGCGCGGCTTGGTTAAGCTCACGTAGTCCGCGATGGTCGCCATGAGCCGGTGGCGCACATGAACCGGGCGGGTACGGCTTCTGATGTCGACAATCGATTCCCCTCCTACAAAGCTGCGGTACGCAGAAAAAGCGCAACCTAGACTCACAATCGCAGCCTGCATAACGTGACAAATAAGGGTGGCCGCCTGTTAGGGGTGGTCTCCTACGGCATGATGGTCGTCGGTCTGAAATCCGACTGTGTCTGTGGTGAGCCCCAGAGCCAGAGACGCACACCCAACGGCGACGCCGGAACCTGACCAAAAAGCCTCTTTCTAATTTGACAAAATTGTTGGTGCGCCTCTGGCCCAAGCAGAGATTACGGAAGTTCATGGCACTATACTGTGATCGAGATCACGCCGTGGCCAAGTCCGCATAACCATGCACCGCCCCGACGCACCCTAGGACCAACGCGGGGGCATCGCGTACGCATCACCCGGGTCCCGCCCCCGCTAATCGCCAGGAGGCGAGGGCATGCAGGTTGGTGGCGCGATGGTTGCTCAAATGGTCAGGTGGGGCATTCGGTTCCACCAAATGATTCCCGCCACGTTGGGGGGACAGGCAACGCTGGCCAACGTGTTCGTCACACACCGATGGTGCCAACTTCAATATCACTGACGCTACGGACACCATCATATGCCGGGCGACCCAGCACGCTTCTTGACGTCGGGCGAGACCATCTTAGATGGGCCACGTCGTCCGTGCCGAATCCTCGCCGACCTACCATTGAGGCGTGGATGGTGCCGAGTGGCTTGAGCCGGATGACAAGAAACTGTCACGTCCGGTTCTTAGGGGGGAAGGGAGCCGCAAGGCTCCCGACCTACCCGACTCTAAAGCACACGCCCATGCCGGGCGCACACAAAAATCCCGCAATCCTTTACAGGGTGCGGGTTTCAAAATTTTTGTGCTTCAGAAGGGACTTTCAAACCGGTGCCCATCCGCGGGCGCGGTGCACTGCCTCAGCCCAGCGCCGACGGCGCAGGGAGCGCTCATCAGCTTCCATCGCAGGATCCAATACGTCGGCCGACTGAATGGCCGCGGATACGTCCTCGAGACTCTCGAAAACCCCCACGGCCAGTCCAGCGAGGAAAGCGGCGCCTAAGGCAGTGGTCTCGGCCACGCGGGGACGAACAATCGGGATCCCCAAAATGTCGGCTTGGAACCCAGCCAAAAATCGATTGCTGATCGCTTTGCCGTCGGTGCGCAGAACCGCGAGATCGTACCCGCTGTCCTGATTCATGGCTTCCACCACATCAGCCGTCTGGTGCGCAATCGCTTCCAACACAGCGCGAATAATGTGGGCGCGCGAGGTCCCTTGCGTCAAGCCCACGACGGCACCGCGGGCGTGGGGATCCCAATAGGGGGCTCCCAGTCCGACAAAGGCGGGCACGACGTACACATCACCGGTGTTGGCTACCGATTCCGCAACCGACTCCGTGTCCTCGGCCGCCTCGATGATGCCGAGACCATCTTTGAGCCACTGTACCGCCGCCCCCGCCATAAAGACCGAACCCTCAAGCGCGTATTGGACTTGGCCTGCCCTTTGCCATGCGACAGTGGTCAGCAGGCCGCTTTCGGACAAGACCGGTTTAGCGCCCGTGTTCATCAATAGAAAGCAACCGGTACCATAGGTATTCTTAGCGGTGCCCGCCGTAAAGCATCCATTGCCAAACAGTGCCGCCTGCTGGTCTCCGGCTATGCCCGCTATCGGGACCGCGGCACCAAAAATCGTCTCGTCAGTATAAGCCGCCACACCAGAGGAATCAACCACGCGCGGCAGAATAGACTCTGGGATCTTCAGCAGCGACAGGATATCGGCATCCCATGTGAGCGAGTGGATATTGTACAGCAAGGTGCGCGAGGCATTGGAAGCGTCAGTGAGATGGGCGCGGCCGCCCGTCAAATTAAATATCAACCAACTGTCCACCGTTCCGAACATCAAGTCGCCATTCTCGGCCGCTTCCCTGGCCCCCTCGACATGCTGCAAAATCCATGCCAATTTCGTGCCGGAAAAATAGGGATCCAACCTCAATCCGGTTTTCTCCTGGATGAGGCGCCCGAAACCCTGTTGTTCAAGCGCTTCACATTCGGGAGCCGTGCGCCGGCACTGCCAGGCAATGGCATTGTACACGGGCTGCCCGGTTTGGCGATGCCATACAACCGTGGTCTCGCGCTGATTGGCCACAGCGATGGCCGCCACATCGCCCAACCGCATCCCCGCACTCGTGAGACACTGATGCATGGCCGCGCGTTGACTGTGCCACAGTTCCACGGCATCTTGCTCCACCCATCCCGGCCGGGGGAAGGTCTGGGAGAGGGGATCGTGTGCTGCGGCGATGGGGGTGCCGCGCTGATCGAAGAGTAGCGCCCGCGAACTGCTGGTCCCCTGGTCCAAGGCCAAAATATAGCGCTCCGTCATTTCTGACCTCCCCGACGCGCCGGCTTAGGCAGCGCCCAGAGACCCCGGTTGCTGGTGGAAATGCCCCGAACCCCCACGTCAAGCATCCGTGTTACCTCTGCGGCAGAACTCACCAGGCCGCCCGCAATCACCGGGCAGGGAATTTGTCGGACCACCCGCCCCGTTACCTCGGAAAGCGTACCCGGAAGTGTCTCGACCGCGTCGGGACGCGTGGCCTGCACCTGTTGCACGCCCGTAGCCACCGACTGGCTATCCAATAAAAATATCCGTTGGATGGTTTTCAATCGAACCTTCTTGGCATGGCCGATCACCGCTGAGTGGGTGCTGATAATGCCATCCGGTCCGGCATATTCCGCAAAGAACCGTACGCCTTCCGCATCCGTGGCGCATCCCCGAATCATGTCGATGTGTACGAACACCTGCCATCCGCGCTTTTGCAGGAGTCCCGTGGCTTGAGCCACCTCGTCAAACGCCCCGCCGAGAATGAACGCCCACCTCGGGCTCTGTTCCCACGATGCGAGTTCCTCCCACTCTTCAAACCGGCGGATGGTCGGGATAATGTGCGGGATGTCCAGTGGACCGGTCATGGTGCCTCCCCCTTTTGATATTCCAGATACTGCCGGTAGAGCCAGTACGCCGGGTGCCGGGTCTTGACCTGCGTGGCCTGTTCAATATGAAGGGCACAGGTTCCGCTGTCCGTGAAAATCCCCTGGGGCCGGACGTGCGACGATTGTTCAACCAAACGCGCCACCAGTTGCTGTGCCGTGTCTTCGTGTTCAATTTTAAAGGCATAGGCCCCGGCTGCACCACAACACGGCGCATCGGACGGCTCCACCCGGTGAAATCCGGCCCGATGGGCGAGTTCCCCCAGGTGGCCGTCCCCACGGGCCACCTGGCCTCGGCAGGTGGTATGCGTCATGATACGGACCTCCGCAGATGACGAGACCCGCCCGAGTCGGTTCCAGAACTCTTGGGGAGCCCGAAGGGCCATCTCATCAAATGGAACGACTGGCATGGGTGGTTCGATGCCAAAGTAATCGGGCCATTCGTCCCTGAGGGTCGCATCGCACGTGGCATTCAATGTCACCAAGAAGTCGACATCCTGAAACCGCTCCATCGCACTCCACGTCTCCCTCGCTTCGCGTTCCGCCAATTGCGGTTTCCCGGCTGCATAGGCAGCCGCACCGCAGCAATGCGAGCCTTGCGGCATCAACGTGACATTAAAGCCCCAAAGGGTCAATAGCTGCGAAGCTTGCTCCACCACTTCGCCATCATACCCGGCGCTGTAACAGTCCACGAAAAGACCGACGCGCCCTTGACACGGCCCTAACGGCTGTCCTAAAGACGACGGCGACCAGCGAGCTCTGCGCGGTCGCGGCAAAGAGGTTTTGCCGGAAATGCCGCCCACCTTCCGCATCACCCGCGACGTCCCAGCCCAGCGCGTCCATCGCGCGGCTCGGTGTGGACGGGCCAAGATTCCATCTCGCACGCGAATGCGCAACGGGGGCGTCGCAGCCGCTTTGTGCAGGGCAATTAAATGCGCAATGGGCACCTCCACAGGACACGCTGCCTCGCACAACTGGCAGAAGGTGCAGTCGTCGACGTGCGGAAGCGTTGCCACACCTCCGCGTTGTTTTTGACGATACCATTCTGGCCCCAGCGCCTTCGGCCCAGGAAAGTCTGGATTGACCGACACAACCGGGCATTGGGTGATGCACAGCGTACATTTTAGACAGGCGTCTACCCCGGACCACATCAGCGCCACGTCCCCGTTTCAAGCGAGTGGCGCATCAGACGCTGATGTACCGCATGAACCGTCGATAAGATCATGGCCCCGCCCTCGCCGTACTGATCGGGATTCCAGCCTTTGACCATTCGCCCCACAACAGGAATCGGCCCCGTTGTTTCAAGGTAGCCAACCGTGGCGAGATCGTCGTGTTCCCCAAACGATACCGCGACGCCAGTCACCGCATCGCGCACTGTGCCATCCGCCTCCACCAAAAGGCCCCCGCCCAACACACCGCCCGTGGCCAGCACCACCCGCGCGGTCACCTTACGGCCATCTGCGAGCACCACCTGGTCCGGTTCCGCGCGATGGACGCGGCCCGATATGAACGGCACCGCATGATGGCGAAGCCATCGGTCCCATCGGCGCTGCACCCGGATACCACCGACGGACACCGGCGGCAAGGGCACCTCCGCTACGCGCCGCGACAGCGTCTTCGCCAACTCCGCGATAAAAGCTTGGGCATGGTCCACTCCCAAAATCTGAGGAAACAGCAGGGGCCCCTCAGATGGCAGCGAGCGGCCCCGCAGCACGCGCATAAGCCACTCCTGTCCCCCCGGTGCATCCAGAAACCAGGCCCAATTGAGCGCATTCCATGTCTCCCGCCACGCAGGCGGGGTCTCCAGCATCATGGTGTACGCCGTGGCACCCGTGGCCCACTCATAAACCCGGGCCATGGCCGTTGGCACGAAGTCCGTGAGGCCCGGAACACCCACGAAAATTACCGGACTCGGCTTATCCGTGGTGTATTGCCACGACGGAGCGAGGTATGTTGGGCGCAGATGTCCCAACGGCGTCACGGTCCATTGATTATTGGGGCCAGGCGGATTGACTGCAATTCCCATTTCTGTCCATAACGCCGCCAGATGTTGCCAATAGGCCAGCCAACCGCGTGTAACCCCGGGAGGGGAGGTATGGGGCTCTCTGGCCCGCCACCACGCGTACGGGTCGGTGATGGGCGCGCCATCTGTGTCATAGCTCCGGAAGTCCCACTGTCCTCCCCACAGGGGCAGAGTGCCCAAGCCGTCAGCCACCACCGAGACGGCGGCCCCCGCTTGGACTGCCAAGGAACTCAACAGTAACCCGGCAGGCCCCCGCCCAACAACCACGAGATCAGTCGCCAATTTTTCGCACCGCCCCTTCTGCCAGCGTCTGGCCCGTGACAGCATGGTTCAAGGCCCATTGACGGGCGTTGTCGCCCCACGCAACGGGGCGCATTCCCCGCTCGCGTTCGGCTCGAAACTCCCGCAAATCCTGCAATGCCGCTAAGACGCCATCATGGGGAATACGCAGCGCAATGCCACGATGTGCGCATACCGTGCCCTGGCAGGGTCCCATCGCCCACCAGGTGCGGGTTCTCCAATCCGCCAACGGCTCGCTTAAGCGGGGCTCTAAATCACCAACTCCGACCGTTTCGCACTCACACACCAGCGCCCCCGTGTGCTGCCGCTTCTGGGTCTCAGGAGGGGTAAGCACCACGTCAGCGGTCGTGGAGGGCACGTGGACCCGCAGATACGCCGCGACCGCGTCCCCGGTACGCTCGGCCATGAGTCGAAACGTGGTCCATTTGCCGCCGACGATGCTGAATGCCCCCTGAAACCCCACCGTCGCGCCATGATCCACCACCGTAAAGTCACGCGACACTCGGGAGTGCGGTGCCAACGAGCTTCCCTGGAACAGGGGCCGCACGCCCGTAAATGCTCGAAGAACCCGCCAACGGACGATTTCCGGAAAAAGCTGCGCTCCCAGCGACTGAAGATATTGGGCTTCGCGCCGGGTCGGCTCCACTGGGTCTGCCGTGTTTTGGGGCACTTCTGTCGTCCCTAAAATGACGGTATTGCCGTGCGGCACGAAAATGTCCCCGTCGCCGGGCGGGGCCAGCCGATTGACCACATGGGGAACCATCCGGTTGGCATAAATCATCATCAGCCCCGATGACAACTGCATATCTAAGTGGTCTTGGAATAGCTGCGCCACTTGGAAAGCCCAGGGGCCGCCGGCATTGATGACGGCATCACAGGGAATCACGCGATCCTCCCCGTCTGCCCGCACAACCACGCCCGATACACGTCCATTCACGGTGTGTACCGCCGTGACTGAGGCTTCCTGGAGCACCGTCCCACCCCGCGATCTAATGTTGGTGGTCAGCATCTCCAAAAGCTTGAATCCTTCTAGCACGGCGTCGTGTACCCGAAAGCTCTGCCGCACGTCTGGGGTTAACCCTGGCAAATGCTCGAGGACGCGGTCCCGTGAGACTTCCTCCACCGGGATATTGGCTGCTGCCGCGCCTTTCAACCACTCCTGAGCATACGATTCGCCCACCTCGTCAACCGACACGAAGTAGCCCTCCACCGCCTCGATGGCGGACGGTGCAATATGGCGCAAGCGAGCATTTTCGGCCCGGCATTGCTCTGCGGAGACCGGATCCACCACCGCGTAACGGGCACCACTGTGCAGGAGACCATGAAAGCGTCCCGACGTTCCCCGGCCCATTGGCCCTGATTCAACGACCGTAACCGGTATCTGGCGCAAGAGGAGATCCCACGCGACTCCCAATCCGGCGGAACCACCACCGATGACAACAACCATGCGGATCCCCCCAATACAAAAACCCCGCAACGTATCAAACGTCGCCGGGGGTTCTCATAGTCTCTGCCAGCAATTTCACTGATCTTCTTTTTTCGATTGTTGCCTATCGCCGCCGCAATAGCAAGCTTTGCAAGAACTTTTTAGCAGATCCGCATAGTCGTTCGGAATCTGGCATCCTGGCTGCGCACGGCCATATCCGAGTTTTGCTCGGGGCCCTAACTGTCGGCCATGACCGAGTAGTCCAGCACGCGCTCTTCCCCCGGCAACAACGACTTCAGCCCCGTAACCCTCGCATCCAACCCCATATTGGGCGCGTTGGAGGTCCAGGTGTACGGTTCCACGCAAATCCACGGGGTATCTAGACTAGGACGGTATATCACCAAGTGACGAAAGTCCTCGCCGGCAGCCCATCGAATCCGCAAACCACTCTCAGGATTCCACATGTCGACCGTCGGCTGCTCCCCATCGGCAATCCGGTAACACGTGTCCCCGGTTATCATTCTGGCGGGGCGCCCCTCGAGAAGCCCTGCGAACACCTGCGGTTTTGCGAGCAGTCTCTCGCGGGGCATACGATCCAATCCCATCTCCCACTCTTGCCCAGGCGGAACTTTCAAATACCAGTCCGCGGACGCGAGATCCCAGGTCGTATGAAAACCCAGCCCAAAAGGGATGGGCCGCCCCCCTAAGTTCTTCACGGCGGCGCCGATCTTAAGGACATTGTTCATCAGTTGATATGTCACCCGCAACGAAACCGGCGACCCCAAGAACGTTTCCAACAGTGTCTCGGTCGACTGATCAATAGAAAGCGTGAGGCCACGCTCGTCCGAAGAGGCAAGCCAGGGCCGCTGGGAGACAAACCCGTGGACATGATGGGGCCCAAAGGTGTCGTTTTTGGGCCAGCGATAATCAGTCGTACCCCAACGAAACTCCCCATTCCGTATGCGTCCTGGAGGAAACAGAATCGGAATCCCGAATAGATAGGGCTCGCTGTCCCAGGCCCTGTACGATGGGGGTACTCGCACCAGCGGGCAACCGCTGGTGCGGTGCAGCAAAGACGTAATTTGTCCGCCCCATTCGGGCACCACGGTGACTTCCCACACCGCATTCGCCAGAGTCCACTCGTGATGAGTCCCCCTGTCCCGGCAACGAACGGTGGTCATCGCCCTCTCCCCCTTCCTGCAACACCAAAATATCATCGGCCCAAGCGTTCTGGCAGCGCCGGGATTCTCTACCCATTGCCATATCCGTGCGGATGGCGGCGATGCCAGTTCCATGCCGTTTGCAGAATGGTCGTCAAGTCTGACCACTGCGGGGACCATCCGAGGTCAGCCCGAGCCTTGTTGACGGAAGCTTTAAGCACAGCCGGATCCCCTCGTCGGCGGGCGCTCTCGATCGTGGCGATCTCCCGGCCCACGACCGTCTGAGCGGTCTGGATCACTTCCCGGATGGAAAATCCCTGCCCATTTCCCAAATTGAAGGCGTGGGCGCCGGGGTGCATGAACAGCCACTCCAAAGCCAAGCGGTGGGCTTCGGCCAGATCCACCACATGGATGTAATCGCGCACAGTTGTGCCATCGGGTGTGGGATAATCTATTCCGAACACCGATACGGGCCGTCCTTCCAATGCCGCTTTGAGCACACAAGGAATGAGGTGGGTTTCCGGTTGGTGATCTTCTCCGATGGGCCAGTCGGGATGCGCCCCAGCCGCGTTAAAGTACCGCAGCGAAACAGAATTCAGGCCGTGGGCCTGATGCACCCAATACAACATGCGCTCAATTGCGGCCTTGGTCTCTCCGTAGGGATTGGTGGGCCGGATTGGGCTCGCTTCATCAATGGGCACGGTTGCAGGCTCCCCATAGACGGCAGCGCTCGACGAAAAAATCAGGGACGTGACCCCGGATTCCACCATGGCCCCTAACAAACTCTGTGTCCCCGCCACGTTGTTGCGATAATACAAGAGGGGGTCCGCGGTACTCTCCCCGACCAGCGACGAGGCGGCAAAGTGGATCACCGCGTCGATTTTACGATTGCTTAAAATCTCGGAAACCCTCCGCTCGTCGGCTACGGGTCCCACTTCGAGAACAGCCGAGGGAAAGGACTGCAGAGCTCCTTGGTGTCCTCGACTGAGGTCGTCCAACACCGTCACCTCATGCCCGTGGGATATGAGATTAGCCACGGTGTGACTGCCAATGTATCCTGCTCCACCGGTCACTAATACGCGCATGACACACCCCCACTTTCAGACTTCATGGACGCCAGCCTCCAGTCTCGTGACCAAAAAGCTCGGGTCACGTCCAAAGCGGCGCTGATAGGTTTGGCCGACGTGGGCCTCAAAGTCGGGCAACGCCGCCTCATCAACGAGAGATACGGTTGCGCCCCCAAAGCCCGCGCCGGTCATTCGGCTGCCGAGGCAGCCGTCGACCTGCCACGCCGCCTCAGCCAGGGTATCCAGTTCAATTCCGGTCACTTCGTAGTCGTCACGCAGCGATTCATGTGACGCACGCATTAAAATCCCAAACTGTTGGAAATCTCCGCGACGCAACAAGTCCGGGGATTTTCTGGCCCGGTCATTTTCCAACACGACGTGCCGGCAGCGACGTTTCAGCACAGGATCTTTGATGAGTCCCGACACATCATCCCAAAATCCCGGTTCCAGGGCAGCCAAATCCGAGATTGACACCCCGCCTTGGCGTAAAAGAG
Source organism: Bacillota bacterium (assembly GCA_021799435.1). Lineage (GTDB taxonomy): Bacteria > Bacillota > Sulfobacillia > Sulfobacillales > Sulfobacillaceae > Sulfobacillus_B. Next base: position 9,166 of record JAJZAN010000047.1, on the reverse strand, counting down.
CCAGCGCCGTACGGCATTCCTCAAGCCGGTCGCGGTATGGTGAGTGCACGAGATGATGGGGCTTGTTGGTGTTTGTGATGACCAACCGGACCGTACCGAGCGGGACGGCGACAGCTTGATAGTCCAGAGTCGCCGCCGACAACGACAGCACATGATCTTTTTGTCCTAAAGCCACGGCGTACTGGTCCATAATCCCGCAGGGCACCCCCACAAACTGATTCTCGGCCCGATGCGCAATGCTGGCCAGCCCCGCCAACCCCAGATCCACTCCAACCGCAGCGGTCAAGGCCATGGCGGCAGCCAGCTCCAGCGACGCCGATGACGAAAGGCCGGCGCCTTGAGGCAAATTGCCGCTAAAGTATAAATCAGCCCCGGAGATGTCGATGCCCTGCTCCGTCAACGCCCAAACCACGCCCAGGGGGTAGTTGGCAAAACCATAGTCGGGCTGATAGGCCATCCCTCTGGGCGTTACCGTGATGACCTGGGGACTCGTGCTCGACGCAAACCGCCAGACGCGGTCCGCCCGCGGCCTCAGGCAGCACCAGGTCCCGTATTCAATGGCGCCCGGCAGAACATACCCCCCGTTGTAGTCCGTGTGTTCCCCAATTAGGTTGATCCGTCCCGGGGCAAAAAAGACCCGCACGTCCTCTGGGGGACCAGGCGAAAACCTCAAAAACTCCTCCATTGTGTCCTTCATTCCGTGGCCCCCTGCTGGTGGCAAACTTTTCGAATCGCCTCTCGCAATAATGGGGCAGTTTCTTCGACCACTGCCGGATTTGCCGCGGCGCCCGCCCCGGTTTCGGACGATGAGAGGAACTTCACTCTGTCCTTGGCGCGCAGCGGGGGATAGAACTCGATGTGAAAATGATAATAGGCTTCGGTCTCGGGTTGATGCACCGGCGTTTGATGAAAGACCATCATATAGGGGAACTCCCGGTCATACAACGCATCCATGCCTTTGGTCACCTGTCCAATCATGTCTGCCAGGGCGGCCTCGTCCTCAGCATCCATGCGGCGCAGGTCCGGCCGATGGGCTGTGGAGCTAATCCAGACGCCAAACGGAAAATCCGTGAAGTACGGTATGTATGCGGCGAAGCGATCGTTGCGGGCAATGAGCCGAGTCCCGTCCGTGCACTCCGCAGCCGTAATGTCGCAAAAAAGACACCGACCCGTCGACTGATAGTGCTGTTCCGCGGATTCAATTTCGGTCCGGATCTTAATCGGCAGAAAAGGATACGCATAAATTTGTCCATGCGGATGGGCAATGGTGGCGCCGACTTCCCGGCCTCGATTTTCGAATAGCAGCACATATTGGTGGGTTGGATTGTCACTAAGGGCGGTATAGCGCTCGCGCCACAGGTGAACGACTCGTTCGAGTTGTTCGGGACCCAGACGGGACAACGCGGCCTCATGATCGGAGGAATAGAGGATCACCTCGCATTTTCCATAGGCTTCTCGCGCTTGATATAGTGCCGCGCTGGGCTGATTGACAGCCTCCGGATCCGGTGACAGCACCGGAAAGTCGTTGTCATACGTCAGCACATCATAGTGGTCTGGCACCTTACCGGAACCCGGACAAAACGGACACCAATCGGCGGGCATATCCGGACGTCGTTGCCGGTTGGAGGCGACCATCGTCCAATCCCGCAAAACCGGGTTATATCGCAACTCTGCCATGAATCGGGCCTCCCGAAATCTGGACTCTACGCCCGCCCAGCAGCGTAGGGGCTCGGACACACTGGCCGCAATCATGAACCCATGGTATGTAAACCTCGCCCATGAGGACTGGTGGCTGCTATCGTCCACACGCGGCTCTTGTATTGGCCAAAGAATCGGAGCAGGGGGATTCCTCGATAACGCAGCTCCGAACCGTGGGCCATGAAATGCTCGCCAGAATCCTGATCTGTTATTTCATATGTTGCATGGATTGGCAAATCAGAGATAACCAGTCGTTGGGATAATTGGTTAGGTTTGTTGTCACGACAAAACCAATAAATAATCCCCCGGCCCTCATTAGCGTTCCAAAACATCCAAGCCGCTTGATCGCTGGCATCATCCACGATTAGCGGCACATATTCGCCGGCTAAGATGAGATCCCGATGACTTTTGTACCACTGTACGTGCTGACGGGTTAGCTCTTTCTCCGCCTGACTCAGTTGAGTCAGATCGAGTTCATAGCCCAGAACGCCAGACGCTGCCACGCGGTTTCGATAGGTCAGGGGGACTTCACGACCGGTTTGGTGATTCGGCACGGCGCTGACATGGGCGCTAATGCTGCTGGGGGGGTAGAGCCATGCCGTATTGCCCTGGATGGCCAGACGGTCCACGGCATCCGTGTTGTCACTGGGCCAGATTTGGGGCGTGAAAGCCAGCATCCCGGGATCAAACCGCCCGCCGCCTCCTGCGCATCCCTCGACCAGCAGATCGGGAAACTGGCGGGTAAGTGTCTCCAAAATGCGGTATAGTCCTAAGACATAGCGGTGCCCAACCTCCCCTTGGCGGCCCGCTGATGTGCCTGCGCTCCCACCCTCGGCCATCGGCCGGTTCCAGTCCCATTTCAGATAATCCAGCCGGTAGCGTGCCACCAAATCGGTCACCGTTTCTATAATCCAATCCTGCACAGGCTTTTGACCCAGATCGAGGAGCAGTTGGTGACGTCCGAGCGGTGCCTCTCGCCCCGGAGCGTAAAGACACCAGTCTCTATGCATTCGATACAATTCGCTGTCCGGGGAGACCATCTCGGGTTCAATCCACAACCCCACCTGAAGTCCCCAACTCTTCAACCCGTCCATTATCGGTTCAAGCCCGTGCGGAAACTTGGCGGGATTCACGACCCAGTCTCCCAATGATGAGCGGTCATTGTCGCGTCGGGCAAACCAGCCGTCGTCAATCACCACAAGCTCGATGCCCAGATCCGCTGCTTGACGTCCCAGCTCCAGCACGCTCTTGGCGTCAACGTGAAAGTAGCTGGCTTCCCAGGTGTTGATGGCAATCGGGCGCACTCGGTCCCGCCATGCTGGCTGGATTAATCGCTCCCGATATACCCGATGAAGCCCTTGGCTAATGCCGTGCAGACCATGAGGAGAATATCGCAAGACCACTTCGGGCGATTGGAACGAGTCGCCGGGAGCCAAACCCCATTCAAATCCCGTGGGATGAATCCCCAGTCCGATCCGCAGGCGCCGGTACTCATCCACTTGGGCGAACCCTAAAAAACTGCCGCTGTAGACTAGGTGAAATACATAGGCATCACCATGGTGCAGTGTCGTGTCGGGCCGGACCACAAACAAGGCGGGTTGTTCTTGATGGCTGCTCGTTCCCCGTCGGCTTTCCATAACCAGGCGCCCCGGCGTCGACAAATCATGCCAACTCTGCCCCCGCTCCCTGGCCCATGCACCGCTGAGATGCATGATCCGAAAATTCGACTCATCAAAATCCAACACCGCACTGAGTGCTCGCGTTAAACGGATGTCTTCGCTCCCACTGTTGTTCCACAGCACGGAGCGGGTCATCACATCGTAGTTCCCCAAGACCGAATATTGCAGAGTTATTCGAAGACCACTCCGACGATCGTCCAAATTAATCTGCAACGTCTCGGTATCATCATCCGGTTCCGCTCGCAAGCTGGGAAGGCCGAGCAGGGGGACCTTCCCGTGAATAATTCGATACCCGCTATAGTGAAGGTCCATGGCCGTCGTACCGTTGGCCAATTGAACCGCAAACATGGGCTCACGATAGTCCGTAGACCCGTAGAAGGGACACTCCAGCGTCAACGCATGAAACGCGACATTCGCCTCATCGGGCGTGCCGATGGAATGCGGAATGGATTCCGTCAACGCCTGGACCAGCGTTCCAGGATTCAACCGCGCTCCCCAGTAGAGGTGACGCACGGCGCCGTAAGCGGTTGGCTCGAGCACATAACTCGTACTGTTCGTAAAGAGATGAAAGCGCCCGTCATCCAACAATTCAATGGGCACACGACTACCTCCCCTTGGGTTCCGCCAATACCAAGATGTCTTTTCCCGGTATAAAAGCCGAGTTATCGGCCGGCTCCCCTGTCAATAGGTTGATGAGAGGCGTCGCGGGAAGAGCAATGGTAACCGGATCATCGCGGTGATTCAGGACGAAATGGAAGCGAGTGTCATCGGTTTCGCGGACCCGTGCCTCAACCCCGTTGGGTACGGCCAGGGGCGGAGTAATCTGATGATGAGCGAGGACGTTGTCGATGACTTCTCCCAGCAAACTGTCGTCAACCAGCGCAGCGAAGTACACAGACCGTCCTTTTCCCCATTGGTTGACAGCCACAGCCGGCGCCCCGCTGAAAAAGGTCCCGTGAAAGGCCGCCCAAGGCTCGGCCGACGTCAGGTGAATGTGCTCGGCCCAGAACCTCGCTTGATATTGCTCCCTTTTCAGGACGGCGCTGTGCGAAATCACGTCGACGGTGCCCGCATTGGCTAAGGGATAGAACTCTTCCACTTCCAACCCGAGGATATCCTTTAGGGGAGCGGGGTAGCCGCCGAGGCGCACGCGGTCATTGGCATCGACAATGCCCGAAAAGAAATCGGTCATTAAGGTGCCGCCCCGCGCCACAAAGGATTCCAGCGCCGATTGATAGCTGTCCTGAAACAAGTAAAGCCCGGGCAAAATCAACACATCATAGTTGTCTAGCGCCATCGAGGGATGAATGATATCGACCGCAATGTTTCGCGTAAACAGGGCTCGATAGTACGGCACCACCCGCTCGATATAGTTCATGTCTCGGGGTTTGGAGGGCAATTCAAGGGCCCACCAGTTTTCCCAGTCAAATGCGATGGCAACACGCGCGGGCACCCGCGAACCGACAATTCCCTCCAACTGGGCGAGCTCCTGACCTAGATGGGCCACTTCCTGAAACACCCGGTCGGTGCGGCGCCCACTGTGCCCGACCATGGCGCCATGAAATTTTTCGGAACCCGCACGCGACGCGCGCCACTGGAAAAACAGCACCCCATCGCCCCCGTGGGCCAGAGCTTCGTAGCTCCACAAGCGCATGACGCCCGGCGCTTTAATAAGGTTGACAGGCCGCCAATTGACCGCGCTGGGCGTTTGCTCCATCAAGATAAAGGGCTGGCCCGATTTTAGCCCGCGCATGAGGTCATGGCCTAAAGCGGCCGTGATTGGCAGGGCTTCGGCCGGGTCCGGGTAGCTGTCCCAAGACACGACATCGAGACCGGGAGCCCAGCGGAAATAGTCGAGGGGCTTAAAGAGCCCCATGAAATTTGTGGTCAATGGGACATTGGGAGTCATTGACCGCAAGATGACGGCTTCTTGTTCATAACACGCATAGAGGCTGTCGGACATAAATCGGGCATAGTCGAGCTCTTGGCCGGGATTGCGAAAGGTTGGCGTGTGGCCCGGAAGGCCAATCTCGTCCCATTGCCCATACGCTTGGCTCCAAAACGCGGTCCCCCATCGATCATTGAGCACATCCAGGGTTTGGTAGCGGTCTTTTAGCCAAACGCGAAACGCTGTTTGGCACGTGTCGCAGTAGCAGGCAGCAATGTGGCACCCATATTCGTTGTTGACATGCCACATCCGAAGAGCGGGATGATTTTGGTACCGCTCCGCCAGGCGCCGTACCAACTGTGCTGCCGCCCCGCGGTAGTGCTGACTGTTGGGACAGTAGTGCTGGCGAGATCCGTGGACGTAGCGCGAACCGTATTGATCCACGGGAAGGATGTCAGGATGCTGGGCAATTAACCAAGCCGGGGGAGAAGCCGTCGCAGTGGCCAGATCCACAGAGATGCCGTGATTGGCTAATAGATCCATAATGTCGTCTAACCAGGCAAATTCAAACCGGTCTGGCTCCGGCTGAAGCAAGGCCCAGGAGAATATTCCTACACTCACCATATTAATGCCAGCTTCTTGCATTAGGGCTGCATCCTGTATCCATACATCGCGATCCCACTGCTCGGGATTGTAGTCGGCTCCATAAAGCACACGATTGGTTATGCCAGCCATCACAGTCACTCCTTAAAAAGTTTGTCGTTGTGCGGTTGAGCGGCGCACCACCAGATGGCTGTCCAGCAGACAGTGAACCAGGGGTTCGGGCTCGCCTTCAATTTGTTCGATTAGTTGGGTAGCCAGCACGCGGCCGATGTCTCGTTTTGGAAGCTGAACGGTGGTCAAGGACGGTTCGATGTAGGATGCCATCTCAATATCGTCAAAGCCCGTCACGGATATGTCATCGGGCACAGCGAAGCCCTGTTCGTGCAAAGCGCGGACAGCCCCGATGGCCAAGAGGTCATTGGCAGCTGCTATGGCCGTAAACGAATATCGCTCCTGCAACACACGCGTGACATGCTCGTAGCCCGCCGTCAAACTGTCTTCCCATCGCGGAATACCCTGCACCAGCCGCCGATCCAGCGGAATGCCGGCCCTTTCCAGGGCGCGTTGATATCCCAGTAAACGGGGATTTTGCATGGGCAATTCAGCTTCATGCCCTAAAAACAACACCCGCTCATGCTTGAGGCTAATCAGGTGTTCCACCGCGCTCGCCATCGCGCCCTCCAAGTCCACCGACACGTAGGGAATGGCGGGGGCGTCGAGCCAGTCCCAGTAGGCAATGACCGGCAGGCCATTTAAATGCGTTTGCAAGTCGGCCACCCGCGTCCATTCGACCGGCGACAAGACGATTAACCCGTCATATGCTTGGCGGCGCAGGGCCTCGTAATAGTCCCGCTCGTTCAGGTCACGATTGAAAAGCGAAAACGAGTAACCGCGCTTGTAGGCCTCCTCTTCGATGCCTAACACGACTTCGCTGTAAAACGGGTTAGTGACGCTGTGGGTAATACACGCGATGTCTTGCGTCTTGCCGGTTTTAAGACTTCGAGCGAGTTTATGCGGCACGTAATTGAGATCTTGGATCGCCTGCATGACTCGCTGTCGAACCCGTGCCTCGACATAGCCGTTATCATTCAACACGCGAGACACCGTGGTTTCCGAGACACCCGCCCGATTAGCCACATCTTTTCGCGTCGCCATCCCGCTTCACCTCACCTTGATGTTGTCATCCGACGACTACCGGCTGTAACCGGACATAATTCCGGAAATAAAGTTACGCCGCAGAAATACGAACAAAATGAGCATCGGCAATGTCGCTATGCTCGCTGCCAGCATCACCATGCCGTAGTTGGGCAGCGTTTGCACACTTTCCAAAATGCTCAGCGCTACCGGAATGGTGTAGCTCGACGTATTGTTAAGCACGACCAGCGGCCACAAGAGGTTGGTCCACGACCCCAGAAATACAATGATGCTGAGGGCCGATATCGTGGGTCGAGCCAGCGGCACCACGATGCGGAAAAAGATGGCCGCTTCCGAAAATCCATCAATGCGTGCCGCGTCGATGAGCTCGACGGGAAACGATAAAAAGGCTTGGCGCATCAAAAACACGCCAAAAACCGACGGAACAGCAGGCAGAATAATGGACCACCAGGTATCGATTAGATGTAAGTGGCTCATCAAAATGAATAACGGGATCAACGTCACCTGTGCCGGTATCATGAGGGCCCCCAGCACGAGCACGAATAACGTTTCACGGCCCGGGAAGCGATACCGGGCAAAGGCATAGCCCGCCATGGTTGAAAACATCACGGCGGCTAGGGTGGTCACAGCCGCAATGAGAATGCTGTTAAGAATGGCGCGGAAAATATCCACACTCCCGTTTGTCATGAGGGCATGGAAATTGGCTCGCAATGATCGGCCAATCCACAAATATGGAGACTCGCCCAAGATCTGCTGGTCGTTCTGCGTAGACGCGATGAACATCCAGTAGATGGGAAACACCGATATTAAAAACCCGATCATCACCACGAGATGCAAAAGTCCGTCGCTCAGTTTTTGTCTCATAGTGTTGCCCTCACACGACTGACCCGCAGTTGGAGGATCGAAAGCACCGCAATGAGAATCGCCACAGCGAATGCGATGGCCGATGCGTAGCCGAAATGGAATTGTTGAAAAGCTACCTGATAGAGGTAAAGAACCGGTGTCATGCTGGAATGCTCAGGTCCGCCGGCAGTGAGGATGTAGGGTTCGGTAAACAACTGCAGGGTTCCAATGGTCGACAATACCGATTCGAACAGTAAAATGGGAGCCACCAGCGGCAAAGTGATGGACGCCCATTGGCGAACCGGATTCGCGCCGTCTACACTGGCGGCTTCATAAATTTCCGTCGGAATAGACTGCATGGCTCCGAGCAAAATGATGACGTTGTAACCGGTCCAGTGCCATGTCATCGCCAGCATGATGGCGACCTTGGACCAAGTGGCCGAATTCAGCCAATTGATATGCGGCAGCCCAAAGATTCCCAGAAAATGATTGAGAAGCCCATTGGGGGCCAAGAGAAACGAAAACACCAGGGAATAGGCCACCATGTCAATAAGAACCGGCAGGAAGAACCCCAACTGGAAGATTGCTCGACCTCTCAGGCGACGAGAGTTGAGGAGAGAGGCAAACACGGCGGCAAGTCCCAGCATAATCGGCACCTGTACCACCAAAATAATTCCGACGTTTAAGAGACTGTCCCAGAATTCGCCATCCTCCAGCAAAAGACGGTACTGGAAGAGCCCCCGGAAGACCAGGTGGCCTGACTGCCAGTGCGACAGGCTGATGAGAAACGAATACACGATGGGATAAACCAAAAATATCCCGAACATGACAATAAACGGCGCCAAAAAACCATAAGGGGCGGCGGTTCTCGTTGGCCGCAATCGCGGCCTGGAATTTAGAGATTGGGCTTGGGCGCGGACTCCCATAGGGTCATCGCTCCTTGATGAAGTAGTTGGGGGGCTGGACCCGCCCCCCCCGTCGACCGGTCTACCGTGCTATCGACTGCCCCGTCTGCTGGGAAATTTTCTGGGCCGCTTGCTGCATGGCAGTCTTTGCCGGAACTCCGTTCAATACCGCTTCTTGGAGCGCGTTTTCAATAATCGGGTGAGCTGTCTCCCAATTCGAGGTGTGATTAACCACGGGAATCTGCTTGGCTTCCTGCGCCGCCATTTGAAACACTTGCTGCCCCCCAAAATACGACAATGAGCTGTGTATGGCGGGGTTCGAATAGTATGGCAGGTACGAAGGGAAAATCCCGTAATGCATCGAATTATTCAACGCTGCGGTGTTTGTCATGGCG
>JAJZAN010000046.1 GCA_021799435.1 Bacillota bacterium | reverse complement strand
GGGCATACCAGGCGTGAAGCGCGGCGCCTCGAAAGCCCCGGTATGACACCTGCGCCATCACGATGCCGTTGGCTGGGTATTCAACCCCCTCCATGGCCTCGTCCCAAGGCTCGTCCGACATTTGTCGCAGGCTCTCGTCCCAAAAGGCCCTCAGATCGGGCTCCGCGTCTAGATTGGGCCGATATTGGCGCAGTTGTTCCAATGGCATGTCATATGGCTGCAGCACGTCTCTTCGTCCTCCTTGTGGGCTCCCTCAGGCCCACTTGCCATTTCGGATGCGAATCCCTTCCCAGCGTCCCCCATGGGTCGCTTCATCCAGCGCGTCCCAGAGTTGCGCCATGACCGGGTCGTCGTGGGCGCGATCAATCGCTTCGTTGCTGGTCCAACTGAACATTTCAATGTACAAGCCGCTCTCTTTCACAATTTCAGCCAGCCGCGCTCCCGGAGAGATATACCCCTGTTGCATTTGGAATCGCCACTTGCTGCGGATGAGCGAAGGAAAGCGGGCCTCATCCTCGGCCCGCACCCGATACTCGACGATCGCCACAATCTCTTCCGGCATTCCCATCCTCCTCGAACCGCATGCCGCGCGTCTCTTTTCCCCACTCTACCATAGCCGAACTGCTTGGCTCTTAATCCAAAAGGCGTTATGATAATAGGAACTTATGTTTGCTTGCGCGGAGGTGCGTATGCGGTCCATCAAGTCCTGGCAGGCCAGTGCCATCCTCAACCGATCACCCGCTGGCCCCACCATGGGATTTCATTATTCCCTCAACCCCTATCGGGGCTGTTCGCACGCCTGCCGCTACTGCTACGCGCGGGAATCGCACACCTATCTGGATCTCAATGTGGCGGAAGACTTCGAGCAACAGTTGTTCGTGAAAGAGAACCTGCGCGAGCGTCTGCGCTCAGAGCTAATCCGGGTTCCCCTCGACGCAGTCATTGCGGTGGGTACCGTAACCGATCCATATCAACCCCTCGAGGGCCGTCATCAACTGACCCGAACCGCCATCGAGCTCTTGGCGGAAAGTGGCCACGCGTTCACGCTAACCACCAAGTCGCCCTTAATCGAACGCGATCTGGACCTGCTGGAGCCCCTAGGACGGCGAGGGCAACTTGGAGTGCATATTAGTCTCATGTCTCTCGACCGAGAACTCCTGCATCGATTGGAGCCCGGCACCTCGCCGCCCGCCCGGCGACTCGAGATGATCCGGCGCGTCCATGAGCGCGGCATTCCCGTCGGCACCTTTGCCGCGCCGATCATTCCGGTGCTGACGGATGGCAAAGAGTCCTTGGATGCCCTCTTCGAGGCCTTGAAAGACGCCGGCAGCGACTGGATTATGACCTCCAGCACGCGGCTCAGCGCAGCCATCCGTCCCTACTTTTTCGATCAAGTGCACGCGTTTGACCCAGCGGCGGCCGAAACCATCCGCTCCCTCTATCACGATACCCAATTCGTGGATCAGGCCTATCGCCGACGGCTCGAAACGCTGCTTCGGACGCTGTATCAGCGGCACCATATGAGCCGCACCGGCCCCCTGCTGCGGCCCTACCGCACCGAAGCGCAAATGGAATTCCACTTCGATTAAACGAGTCTCATTCGGGGCAGACTGGCAACATGAAAACCGTTGGGTGGATGCTGTCGTTGATTGGCGCCGTCATTGGTGTCTTTACGGCTTGGGCCGAGCACATGCCGGGTCTGCAATATCATTTGATTCTGCCCCATGGGCGCATTCCCGGCTCCGACATCACGCTATCGGCCAGCTTGCTGGCTCTTCTGGCCGTCGGGCTGATGTGGGTGGGGCTCCGTCGCTTTGGCGGTGTTTTGGTGATCTTGGGAGCCATTTTGGGGTTGTTTGGGGCCGACCAGCTATGGACCACAGCCGGTTGCGTTCTCTTTGTGGGAGCCGTTCTTAGTCTCTTTGCCCCTGCGGAAACCGGCAAGCCGGAGGCTGAAACGTAAACACCCGGGTGCGTCCACTCGTCAGCGGCCGGCCTCGTGGAAGTGTCCTGCAACTCCTGATGGCGGGATTTCCGTGGAGTTGGCTCAAACCCATCGGATCCATGAAAGCAACAACAGTAAAACCGCCCTCGCTCTCGCGAAGGCGGTCTCGGCTATCGTTTAGACGTTTAGCTTGATGTGGAACTTCTTGGCGATATTGTTGGAGAAGGTCTGGAATGCGGCGTCCTGCTTCTGCTGCTGAAGACCTGACTGAATTTCCGTCTGTACTTTGGAGAACGGCTGCGTTCCCGCCGGCTTGGTCGCTTGGACCTGAATGACAAAGTAGCCATACTGCTTGGAATATCCAATGCCGTACTGTCCAGCCTTCAGCTTATCCATCTCGTTGTAAAAGCCGGGGACATAGCCCGAGGCCGATCCGGTGTTCACCCAGCCGTACTCGCCACCCTTGTTCTTGCTGGCCGGGTCGCCCGAGTATTTCTTGGCCAAGATTGTCCAGCTTCCTCCAGCTTTCAGTTCCTTCTCAATCGTCAGTGCCAACGGCTTGGTCTTCACCAAGATCATGCGCATTTTGTCTTGCGCCGCTTGCGGGAAGCTTGCCTTGTTTTGGTTGTAATACGACAAAGCCTCCGCCTTGGTTACTGGCTTGAGTCCCTTGGTGGCTTGGGCAAAAGCCGCCTGCAACTCCATCTGCTGCACCATAAATTGCGTGAAGGTCGCCACCGACAGATGCTTCTTTTTCAACGCAGCCTCCATCTTCTTAGTGGTGCCGCCCAACGCTGCCGTGGCATTTTGCTTCACAAAGAGTTTGGCCTCACTGGTCGCTTTGGCCTTAGTAATCCAATGCTGCTTCAAGGCATACTGTTCCACCGCAACTTCCGTAGCCAACTGTTTTACCTGCTGCTTTTCAGCAGCTTTGGTGGTCGCCATGGAGACTCCTTGCAGCATGTCGGTCGCGTTGACCGCGATCTGCCAGTCAGCCTTGGTCAAGGCTTGTCCGTTAATGACCGCCAGCGGTTTTGCCACGGCCGTTTGGCTGCCGCATGCTGCCGCTACAGTTCCCAAAAGCCCCACAGTGCCGGCCATAGCCGCCATTTTTATCGCACGTTTGGACATGGTTCGCTCCTTTCCAATGCTGCCTATTGTACCACACCGATCACACGGTCCAGGCCATCATACCAGAGTTCGACATAATCCCGGGCACGCAATACCTGGACGGTCCGACAAAGCCTGGTAAATCAGTGGGAATTCGCTACAATAACAAAAATGGAGGGATTTACCGATGCAGACGCCCCGGAGGACACTGGCGGCGGAGATTGAACACGCTGAAGCAGACGGCAACCGACGGTTGACGGAACACCAGCGTCTGGCCGACGCCGATTACGCCGGTGATTTTTTGTCTCTGGACGGAGCCGGCGCGCTCTTCTGCTTTCCGGGATCGGACATGAATTATGTGTCTGGACTGGGATTTGACCAGCGGCCCGACCTCTCTCTGACTTTTGACCAAATCGACGCCTTTTACCGTACGCGCCAGTCCCTGTGGACGATCGACGTGTCGTCATTGGCCGATCCGGAAATCGTCGGCCTGGCCTCCCAGCGCGGATACCGTCCCGGACCTTCTGCGCACATGTGGGGGAAACGGCTCGGAAGACTCGATTCCCCGCCTAGTGCGATCCCCTTTCAGATTGTTGAAGTGGGTCCCGATGCTTCTCACAAGTGGGCTCATACTGCGGCGCGGGGATTCGGAGACGGCATCGCCGAGCCCGCTGCCGAGCAGATTCTGCTCGGCTTTGCACGCGTCCCTGGAACGCGTCTCTATGTAGCTCTGGACCGAGACGGCGCGGCCGCGGCGAGTGCGGCCATGGCTTTCGGCCCGCAACATGCCAAACTGTTTTCGGGCTCCACCCTCCCGGCATTTCGAGGCCGCGGGATACAAAGCGCTCTCCTTCATCATCGTCTCAAAGAGGCCCAGGCTTGGGGATTGGGCTGGGCGATTGTGCAAACTGACCCCAATACCACATCGGAGCGCAACGTGGAGCGACTGGGATTCGACTTGTTGTACACTAAGCAGACATTAAAGTCTCCCCCCGCTGCACCCCAAAACCAAGGAGGTTTCTCATGACCACACCCACTCTGATTGTGATCGACATTCAAAACGACTATTTTCCGGGCGGCAACATGGCTCTTTCCGGTCCCGAGGCAGCCGCGGCCAATGCCCAACAGGCGCTGCAGGCGTTCCGCGAGCACCACTGGCCCGTAGTCATTGTTCAGCATCTGGCGTTATCAAACGAGGCCACTTTCTTCCGTCCTGGAACCAAAGGCGCCGAATTGTATGCAGGTTTTGAGCCCCTCGCGGGCGAAGCCCATCTCATCAAACATTATCCCAATGCCTTTCGCGACACCGAATTGGGATCGCTGCTGAACAAAGCCGGCACCGAGCATCTGGTCATCTGCGGCATGATGACGCATATGTGCATCGACACCTCCACCCGAGCGGCTGCCGATGCGGGCTTCCGGGTGACGCTTTTAGGTGATGCCACCGCCACGCGGTCCTTAGGATTCGGTGGACAAACGGCGGCCGCGGACCAAGTACAAATCGCCTACTTGGCAGCCCTAAACGGCAGTTTTGCTCGGGTCACATCCACGCGCGAGTGGCTGACTAGTCTGCTGGACTAAGCCGACTCACCTATTGCTGTCGGGGTTTTGGACTCGGACCAGTTCCAAAGGACCATGACCGCCACTCCCACCGCGGCTGCCAACCCACCGTCAACCATAAAGGCGGCCGCGGAACTGGAGACGGCAAAGAGCCAGCCAGAAATAAGCGGGGTGAGCATCATGGCCAGCACGAAGTAAATTTGCGTCACGCCCAGATTGGTTCCCCGGTCCCCGTCTCGACTGCGGCTGGATACCGCGCTTAAGAACGCAATATTGAGGACGCCGGCCGCGAATCCGGCTCCAAAAATCGCCACGGCTGCGCCGATTAGATTGTGCCAGGCGGTGCCGGCCAGGCCCAGGGCCATCAAAGCGGCCCCGAGCAGTACGGTGCGTTTCATACCCCAGCGTTGGATGACACCAGCCCCCAAAAGTCCTGCCACAATCATTCCCAAGCTCATGAGCGCCGTCATCAGGGACGCCGCAGGGTCACTAAGACCGCGGTGAATCAGCACCACGGGATAGAAGGACTGCGCCAGTGCCTGCGGGATGGCGCACAGGATCGCCACCAACCCGTTAAGCAGGATAAAGGGTTTGTGCATGGCCGGCGCCAATGCCCGCACCGCGTCCCAGAGTTTTTTGGGCCGCGATGTGGACACGCGCTTCGGCAAAATCCAAGCGATCATCAAAGCGAGAAGGCCGAGACCTCCGCTCAAAGCGAATCCTCCCATGATGCCCAACAATTGAGCCAGGAGGCCTGAAACGGCGATGCCGATCAAAGCGCCGCCCTTCGTAAAGGATGTAAATATCCCGAGGTGCTGAGCCCGATGCTCGGCATCGCGGCTCGCGCCGGTTTGGGCCGCCGTCCAAAAGAATCCGCGCGCGGCCCCCATAAATAGCTGCCCCAAGACCAGACCCGCCATGGACGCAATTTGCCCAGCTACCACCGCCAGGGCTGCCGCCACGGCCAGCATGAAGGTCATGCGCAAAACAAACCGCTCTCCCAGCCAATCGACAAGCGGACCGCTCAAAATCCTGGTCGGCAGCTGCATCACGCCCGGGATGGCGGCTAAGACGCCTACCACCCAAACGGCCAAATGTTCGTGCACCGCATCGAGCGGTATCATCACGGCGAACATCAGGTAACAAACATTAAACAACATTCCTGAGGCGTAGATTTTGCCCAGCCCAACTTCCTCTTGCACGCTATCGCCTCCATATTTTTAGAGTAGGACAGCACAAAAGACATGGCAAGCAACCCGACTGATGGTATTCTTAAGGGACGAATCATCCTCTGAGACAGGAGCGAGTCAGATGTGGAAGGATTTTAAAGCATTCCTCTCCCAGGGTAATGTGCTCAACCTAGCTGTCGGTATCGTAATCGGCACCGCATTCGGTCAAATTGTCTCCACCTTGGTCGGTGACGTCATTATGCCCCCCATCGGTCTCTTGTTAGGCCATGCGAACTTCTCCAACTTATACATCAATTTATCTTCTCATCACTACGCTAGTTACGCCCTAGCGCAAGCTGCCGGAGCTCCGGTCATTGCCTATGGCCTCTTCATCAACACATTGATTGATTTCTTCATCGTGGCTTTGGTCATCTTTTTGGCTCTGCGATCGATCAAGCGGTTGCAACGCCCCCAAGCTGCGGCCCCTGCGACCACCCAGTCCTGTCCTTTCTGTATCAGTGCCATCCCGATCCAGGCGACTCGGTGCCCATTTTGCACGTCGGAGTTGGCGAAGGCGGAATAGAGCCGCCCTAGGTCATCTCGGCGAGGCACTTTCTGGTATTCAATGCAGAAAAAGGAATCACAGGGATAAAAAGGGATCTGTCTCCTAAATGGCGAAATGTTGGCATGATTCACTTTTAAGTTTGGCCACATTCACCGGAAGGAGACTTACCATGCGCAATATGCGTTTTGCCCTGGCTTCAGCCTCGGCCCTGGTCGTGTCAACCTTGGCGCTGACCAGCGGAGGCGCCGCCGCCGCATCCCGGTCCGTGGTGCCTCAAGGTCTTACCCGTGCTGTCACCACCAACTCGACGGTGTTTGGCAACACCCCGGCCAACACGCCGGTCACCGTGAGCATCATTCTCACCACCCGCAACACCTACCAGCTGCACCAGTTCATTCAGAACACGGTGACACCCGGCAATCCCCAGTTCCGCCGGTTCCTAACGACCCAGCAGTTTGCCCAGCAGTATGGACAGAGTCCTGAGGTCATTCAATCCATCGTCAACTACTTCCAGCAATACGGCATTACGGCCTCGGTTTACCCGGACAACCTGGACATCACGTTGAATGGAACCGCTGGACAGTTTGATCAGGCTTTTAACATTCAATTGCAGAACATGGAGCATCACCATCAGCGCTTTCACGCTCCTAACCACAACCCGACCATGCCCAGCAACCTCGCGGGTCCCATTTTGGCGGTACTAGGGCTGACCAACTATGCGCCGTTCTCGTCCACGGCGGTACACACCTCGCCTGCCGTCATGGCCAAGGCTCCGAACGCCTTCAGCAACAACGGCACCACACCGACCGGCGTGACAACGCCCACCCAGTTTCAAAGCCTCTACAACATCTCCGGGTTGACCAGCCAAGGCGACTTGGGGCAAGGACAAACCCTCGGCATTGTCACCCTGGCCTCAGTGAACCCTTCCGATGCCTACGCCTTCTGGAATGCGTACGGCATCAAGACCACAACACCCAACGCCGGCAACCGAATCAGCCTAGTCAATATAGACGGTGGTGCGGGAGCCCCGTCTCTCGCGACCGGGTCTGAAGAAACCACGTTAGACGTCGAGCAGTCCGGTGCTGTGGCGCCGGATGCCAACATTATTGTCTACCAAGCCCCCAACACCGATTACGGCTTCGTGGACGCGTACGCCCGTGCGATTTCCGACAACCAGGTGGGATCGCTTTCAGCTAGCTGGGGTATCAGTGAGACGGCGGTCAATTACGAAATTCAGAACGGCCAAGAATCCCCCAACTATGCCCAAGCGTTCGACGAGATGTACCAAGAAGCAGCCGCCCAAGGCATTAGCACCTTTACCGCGACCGGCGACTATGGCGCCTACCAGGCCGTCTCCGACCTCGGCACCACCAATTTGGCGGTCGGAAACCCGGCGGACAGCCCCTACGTGACTGCGGCCGGAGGCACCACCTTACCGAGCAGCTACTCGTCCATCTTGCCGCAAATCGGCGTCACCATCACGCAGCAGCGGGCCTGGGGTTGGGACTACTTCTGGCCTCTCTGGCAAAAGTTCGGCGCACCGAACGAGTTCACGTGGGCTCAGGAAGTCTTCGGCGGCAGCAACGGCGGCTACAGTGTCATCTTCCCCGAGCCCAGCTACCAGCGTGGGGTGGCTGGGGTAGGTCATTTCAGTGCCGTGCAATGGTTAACGCCCATTAACAACAACACCAGCTGGGAATTCCACGCCAACCCGCCGACTGTTCAGGGCCAGAGTAACGGTGGACGGGCCATGCCCGACCTAGCCATGAACGCCGACCCGTACACTGGGTATGCCATCTACAGCACGCTCTTTACACCAAGCTCAGGTCTTGCCAATACCGGTCTTCCCAACTGGAGCGCCGGCTGGGGTGGAACCAGCTTCGTCGCTCCGCAGCTAAACGGCGTGGCCGCGTTGATTAACACAAAGGCCGGCGGTCGGGTGGGATTCTGGAACCCCCAGATCTACTCCTTCGCCCAGCAGCAAAACTCGCCTTTCACACCCTTGGATGCCACGGGCGCATCCAACGACAACCTGTACTACAGCGGCAGTGCAGGAACGATCTACAACCCCGCGACTGGTCTCGGCACGCCGAATGTTGCGGCACTTGCCAAAGACTTCATACAGGAAGCCTCCCACTAGTCTCATCGCGGTACAGCGGACCCGGTGCACGCGCACCGGGTCTCATTTTATCCCTGTCAGCAGAAAACAATTTCCAGCTTAACTTAGGATTCCGCCACACGGCGGCAACAGGGATTTCACTCCGACTGTCGAATCCTTTTCACAACACTACTGACATCTTTGCGTGCCCTCAAAAGGAGTTCTCTGGATGAAAAAATGGTCCCGATTGGCTTTCGTTCCCGTTTCCGGCCTTTTCCTGCTTCCGCTCGCTGCCGTCGCCAGCGCCGCCCATGTGATGCCGAACGTCTTGTACGGGGTAGTTTCTGCGGCGTCGCTGCCGCAGAATCCTGCCTACACCCGCGCCGCCTTGGTCCGCGACCTGGCGGTTCTGAATCACAGTACCAAGCGCCGGACGGTCAACGTGCTGATTGACTCCGAAGCCCGTATAGCCGCCCTGAAACAGTACAGTCAAGCCGTGTCCAATCCTAAAAGCCCATTATTTCACCACTTTTTGACCCCGAATGAACTCGACTCGCGGTTCGGACCCACCCCCGCCATGATTGAACGCGCCCGTGCCAGCATGAACGCCGCAGGGTGGCGGGTCGGGACCATCAAAGGTCTGGTCGCGTCGGTCTCTGTGCCCGCCGCCCGCTCTAATCCCGGTCTCCCGGTTTCTCCCGACATTTGGTCCATCAGCGGCTTTGCGCCGCATGGCATTATCCGCACGCCAATTCGTGCCCACATCGTCCATGCCGCCACTCCAACGCGGCCTCTGCGCCATGCCGTGCCGGCCGGTGCCTCCGTTCCGGTGCCGAATTTAAGCCTCACGGGCGAGAATTTTCATGCGATGCCTGTCGTTCTAAAGCAAACCACCGAGGCCAACGGCGATGTGGTGAGTGTGATGAGTTGGAATCCGATGGTGAGTAGCACCGTCCCGGCTGGGCTCCCGATTAACCTCTTCGTCACGGTCGAAGATCCCCAGGGCAATTTCCTCCCCATTAGCAATATTGGCGGCCTCAACGATGCTGACCAAGCGCTGGTGTCATACGGAACGAATGCCATGCCCCACAGTTCCAACACCCTGTGGCAGATGCCCATTGCAGCCTGGAAGGATATCCCGGCGGGTGACACCCTGACTCTGCAGGTGACATTGGCCAACAACACCACCCTTAACGCCTCATTCCCTCTGCCTGCCTTTACAGGGCCGGCTACTGCCCTGTCCCCGCTCACCGGGCAACAGATGAACAGCGTATCGGGCATGACCAACCTGCCGTCCAATCCAGGCGCCATTGCCCTCTTTGCCATCGGTACGCCGCCCAGCCTGAAGGACGTCACCTCCTATTTGCAGCAGAACACCACTAAGACGCCCAGTCCCACGGTGCACTTTCTGTATGAAGATGGGGCGACTGCCAACGAATATGGCCAGACCGGCGACTCACAAGAATCCGAGTTGGATCTGCAAGCAGCAGCTGGAGCCGCTCCTGGGGCTACTATCCAGGATTACGTGTTTCCCGAGAACGACCAGAACGATCCCTTGATTTCCTATCTCACCGACCTGAGTCAGCAATCCGCCGCCAAGATTGCCAGTCTCAGTTACGGCTTCTTCGGTGAGGACCCGGCCACCCTCAACACGTTGATGGATGCCCTCACCGCCGAGGGCATTACGGTTCTGGAGGCCAGCGGTGACCAGGGAGCCTGGGACAACGGGTCAGACCCGGGTCCGGTGGGTCTCTCGGCACTCGAACAAGTCCCGTCAGTCCTGACCTTGGGCGGCACAGACATCGCCGCGCCGGCCACCACCGACGCGTCGGGCGCCACTGTCAACATGACCGGCCCCCTCATCGCCAAGGTGTGGGGAGGCGATTACCTGAATGGGATTCCCGTCGCCATAGCCCAGGCCTATACCAATCAGAACGCGGCCAGTTCCGGCGGCTACGCCTCGGCTCCAATCCCCGTCTGGCAGCAGAGCTTTCTGCCATCCGGCGCCACGGGACTAGGTGTTCCGGACATTGCCTCAGTGGCAGGATATCCTGGACTCAGCGGGTTTTTGCAAGGGCAGAACGTGGTCTTTGGAGGCACCAGTTTGGCCGCCCCTCTCACGGCTGGTTGGCTCGCCGATGTGGAATCCATCTTGGGTTTGTCGACAACCGGCATGGGTGACATCAACCCCCTGTTGTTTCAGGCGGCCGGCACCAATCCCAGCATTTTTACCCAAGCTCAATGGGGAGCAGATGGCGTATACAGCGTCAGCAACGGGACCTCGGGCAGCTGGAATCCCATGACCGGGTTGGGCATGGTGAACTGGGGCAGCTTCCTTCAGGCATACAACACCTTAGTGCCCAATGTCGCTCCAGGTCTCACCCTCACCGCGGGAACCCAGACTGTCGTGGGACAACCGGACACCGTCACCGCCTACGTGCATGGGTTGGTAAACCCGTTGTACCAGTTTCAGATTACGAATCCCAAGACCGGCGCCACCATCCCGAGCGGACCCTTTTCGCCCAACACCAGCTTCACATTTACTCCTTCCGTACCCGGCCCTTACCACGTGACGGTGTCGGTGGAACATACCGGAGGATCCACCCTGGTCAGCCACGCCACCGTCTACGCCACCACCACCCAGCCCATGGTGTCTGGCCTCAAAGTCTCATCCAGCCTCGGCGCTCGCGATCTCCGCTCCGGAGCCAGCGTCACCATCACCGGCGCAGCTCTCGATACCGGCTCACATCCCGAATACCAGTTCGTATTGCGCAACCCGCAAGGTGCGAGCCGCATTGTCCAGCGCTGGAGCACCGGCCGGACTTTGATGCTGTCCCGTCTCAAGCCGGGTAGCTACGCCGTCGTGGTGTACGCGCTCGATAAAGAACAGATTCTTCATCACCACTGGGCGCAGGCGTACCGACGCACGGCCATCATTAACGTGGGCTCGCGCCTTTCCATCACCACCCCCTCGTCAGCTTCGGTTGGCACTCTCGTCACGGTGCAGGCCCAAACCGCCAACCTCACGCAACCGCTGTTCCAAATGATGGTGGTGTGGCCGAATGGGCAGCGAACCTGGTCAGGTGCCTATCGGCACATCAGCAGCCTGACCTTCATCCCAACGCAGCCCGGCAGCTACAGCGTCGAAGTCTTTGCCAAAGACGTGATGGCGCCCCCCGGCAGCGCGTTCTCCCTGACTCGCAAAGCCACCATTCAAGTCACCGGATAAAGAAGATAAGGAAAGGGGCTGGCGTAATGAGGCCAACCCCTTTCCCAAGGGTGACGCGGCGCGTTAATTGCCGATATAGCCGAGGTTCACATTGCCATTATTCACCGTGACCTGCTGCTTAATGGGAGACGACGTGCCGATCGTGAGCGTATACGTCCCGTCTGGAATGCCCCGCAAGACAAAAAACCCGTTGGCCCGGGTCGACCAATCGTCAGACCAGGTGATGCCGGACGTGTCGGTCAAAGTCACCGGCGCATGGCTGAGCAGCTGATTGTTGGCAATGGCGGTGCCGGCGATGGTGTAGGTGTCGCCAGACACGTGCAAGTTGACGGCTGTGGGGCCTGTGGGACCGATGGTAAGCGTGGTGGGACTCGCGATGTGATACTCCGGAACCGCCGGGACCACCCGATAGGTGCCATCAGGAAGGTTGGTAAAGACAACGCGGTTGGAGGTTGGGACCGAGTCCTGAGGGTTATCCTCAATCGGTGCGCTCCCGTTCACCGGAATCAATGACAAGCTCACGAAAATCGGATGCCCCGCCGCATCGTGCTCTTGCACGGTCACCGTGTGGGTGATGGGTGGCGGCGGATTTTGTCCTTGAATCGCTTGGGCCAATGTGCTGACGGTCTGGTCCAAACTCTGGATTTGCGCTTCCTGACCTCTTAGGGTCTGCTCCAGCGAAGCCAATTGTTGGCTGTCCGTCTGCATTTGCAGACTCAATGCCCGCACCTTCTGCGACTCTTGACGCAAAGAGGCACTCTGCTGCTGCTGGCTTTGCTGAACCACGCCCAACCTGCGAAAGATTTGCCGGACGTCGTTGTCGAGATGGACCAGCGCGCCGCGCAGTGGTCCCAGCCCTGCCAAAGGTCCCCGAGCGTGTGGGTAGTCTTTCGCGGCAACGGTAGCCGGGATAAGCAGCACACTCGCCCCCAGCAGGCCCGCCGCGGCCCAACGTGATAGCCGCATCATTCATTCTCCTTCCATATTATGGTATAGCCAATATACCAAATATTGGTATGGAAGGGATGGAAACAGTTTCGAAACATCTTTGCAGTTGAATAACTTGGAGATAAAGTTTATGGCCCCGATCAGGTTCCGACTGGTATCTGGTCACCCCTTCCCGTCGAAGGTGCGTCCCCATTGTTCCGGCTTGGGGACGCCCTTTCTATGTCTTGAGTTTCCTTTTTCTTCCGCCTCCACACCCCAAATGGTATCTCGGGCCGCACATTTTTTTCTTAGCCCGGTCGCGGGCCTTGTCCCCCTGCAAACCGCCCCCGACGCCCCACTTTCCGGGCTCTAGCGTCCTCTGCGGGGCCCAATCGCTCACCCATTCCCGAGCCTCAGGTCCTAAATGGGAGCCATTTCCATACAAATACCTACGGGGGTATCAGATCTTGCGAGGAAAAAGTGCTTTGACCTATGCAGGAAAACGGACCCTTTTCGACTAATGTTTACACGGATAGCCAGTCTTTGTCAGTTTCTGCATCATCGTCCCCGCACCTGAGGAGGTTCCTTTATGAAATTCCCAATTCGGTTCCCGAAACGCCGTTCCGTCGTCGCCCTGGTGTCATCCGCCTTGCTCATCGGCCTGTTGCCTGCAGCAGCGATGGCCCAAACGGATCCCACCATTAGCAGTTACACCCTCGGCAGCGACAACACTACCCTGATCATCAACGGCAGTGGATTCGGATCGACAGCTGCCACCGTGACGCTTGACAACGCTGCTGCCACCATTGTCACCTGGTCCAACAGCCAAATTGTCATTGACCTGCCCACCACCGACGGTCCTGGTACGCTTGCTGTCACTACCAGTTCCGGACTTCAATCCTCGGAGGCGTTCAACGGGGTGGAACGGGGTTATTACACGCTCAGTTCAGCGGGGGCCGTCACGGCGTCGGGGGGTCTCCAAACATACGGTGACTTGACCACCCTGGGTCAAACGATCACCTCGCCGGCTATCCAACTCATTCCCACGCCTGACTATCAGGGTTACTGGATTCTGACCCAAAACGGCACCGTTTACGGTTTTGGCGATGCCACCAACTTCGGCCCAGTGGGTGCCAACATCACCGCCGTAGGCATGGCTGTCACGCCCACGGGAACCGGCGCCTTCGTCGTGAGCAATACCGGACAAGTCTACACGTTGGGACAAGCTGTCAACTATGGCAACGCTCCCGCAGGCGTTGAGGCCACCGCCATCGCGGCCACCTCCAACGGCCAAGGCTATTGGATTTTAGCGAGCAACGGGGCGGTCTATCCCTTTGGAGATGCCGCCAACTTGGGTTCAGCCTCGGTGGCGGAGACGTCCTCCACCACCTATCCCAACGGTTCGCTGGTTCAGGTAGGCGGAACCGGTCCCATCTTTTTGATCAAAAATCAGAAGCTCTACCACATCCCCAACACCACCATCCTGGAGGACATGGGATACAGCCTGTCTGAGGTCAAAAACGTGCCCAATCTGCTCGGATACTCCATGGGATATCCCATGGTCGTGCCATATCCCGACGGAACAGTGCTCGACCCCAAAGGCAGTCCCACCGTGTACTTGGAAGAAGCGGGAGTGCTGCACCCAGTTCGCACGGCGACCGTATTCCAAGCTCTGGGCTTGAATGCAAAAAACGTGGTGATTATCCCCCGATTGAAGCCCAACTGGCCCATCGGTCCGACCATTACCAAAGCCGCTCAACCCTACCAGCCCGAGGGTACGCCGCTTCGGCCGGCGGGCACGCTGGAACGGACATCACGGACCGGCACCATATACTTGGTCTCGGGCGGCCAACTGCATGCTTTCGCCAGCGCACGGGACTTTTTGCAGGCCGGATACCACTGGAACGAGATCAAGCTGGTGCCCCGCTTGCCCCGCCTGCCGGTGGGCATCCGCATTACCTCGGCCAGTTCCCTCCCTGGTCCGATTATGCTGAATAACACGCTGTGGCGAGTCCCCCGCACACCGGTGGTGTACCTGTGGCAAAACCAGGTGCTGCGGCCCATGACCGGGCCGATGTATCCAAAGTTGGGCCTGAAGCTCAGCATGGTGCATGCCTTCTCCGGCACCGGCGGCCTCACCGTCGGCCCCGCCATCGGCTCCACCACAATTCCTCAAGGGACTGTACCGACCACCACGGCGGTAAGCCTGGTGCCGACGGCCGATAATCTGGGATACTGGGTCCTGCTGGCCGACGGTCAGGTCGACACCATTGGGGACGCCGCTCAGTTTGGATCCCCGACCGCCAGCCAGATGGGATCAAGCGCTGCGATGGGACTCGCGGTCACGCCCGACCAAGGCGGTTACAGCATTCTCACCAGCACGGGAACCATCTACAGCTATGGCGACGCCCTGTCGCCGTCCGGGTCCGCATCCGGCGCCGTATCGGTGGCCATGAGCGCGGCTCCATCGGCGGCCGCCGCGCCTGCTCCATCCAGCGGATTCTTCAGCATGGCTTACGGGAGTTTCATGCCAAGCTACGACGGGTCCTACTCATCCATGGTGGCGAATGCTCAAGGCCTTTCGGCCATTATCCCCACCTGGTTCTATGACACCCAGAACCCCCAGACGCTGGCTTGGAATATTGGCAGCCCCGCACCGGGGAGCGGTACCCAAGCGGTGGTCACCGAAGCCCACAGCCTCGGCATCCAAGTGTGGCCCATGATTGGCGCCGTCTCAGTAGGGCCCTTCCAGAACAGCGCCAACATCCAGGCCACGGTCAGCCAGATTGTGTCGGCCGTGCAGCAGTACCACTACGACGGCATCACCATCGACTTTGAACCGAGCGCGTTTAACGGCCTGTCCCTCAGTCAGGCATCCCAGCAGTACACCAACTTCGTGGCGCAGCTGGGACCGGCTTTGCATCAGGTGGGCGCCAAGCTGATGGTGGATACCTATGCGGCCTTCTATCCGTCCAGCCCGTTCAACCTCGCGGCCATTGCACCCTACGTGGATTACATCAACATCATGTCGTACGGTCACTACGACAACTTCACCCAGGCCGGCCCGGACGCCAGCCTGCCATGGATGCAGAGCGTATATCAGACCGCCATTCAAGAGGGCGTCAACCCGCAGCAAATCATCATGGGTTTCGGGCCCTATGGAGACTATTGGTCGTACAACAACCAAGGGCTGGACAAGGGTGCACCGCTCGGCAATGACAGCTACGTCAGCGATGCGCAAGTGAGTCAGTTGCTCCAGTCCAATCCCACCATTCAGACGGTCTGGGATCCGGTGTATCAGTCCGAAATCTTCATGACCAACGAATACGTGAACTCGAAGGGTCAGTGGACCGTTAATCCCAACGGCAGTGCCGTGGCGCCCAACACCACCTTCACCCCCGCAGCGGCCTCCACCTTCAAGCCCGAGGTGCAAAACCTGCAAGGCCTTCTCAATTACATTCTGGTGCGTTATGCTGACCAAAACAATCAGCCGGCACCCAACTGGCTGGCCCAAGACGGGCATTATGGCCCGGCGACCCAAGCGGCCGTCGCCCAGTTCCAGCAGGACTTCAAAGTGACCGGCGATCCTGCCGGCACGTACGGTCCCAACACGCAGGCGGCCTTGACCCAAGTGATTCAGCAATGGAACATTGGGGAGTATCAATACTGGCTGGACAACACGCAATCCATGCAGAACCGAGTGCAGCAAGTCGCGGTGGCCAATCACCTGGCGGGCATGGCCATCTGGCGGGCACCGTTTGAAACCCCGGACTTCTGGACCACGTTGGAAAGCACGGTCACGGTGGCCAAGCCAGGCAATGGGCAATAACGAAAGGGGCGTGTGAACGATGAACAAAAACTCTTTCTTGTGGGGATCCGCCACACTGGCAGCGCTGGTGTTGGCGGCCGGGTGCGGCAGTCAACCCACTCCGACGGCTTCGGGACACCACCACCACACTTCTACCAAGTCCCATCAGCACTCGTCCCAGTCGCCGTCGACATCGCCATCGCCGTCGGCCTCGTCGTCACCGACACCGACGACCACGAGTTCGTCGCCGAGCTCCACGCCTAGCGCACCGTCCCCCGTTTTAACCCAAGTGGGCGGCGTAGCGACCGCGAATCAGGCGCGGGTCACCATTAACAGCGTAGAATCGGAAGGTCAGGTCACCGTCAGCGGCCAGACTGAACAGCTCTACCTCTTCAACATCACCTTAAAGAACGTGACACCGGGCATGATTCTCTTCCCAATGAGCGACTTCATCATCGGGCCGGCTTCCTCCTCGGTCTCCAGCTCACGGAACGACTACAGCCTCGAGGGCATTTCTCAGCAAAGTTCCCTCTTCCCTTACCCGATCGTTCCTCAGCACGCCTCGGCCGTGGTTCGCGAAGTGCCATCGGGCCAGTCCGTCACCGGCAACATGACCGTGGAAGTGCCAGAAGCTTCCCAATACGCTATCTGGATTTCCGGGAACCCGGCTCCTATCGCCAAGTTCTCCGCCTAGCTGGCACGTCCGGAAGATCAAAGAACCCGGGGTGATTGGAGCCCCGGGTTCTTGTCTCAGTTCGGATGTTTGCGCGAATTTAGTGATTGGGATCGAAGACGTCGCGCAGGCCGTCTCCGAACATGTTGAACCCGAGAACGGCCAGGAAGATGCCGATGCCGGGAAAAAGTGAAATCCAGGGCGCGTTGGTCAGATACTCAGACCCCGCCTGCAACATCTCGCCCCAGTTGGGCGCAGGAGGGGGTGGCCCCAGCCCCAAAAACGACAAGCTGGCCACACTGAGCAACGCACTGCCAATAGTGAGGGTCGCCACCACAATAATGGGGGTGGCAATGTTCACAAGAATGTGGCGGAACATGATGCGCAGCGGGGAGGCTCCCAAACACTGCGATGCCTCCACATACTGGCGGCTCTTGACCTCAAGTACCTGTCCGCGGGTCACGCGGGCAAACTGCGGAATAGTCACAACGCCGATGGCGATAATGGCATGAAACAAGGATGGACCCAGAACCCATGCCATCGCCATGGCCAGCACCAAGCCCGGAAACGCCAATCCGGAATCCACGAGGCGCATGATCACGTCGTCCAAGAGACCGCCGTAGTAGCCTGACACCAGGCCGATCGGCACCCCGATTCCCACCCCCACCGCCACAATAGCGACCGCGGAAATGAGACTGCTCCGCGTGCCGTAAATCATCCGGGACAGCACATCCCGGCCCAAGTCGTCGGTGCCCATCAAGTGTTGGGCGGAGGGCGGATGAAACGCCAGAGCGAAGTTGGCCGCGTCAGGCTTATAGGGTGCAATGAGGGGTGCGAAAACGGCCAACACCAAGAATCCGAGGATGATTACCAAGCCGACCACTGCCAGGCGGTTGCGGGCGAAGCGGCGCCAAGCGCGGACCCGATTGCTGACGGGTTTGACCGGCTCAGGACGTTGAGTATCTGCGAGTGATATCGCCAAGGGCAGTGCCTCCTAGTTGTATCGGATGCGTGGGTCGAGCCAGGCATAGCAGAGGTCGACCAACAGGTTTACAATCAACACCACCATGGCCATGAACAGCACCGAGCCTTGCAAGACCGTGTAATCGCGGTCAAAGATCGCGTTGACCACCAGCTGGCCCATGCCGGGCAAGGAGAAAATCGACTCGGTAATCACGACACCGCCCAGGAGCCCGCCGACCTGCAGCCCGACTACCGTGACCACAGGGATTAGCGCATTCTTGAGGGCGTGACGCAGCATCACCGCCCGCTCGCGGGCCCCCTTGGCGCGTGCCACTTGAATGAACATCGCGTGCATGACTTCCAAGAGCTCGCCGCGCAGAACGCGCGAGGTAACCGCCACCAGAGGCAGCGCCAGTACAATGACCGGCATCACTAGGTGCACCAGATTGGAACCCACCCCTTGGTTCAGCGGAACCCATCCCAGAGCCGGCAGCCAATGATGTGCCACGGCCAAGAAATACACCAGCAACAAGGCCAGCCAGAAGTTCGGCACAGCAGCCCCCACCAAGGCCAAGAATCGGGACAGGCTGTCGATCCAGGTGTTGGGGCGATAGGCGGCCAAAATGCCGGCCGGGAGCGCAATGATGAGCGATACGATCACAGCCAGCGCAGCTAGCTCTAAGGTCACCGGCAGCCGCGTGACAATAAGCTGGGCGACCGATTGGTTGTCGAGCAGCGACCGACCCAAATTGCCCCGAACGGCATGGCCAAGATACACCAAAAATTGGACGACAAGCGGCCGATTGAGGCCTAGTTTGACCTCCAGCAGATGGACCGCCGACGGCGACGCTTGTTCGCCCAAAATGGTGTAAGCGGGGTTGCCGGGCGCAATATGGATCAAGCTGAACGTGACCAGCAAAACGATGAAGGCCACGGGTATGAGATTGATGATTCGCCGCAAAACAAACCCTGCCACGTTATCCTCCTTATTACTTCAACGACACCGTCGCGAACCGCATCAAGTCATCCGGATAGGCGTGGTAGCCTACCACCGACTTCGACCATGCCTGGATCACCGGCGTGTACGCCAGGAAGACGTAGGGCGCCTGTTGCAGGACAATCTTGGCGGCCTCGTTGTAGAGAACCTTCCGCGCCGAAATCGAGGAGGCCTCACGGGCTGCCAACAGCAGCTTGTCGACCTGGGCGTTGGAGTACTTGGGATCGTTGAAGCTTCCTCCCGTGGTGTCAAACGCGTAGGCATTCTGGTCCGGGTCAGGACGTCCACTCCAGCCCAACAGGTTGGCTTGGAAGTTCCCGTTGATCGCGTTGGTCAAGAGAGTGGTGAAGTCCAAGGGCTCAATGTTGACCTTAATCCCCACCTTGCCCAACTCACTCTGGATGGCCTGCATCTCCTGAATAGTGACGGGGTCATTGTTGCCCTGCAAGGTGATGGTAAAGCCCTGCGGGTTCCCAGCCAGCTTCAATTGCTGCTTCGCCAAGGAGTCCGAGAACGGCACCTTCAGGTTGGGGTTGTACGCCCAAGACGAGGGCGGATATTCCTCATAGGCAGGCTTGGTGTGGCCGAAGTAAATGAGCCGGATCAAGGCCTTGCGGTTGATAGCGTAGTTGATGGCCTCCCGGTTGTGCACATTGGCGGTCGGCCCAGACTTGGTGTAGAGCTCCATAGACGCATAGCCCAAGCCACTCATCTGCGCGAAGTGGAGGGCCGAATTGCCGGGCAGTTGGCTCACGTCCTGGTACGGCACGCTGTCAATCAACTGAACCTGACCCGAAATCAGCGCGTTATACTCCTGCTGTGGGTTGGTAATGGGCGTGTAGACAATCTTGTTGAGATACGGCAAGCCCTTCTGCCAGTAATGCGGGTTGCGCCGCAGAATCAAGTGGTCGTTCTTGATCCATTGCACGAATTCGAATGGGCCGGTGCCGACGGGGTGCAGGTCATAATTGGCCCCCCACTTCTTCATGGCCGTGGGCGAGGAAATCATGCCTGTACGTCCAGTCAACTCCGACAGGAACGGTGAGTCGGGCGCCGACAGATTGACCACCACTTCATAGGGGTTGGGGGTCTTAAGGCTCTTCACCAAAGCTAAGTTGGAGATGCGGGGAGAAGCGTTCTTGGGATTCATGTCCCACTTCCAGTTGTACACCACCGCTTGGGCGTTAAATGGCGTGCCATCCTGGAACGTGACACCCTTGCGCAGATACAACGTATAGGTCTTGCCACCGTTGCTAATTTTCCAACTGGTCACCAAGTTGGGCTGTATCTGCATGTTGCGGGACAGTTTCAAAAGCGGGTCAAACACGTTGATATATAACTGGCGGTCAATAAGCGCTGAGGACAGCGCCGGGTCCAACGTCACAAAGTCGGAGTTAATACCGACGTTTAAGGTGCCGCCGCGGTGCACGCGAGCAGCGGCCACGGTATGAGAAGCCGGCTTCGGAACACCGAACCCCGCAACAGCAGCCACGGCCGCGCCTGCGGCCATCAGCGTAATGCCTTTTTTAGCCCACATGAGCTAACCCTCCCGACTATTTGCCAGCTTTCGGCGATCCGAAAGCGATGGTGTACCGACTCATGATGGGGACTGTCCCATAAGCCGCTTCAGAAGACCGTCGCGCGTGCTGCGCACGTGTGCTCGGGCTCTCTCTTCCGCGAGATCGGGATCCCGCATCTCAATTGCTTCGAAAATCCGGCGATGTTCAGGAACTGATGCCTGCACCCGCTTCTTAGCGATCCAATCTAGCGACACCATGCGCGTCCGAAACCCTTCCAACGCCTTTAAGGCTTGAATGAGATAGGGATTTTCGGTCATGGCGGCAATCGTATCGTGAAATTGGGAATGCGCGCGGTCAAAGGCTTGAACATCGACCATCGACTGATGCTCCATAGTGCGGAGCGTCTCAGCCAATTCCCGTAAAAGATCAGGCCGCTGGTGGCTGGATGCCAGCCGCGCCGCCAATCCTTCCAGGGTTTCTCGCAGCACATAAGCGTGCTGAACATTCTCCACCGACAAGCGCGCGACAATGAGTCCGCGCGATCCATCAGGGGCTGCCAGTCCCTCGTTGAGAAGCTGCCGCAGTGCGTCCCGCACAGGTGTGCGGGATACCCCCATTTGCTGAGCCAAGGTGCTCTCCACCAGGCGGCTGCCGGGAGCCAAATCGCCGTCAATGACGGCGTGCTTCAACCTGCGGTACACTTCCTCACCGATGTTGGTTACCGACACTGGTTCCAAGATGTTATCCATGTTGTGTATGTCGCACCCCCGATTGCATGTACTTCGACATCCTCGTCCATTTTCCTTCCGAAAAGAGCAACAATTCTGCCTCCGTATACCGTCGACTTTCGACAGTAAATTTCGTCAACTTATGACCCGAAGATTGCACGAAGAGCCCTGTGACTGGCTATCCGTCCACAACAAAACCGCCATGACCTGATTCGATCATGGCAGGAATTGGGACTCTTTTGTAGCATACGAGGTTTAGCCAGTGCTGCGATGGATCAGGATCTTGCCCCGAGCCTCTTGAACGGACCTCGCATAATTCGCGCGGCCGACACCACGCCTGTACGGATCAGCACGGGTCCGTATGCCGCCAGTGCCGCCGCCACGCTGAGGCCCATGGCCGCCGCCAACCAGATTCCGGTATCCCATCCCAACCCAATCGCTGCCTGATACCCGCCTTCCATGAATGCGGAAAATATCACCATGCCCGCGCCCCATCGCAGCCAAAACCGGGCCCGGATAGGCCCAGGCGAGGTCCTCAAGCACAGCAGCCACACCATTTGAATAAGAACACGGACTACCGCCGCGATCCCCGTAGCGATAACGAGGCCCGTAGATCCCATGGGTCGAATCAGGAGATAGTCCCCGATAATATTGCACGCCATGGCACCCAAAGCCGCCGTGGTCGCACCGCGTACCTGGTGTTGGGCCAGCAAGATGCGCGAGCCGGCAATGCCCAATACTTCGATAGGCAATCCCAGCACCCAATAGAGAACCAGGTGGGCCGTGAGGATTGAGGCGGCTCTGTTAAACTGGCCGTGTTGGTAGAGCAAAACCACCAAGGGCATCCGCCACAGCAAGAGCCCCACCACCGCGGGAGCTGCAACCACCAGCGACATTTCATAAATTCGTTGGACCAACTCATGGAACTCGCGGTTCCGACCGTGGTGGTTAAACTGCTGGGCCAAATCCGAAAAAAGCGGAGTCACCACCGGGTTCAAGGCGAGCGTCAAGGGCATTTGAGCCAGCACTTGCGCGAAGTTTATGGCGGCTATCCTGCCCGCCACAAGGGTCGAAGCGAAGACTCGATCCACAAAGGTGCTGCCAAACCTCACCGAGTGGGAGAGAAATGTGGGGCCTGCCTTGGAGAGATACTCCCGAGTCCACGCGTGGCGGACGGTCAAACGCCAATGCAAGCGAATGCGCTGCCGCGCTAGGGCTGCGGTAAGATAAACCAGCTGGACGGCATTGGCCAGTACAAAGCCGAGGGCGACACCCACAATATGCCACCAGACTCCGAATGTCACCATCGTAGCAATCCGAATGACATTAATAATGATCGGCGTTGCCGCGACGGTGTGGTATACCCTATTGGCCTGTAGAATGGCATTGATGAAATTCCCGAGCGCAAACGCCAGACCGGCTGGAAGGATAATGCGCAGGAGCACCACCGTCAATGGAAATCGTTCCTGGAAACCTGGGGCGATGACGTGCACCACCTGCGGGGTGAACATTTCCAAGAGTGCCGTGAGAAGGAGACTCACCACAACGGTCCACGTAAAGATTTCGTCAAGAAACAGATGGACCGATCCATCCGCCGCATCGGAGTCGATGCGCCCCGCCAACATTGGCACGAGCACCATCGCGAATCCACCGCCGATAATCTCAAACATTGCCGTGGGAATGACACTGGCCATGAGCCAACTATCTGTCGCGGCGCTGGCGCCGAACATCGCCGCCATCAGCCACTGGCGGACAATGCCCAACACCTTGGACAAAAACCCGCCCACAGACAGCAGGGCGGCTGATGTGAGAAATGTGGCCTGGCGTGAGGAATTCTGGACTGACCCTTCTGACTCTGACGGAATGAGGGCTCTCCCCTTGCTTGCAGACTGTATAACGGGGCCATGACCAGACACACGGGAGAAATAACGGTTCGCAATCTGTTTAGAACCCAACGCGGCCCCCATGGGACAACTCCCACAGGGGCGCGTTGTCGGTGTCCGGATGTTTCAAGCCATGCCCTAGCCCCCGCCCAATTTCTGCCTTTTCTAGGCCAAAAATCGGCTTGGAACCGCAGGTCAAACGGGTCTCACTTCTTCTTGGCTTTCTTGACGTGCGATGCTTGGTCCCTTTTTTGACCGACTTGTCTTGTCAGGGGCCGGTTTCTGCATGCTGCTGTCACCTGGTGACTCAGCACACATGGAGCGCAGATTCGGAGCGCCATGAGCCGCCCATAAACCAGAGACCCATGCCATCTCTTGATCATGCGGCGCCAAAGTTTGGACTGAGGTTATCTCTGTTCCTGAATTTTGGCTTAATTTTTGGTTCCGCCTGTTCAACGAAAATCGTATGCGGCAGGTTACATCCCCTAAGAGGGGAAGAAAAAAATTTTTAGGGTATCCGCAATCCATGATTGATCACAGACTTTTCAAGCACTTTCGGAATGGCACAATTTAGGTTGATCGGGGCAACGGTCGTGCTTAGACAAAAGAGGTGGACCCAAGCACCTCTTAGTGTACTAACGCCCCCAATAGCGCGCTAACGCCCATGGAATTACCTCGCACATGAGAAATTTACATCATCAGCGCATTGGCTTATACTTAGCACGTCTGCTAATAAAAAGAGGTGTGACCGTGAAGAACCAAACCGTGATTTGCACATATCGCGTACGACCTGACCGGGAAGAATCGTTTCAAGCCCTGTTGGCGGATCATTGGTCCACACTACACGACTTGGGATTGGTCACCGATTCCAAACCCATCATTTTTCGGAGTGTGGATAACCCTCCGACCTATGTGGAGATTTTTACTTGGGTCGAAGGTGGATTTGACCAGGCACACGAGCATCCGGATGTGTTAGCCATTTGGGAGCCGATGGAGTACTTGCTGGAGAAACGGGAAGGCTTGCCACGATGGGAGTTCCCGCATTATGTGCCCTGGGAGCCGACCGATCGCTGAGAAACCCAAGGGGCTGCGCGACCTCGAAGACATGGATGCGGTCTTTGACGCGCTGTCCCATCGATCACGAAGGACCATTCTCTCGATCCTTCACGCCCGGGGCGGGGCCATGACATCCCGCGAAATTGCCGCGCGGTTTGACTGTTCCTGGGCGACAACGTCCCGCCATCTCCGCATTCTCAAGGAATCAGGACTGGTGCGCGTTGAATTGGATGGTCGCGAGCACATCTATAAACTCGACCGTGACCGATTGCAGGCCGTGGCAGGCACTTGGATTCAACGGTTCATTCCATAGACGGGTTGATTCTTTGCCTGGGCTCCATGGCTCGACACAGAATGCCGTAATGCCGGGATGTCACGTGTGTCTGAGCTGACCTCCTCCGTTGTCCTCGACAACAGTCTGAGCTCAGATTCTTGCTGCGCTATCGTCCCCGTTCAACGCATCAAGGGCGAACACGGTCGCCCTTGCCCATTAACATCCTCCGTGAATTACTTTGTTAATAGCCTCGGCTTCGTCCGACTTATTCAGGCCTCAAAAAACCCCTAGGCGATTGCCCCAAAGGTCCGCAAACGTTCCCCATTTACGGGAACCTCTGCACGCGAATCAATCGCGAATGGCTCCAGACCGAGTTGAACGATAACCCGACCGCGCTCGACCTCAATATCAGGAACGCCGAACCGCAGTGGACCGGTTCCCTCGGCGGGTACGCCATGGCACCTGCAACCAGCTGCCGGGCACCAGCTCCCACTCAGCAAAACCCCTTATCAAAATTGGCCAGGCGAACCTGAACGGCGATCTCAATCCCCTGCATTACGTGTACTCCTTTACGGGTCGATGATACCGGAGCGTCATGATGACACGGCCCTTGAGGCGACGAAGGCGAGCCGGTCGAGTTCCGGCGATTCTGCCCAACCATATTGGTACCCTACGAAGACCCGATCCCGGATGTCGGCGGGCAACGCATCAAATCCAGACTGGGTGATGTAGATCCGCGTCCCGTTGTCTTCGGGCTCTAAGTCTAGCGCCACGATATAGGGCTGACGGTGGCCCTCGGTACCCCTTTCGACGAACGAAAAAGCAAAGCGTGTGGGGGCCGTAAGTTTGGTCACGAGGCCATGCAACTCCGCGCTATGATCGGTAAACGCAATGCGCCCGCCGACGCGCGGTTCATACACCGCACTCGGGTTCCACCACTGGCGCATCGCGTCTTGGCTCGTAAACCACC
This sequence comes from Bacillota bacterium, assembly GCA_021799435.1. GTDB lineage: Bacteria > Bacillota > Sulfobacillia > Sulfobacillales > Sulfobacillaceae > Sulfobacillus_B. The sequence continues at coordinate 497 of JAJZAN010000046.1, read as the reverse complement.
GCCAGACCTGTTCGGGTCCCGCGTTAATCCAAATCGTTTGGCGAATCAACGGACGCGATGCACGCCGAACGAGCGATACGAGATAGTCCTGCCATCCAATGTGATAGTCGAACAGAACACCGGGCTTCAAGCCTTCATGGTGAACCAGGACCAGGGTCCGCTGTCCGGGCATCGGTTCTACATGAAAGGTGACGGAACCGGGCGAGTCCTGTACCCACGCAAACGTCACCTGGCTGTGGTCGATGCGATGAATCTCACCCCCCATGGGTTCGTCAAACCATTCTTGACGCAAGTCCGGATCCGTGATGTATCGCCACACCTGATTGACATCGGCCTCGATGACCACAGACTGCTCGACGATAGCCGACAGCGGGGCGGCATAGTTGAATTGCCCGGTTACCACGGCCCGTTCGGCCCACAGGGCGAGGTGACGCAGCCATAAAACCCATGATACGTCGAACGATGCATGCGGATATTGCGAGGTGGCAGGCGATCGG
>JAJZAN010000189.1 GCA_021799435.1 Bacillota bacterium | reverse complement strand
GGCCATGCCGCGAGCCACGGTGGACGCGGCATCCATTCGGCTCAGCTCTCTGCCGTGCCATATTATGGCCATGACTGTCACGCGTCCTTTGAAGCGTGGAAGACCGTCCGCTCGGTCGCTGATGAGCAGAGCCCTGGATCCACAGGATTTCTACCCGATGGGCCCGGCTCGACCGGGCATTCGCAGTACCGCCGACCCGGTCCCGGCTTCATACGCGTGAAGTCTTCGCTCGGGTCCAGACTCCGTAGACACCCGCCGATACCAGAAATCCGACGTAAAAAGTCAGATCGGCTCCACCCAGTCGGTGCGCCACAGGGCCGGTATAGAGAACCGAAGACATAAACGGGATGGACGCTGCGAGACCCACCGCAAAACTCACCAGGGCGGGGACGCTGACCGGAACGGGACGCGCCTGACGCCGGCCATACCAGCCGACCAACATCACACCGAGCCAGGGGCTAAGCCAATACCCTAAGAGAAGTAAAAAATTGTCGTAGTACTGCTCAAACCGGCCGGATCCGAGCAGGCTTAAGGAAAGACCGATAATACTCGCGACGACCGCCAAACTCCATCTCGGCAGTCGAATATTCAGCGCCCCGGCGGCTAAAGCATTGGAATACAGATTGAGTGCGTCGGCGGCTGTTCCGCCCAGGATGACCGCGATGACGGCGACCGTGCCGAAGCCTCCCGAGACGTGGTGAAGAGCCTGAATCGGGTTGGCTGCCGCTCCCGACGCGCGTGCCACGCCCACTCCCACCAACTCCAGCCACAGCGAGGCCACCAGCCCTCCCCAAAAACTGAATCGCCTGACACGGCCCGAAGACACATGGGAAGGCAGGTATCGGCTGTAGTCGGAGGCGTAGGGAGCCCAGCTTCCGAGATATGACAGAGCCGCCGCCACGACCAACGCAAACGGCACCCAGGGCACGGGTCCATAATGGAAAGAGAGACGGTCCGGGGAGTGCCGGAGCATCAGCAGCACGGAGATAACGGCAAACAAAATTCCCAGCACCACCGACATCACCCGTTCGTACACGTGGATAAGATTGTGGCCAAAGATCGCCAGCATCCCTTGAACCACAACCAATACGGCGGCGGCCTGCCAAAACGCCCAATGCGGATCCAATAGCTGTAATCCCAGGGCTCCGAGGATATTGTTCACGGAAAACCATCCGATGGTACTCAAGTAATTGAGCAAGGCCGGGACCGCCCCACCCCAGCGGCCAAATAACTGGCGGCTAATCATCAACTGTGGAACCCCGGCCGCCGGTCCCATCCCCGCACACGCTGCCAACGCCCACGCCCCCAACAGGTTCCCAACCCCTAACGCCACGATGGTCCAAAACCACGACAAGCCCAAGGATACCGGGAAGAATCCCAAGGCGAAGTCGGCAATCGTCAGGTTGCTGCCGAGCCACAACGTGAATTGTGCTCTCGGTAACCCATGGCGTTCGACATCGGGCACCGGTTCGACCCCATAGGGTTCCACTTTCAGCGTGCGGTCGCCGTAACGAGATGGCGTCGGTTCGAGCATGGAGCATGTCTCCTTAATAAAGACTATACTCCTGTATATACAGTTAAATGGATTGTTTGGCAACCGCGCTTATTCCGCAACCTCAATCGAGAGACGCCGCAAAGCCTCGATAGCTTTCGTGAGAGAATCCACCCGAGAGTAAGACACGGTGTGCAAGTGGTATCCGTCCGTAAGCGTTGACAACAGCGTGGCTCTGCCTGCCGCCAGTTGAGCTAGGAAATCATCCACATCGAGACGCGATCGAAGCTGCAGGGCTCCTCTCAGTTCACCGTAAAGCGGGTGTTCGACGATCACGTTGTCCACCACGAGGCCATGGTCGACCAGGGTGTACAGTTCTTGTGCCGTCTGCGACGGAGTATGACGGACGGCTATTACGGTTTGCCGGTGGCTTAAGCGTCCCGTCCGCTCCAGCACATATCCCCGGGGTGTCGATCGAATGGGCGTTCCTGCGGCGCGGAGCAAAGCCACTTCATGGACGACGACTTGCCGAGTGACCCGCAACTGCCGTGCCAAATCGTCGCCACGGACGGGTTGGTCCTGACTCTTCAGGATGGATAGGATCAGATGTTGCCGCTCCTGCCGTTCCACCGAGCCACCTCCCTCGATTGGCAAGTCAAGTACCCCAGACCGCCGCTGTGTCTTATGGTAGCACAGGCCATACATGCGACCGGCTCGGCAAACGCCCTATCGAGGTGCTTTCGCTGACGGCTCGCGATCCTGGACCCCGGCCCTCAGGGATGACAACTCCATGATGCGTACCGTAGCGCACAACATCGGGGCCCCCGTTGTCTCGAACCATGTTAGCCGAGAAGAGACGCCCATGCGCCCCGTTGCTTTCTTTTTCCTCCCGGAATCACATGCCGCCCCGCGCATTGCCCCATATCTCATTCTGGGTAAAGGTGTTCTTCCCTATCTTGGTGAAACCGTCGCTACACGGGGCCACATCCGGTCATGCCCGCGACAGGTTCACCCTGATCCGGGAGCTGGCCGACCTGAAGGAGCGCAACATTTTGTCCCCGTAAGAATTCGAGCTCAAGAAGGACGAGCTACATAACAAGATTAACTGACATAGCACTGTTCCCCAAGGCGCTGCTCGTTGCAGGGCTTGTGCTGCCCCACCAGCTCGCTCTCATCAGAAGGTGAGCCGATCAAGAGACACTATCTGGTAGAGAAACAGTAGGCGACCTTGCCAAGACAAGCTCATGCGCTCCGTCATCCCCATATGCCAAAACGCTTCACCGCGGGATCCGCTTATCGCGCGTAGCCCGCCGTGTACGTTCCATCGCCTGTTTAGCAGTTGGCCCCAAGCGCCGAGCCACAATCACGACATCCAATATGGTCCGTTGAGCAATGCGTGATGCCATGGCCTCGTCTCGCCATGCAGTTTCCTGCGCTACCGTCATAAGTTTGGCGTCCGCCAGTTTACTCAGCGGGTTGTCGCCAGCCTGGGTAATGGTGACAATCTTCGCCCCGCCTCCGGATACCGCGGCGGGACTCTTGATCATCTCATCTCGGGGTTCTCCGACACCCTTCTAACCTTTCCGTCCGTCGTATTGGCCATCATCTTAGGGATCGTCGTTGGAGGAAGTCTGCTAGCCTTATTTGTTGCCCTGGTGACTACGCAACTGCCCGTGTTCGTGCCCTTTCTCCGCTCCTACACCATCCAAGAGCGAGAGCAAGAGTACGTGGCCGCAGCCATCGCCTCGGGAGTGTTGCGGCCAAGTATAAAATCCCCAATAACGACAACCACACTTCGCCAAAATGGCCAAGCTGAACTGACCAAAACGGCCAACTGAAAGTCCCCATTTTGGCCCAGGGGATGTCGTCAAATCCAGTCGCAGGAGGATGGGATTCATCCGCCAGAGAATCGCTGGAAGCCACCCCGTGGCACATCTGGTCGATTGTGGAGGAGAGAGGTTCAATGCGGCAGTTGGGGAGAGATGAACGATTGGCCATTTATGATGCCTTGCAACACGGACAATCCGTGTCACAAATCCATCGGGAGACGGGCCACGACCGGAAAACCATTCGCGATGCGGGTGACCCCCGTCAGCGGACTAGCCCTCCGCCGGCGTCGGCGCGGCCACGCCTCCTCGAACCCTATGAACAGTATATCCGAGAACGGGTGCAAGCGGGCTGTGTCAACACAGCCGTCTTGTTGGACGAGATTCGCCAAATGGGTTATCCCGGAGGCCGAAGCACCCTCAAGAACTTCGTGCATCCTTTGCGTCCGACGGTGGCGCCCGAGCCGGGGCAGCGGTATGAAACGCCCCCGGGACGGCAAGCCCAATGCGATTGGGCGCATTTCGGTCGGTTGGAGTATCCGGACGGGACCGTCCGGCCGCTGTGGATCTTCATCCTGACCTTGAGCTATTCCCGGTGTCTGTACATCGAGTTCGTGCACGATACCCGCCAAGACACACTTTTTGCGTGCTTGGAGTATGGCTTTGCGGCGTTTGGGGGCGTGCCCCGTGAGATTCTGTCGGACAATATGACGCCCATGGTCCTCGCCCCCATCCGATGGACGGCCCGATCCAGTGGCATCCCCGCTATGCCGCGTTCGCGGCGTTTCATGGGTTCACGCCCAAAGCGGCCCGCCCCTACCGGGGTCAAACAAAGGGCAATGTGGAGCGGCCCGTGCGCTATGTCCGGGACAACTTCTGGCCGCGCGTACGGCGCATTGAAGGTCTGGATGACCTGAATCATCAGGTGAGCACCGGGATCTACACCGTGGCGGACGTGCGCATCCATGGCACCACCCATGAGCGCCCCGTCGACCGGCGTGCGGTGGATGTGGCCGGCTTCATCGCCTGGTCCGGCACGCATCGCTTCTGGTATGGCGAGGAAATGGTGCGCCGTGTGTATACCGATGGGTATGTGCGGTGGGATGGCCACGCTTGGGCCGTCGGTTATGACTGGATCGGGCAGGACGTCACGGTTCAACGACGTCCCGACGGGGTACGCTGCGGTGCTGCTCGTTCCGTTCTCGCTATCGGATAGCGATACCCTATTCACCACCGCGTTAGTAGGCTTCGCACGATCCAGGAAGGCTCGCCACCCTCGTCAGGCCACCACGGGTTCACAGTTTGTTACGGCCCCGAAATTTGGCTCAGGCCCATCAGATTTCGCCTTGCGGCGAACACCCTGCCACTGTTGCCTACCGCACTTGAACGAGTTAACTTGCACGGGTCAGACTTTCACTGACAAGAACTGCGACCTGCCGGTCGCACCTGGGCCCGTGGCCCTCGGCCACGGGAATCGAGACGAATCCTACGCTTTGCGGTCAAATAACGTGGGACCTAACACCGTCTCCTGATAAGCTTATCGGCAACAGAAGCCAGAGGCATCTGCGCCTCCGCAAAACTCCTGATATCCTTCGTTTGTGTTGTAGGGCCGTGACCTGTGTGGTGTCGACGCGGCTGCCCAGTCGACCGGAGACCGAGGCCATGGCGTTGCCGCCCCCTTCAGAGGGCGCCACCAAGTTAAGTTGTGAAGTTCACTGGGAATCGTGATCATAGGGACTGCATCGCCTGTGTTTGTCATGGAAACGGGTGCAGCGGGATCCTACAATGCGGATTTCGCAAAGCGTTGTATCAAACC
>JAJZAN010000045.1 GCA_021799435.1 Bacillota bacterium | reverse complement strand
CAGGATTTCGTCGAAATACCCCAAGGCATCGACCCATCGTTCGGCGGCCGCGGCTTGGCCTGCCGCCAAGGTCAAATCTGCGATGCTCTGGGGCCTTTGCAGCAACAGAGTGGGGCCCAAGGTAGCGATGAACTCCGACAGACGGGTGGCCGAAATTTGCTCCCCATGGCGCAGCAGGTATCGTTCCACCGCCGCCGCCAGTTGGTAGGCCCGCAGTTCATGGCCCAAGGCCCGCTGTTTCAGGGCTTGGCGCATCAAGCTCCGCACCGAGAATGGATGCGGCGTTTTGACGCGATATTCGGGCCTCCAGGTCAGCAATATTCTCAGCCTTTCCATGGCAAGTGAGATTGATTATCAATCCTGTCGTCCTCTTTATCCCTGTTGTGCTGGATGTTGTCCACCGTGCCGGGGTATCCCCCGGGATGCGTTATTGCCCGCCTGCCAGGAGCCGGGCCGGGTTTTTCTCCATGAGGGTTTCGATGTCGTGCTCTTTAAAGCCGCGATCCTTGAGGGCGGGTACGATGGTGGTCAGGATGTGGTCGTAGCCTTTGCCCCCGAACGCATGCCACTGCATCTTAGTACAAATGTCTTGGGAGAGCAGCAGTTGGTGGAGGTGCCGCTCGGAAAGCCTTTCCAAGGCTTCCAAGCGCTCTTCGTCATGCGGTTCTGCCACCCCATCCTCGCTGAACTGGCACTCGGATCCGAAAGTGTCAAACTCCAAAAAGACACCGCGTTTCGCCAGTGCTTGGTGGTATTTTGGATCCAGGTTCTCGTCGAGGTGGCTTAGTGCCACGCGGGAGAGATCGGCGCCTTCCTGTTCTAGAAAATCTAAGACCCGCAGTCCTTCGGACCCAAAAATGGCCAGGTGCACATTGATGGCAATGGGATGGCGACGCTGGACATAGACAGCGGCTTTCAGCACCTTCAGTTCGTCGGGATGGATGGGGGAACTCGTGCCCAACTCGCCCAAAATTCCCGCCCGTACATGGGTGCCGGGGAATCCCTCTTCCACATCCCGGAGCATCTCTTCGGCCAACTGTTCCCATGATGCGTCCGAGAGCCAGCCCGGATGGGCCCGGCGCACGTAATACCCGGTGCCCGCCACGATGTGGAGGCCGGTGTCTTGGGACAACTGGGCCAACGCCTCGGGATAGGGGCCGATGGTCCTGGTGGAGAGGTCAATCACGGTGCGGCCGCCGGCATTTTTGAAGAGGTTGAGTTCCTGTCCGGCGAGGGCAAGGTTGTCGAGTCGGAGGTTGTCCAAGCTGTGATACGGATCCTGCTTGAGCACTGTGTAGAGTTCGGGAGATACCGCCGTGTCAACCAAAAAGGCCCGCGCCGGATCCTGGGGCTGATGCCACAGGCAGGTGAGATCTAATTGCAGGTGTTCGTGGGCTAAGGTTTTTCCTAATGTTTCGCGATTGACGGGACCAAGAACAGTCATCACCGTGTCAGCCATGGTGCCTCCTAGGTGGGCTCCGATTCGGATGCAATAATATGTTTGACCCGCCCTACTTGGCCGTCTTGCAGGCGGACCTTGATGCCGTGGGGATGGGTGGGAGACTTGGTCAAAATATCTTTCACGATGCCTCGGGTGAGCTTGCCGGTAGGCTGGTCCTGCTTCAGGACAATGTCCACGGTGAGTCCTGGTCGGATATTGCGGCGCTCTTGGCCTTCAGACATGTGAACCCCCCCTTGTCCTGATTATCCTTTAGTCCCGATGCCAAGGGAAGGTGGGGGCCTTCCGATTTCAGCCATTGTTAAACATTTTTGTGGAATCGATTAGCTGAAAGAATCCAGTGACACCGAACGCCACACGGTTTGGCCGCGCGGCGTTCAGGTGGAAGTGGTCAGGATCTATAGATGATACTTGGCGACCAGGGCTTCGAGCCGCGATGCGATATCTGTCAGGTCTTGGGCTCTTTGGGTGAGGGAACCGGCTGACTCCGCTACATGTTCGCTGGTCGTGGCGACCTCTTCGGTGGACGCGGCGGTCTCTTCGGAAATGGCGGCCAATCCCTCGACGGTGTCGGTCACATCGGCGGAGGCCGCCGCCATCTGGTGGGCCGCTGCCGAGTTGTCCTGGGCGATGCGGGCAATTTCTCGAATGCCTCGGTCCACGCCCGCGCTTTGTTCTTCCAAGGCGTCGATGGTGCTGGTGAGGACGGTGATTTCTTCCGCCGCCTTCGTGACCGCCTTGTCCATCCCGTTTAAGGCATCGCGGGTCTCAGCGCCCAGCACTTGTCCATTGGAGACCTCCTGCTGGGCGCGTTCCATTGAGAGAACCGATTGCTGAACGGTCTCTTGGATGGTGTGAATCAATTCGCTGACATTGGTCGCTTCCCGGGAGGACTGTTCCGCCAGCTTCCGCACCTCGTCGGCCACCACCGCGAACCCGCGGCCGTGCTCACCCGCTCGAGCGGCTTCAATGTTGGCGTTGAGGGCCAACAGGTTGGTCTGCGAGGAGATTTCGGAAATGGTGCCGGCGATAGCGCCAATACGCTCCGAATGTTTGCCTAAGAGACTGATGGCATCTGCCGTGGCGCGGGTAACTTCGGCAATGCGGGTCATGGCGGAGAGGGTTTCTTCAACCTGGACGCGGCCTTCCTGAGCGGAGTCGCGGGACTGTTGGGCCAAATGAGCCATGCGCGAAGCGGACTCTTTGACTGAGAGTTGCACCGCCTTCATGTCGTTCAGTGCCACCTCGCCTTGGCGCGCTTGCTCTGCTTGCAGGATGGTTCCATTGGCCACCTGTTCCACGGCTGTTTTCAACTGCAGCATAGACCCAGCAATCTGCTGCAATCCCTGTGACGATTCACCGGTCGCCTGCGCCGTCTGATTGATGGCGGTTGAAATCTGGCGCGTGGCATCTGTCGTTTGCGTCGCGAGACTAGCGAGTTCGATAGCACTTTCATGAATCTCACGGCCCGCATTTTGCAACGCATGGACCACTGCCCGGATGCGCTTCTGCATGGTCTTCAACGACTGGCCGAGCAGGTCTTGCTCTCCGCGCACGGTGGGTTCGGCTTGCATGTTGCCGCGGCCGATGGCATCGGCGATGCTGCCCGCCTCGGTGAGATAGGCCATCATGTTGCGGAAGGCCTCTGCCAGGCGGCCCAGCTCGTCGCTGCTGTGGAAATCCACGACGTCATCGGTCTGACCGTCGGCCAGGTGCTCGGCTACCCGGGTGAGATCGACCACGGGGCGCACCGCGAAACGTTGGATGGCCCATAACAGGACCGCCAACACGGCTAACTTGACTATTAAGGCCATCCACACCAAGGAGATTGAGGACTGCTGGTCTTTTACGACCGAGTTCAGGTGGTTGGCCATATCCTTTTGACCCAGCGCCACCAACTTCTGCAGGAGAGGCATGATGGCATTGGACGGCGCAATATTGCCCAGCGTTTGAATAAAGTCGGCCTGGGAGAGCTGCTTCGTTAGAACGTCCTGCCGCACTTGTCGAGCGTACCGGTTGTAGCTCGCGATTTGCTGGCCAAGCTTCGTCAACAGCCGGGTCTCGGATGTCGACATGCTGTTTTTTTCGGCCGTAGCCAAGGTGGCCGAGAGCTGTCGGGAAAAGAAGGTTGCTTGGCTGTATGTGGTATTGGCCAAGGCCGTATGATGTCCCTCAGTTGCGACGAGAGCATACATGTTCATTTGGTCGTCATAGGCGTAAAACATGGATTCCATGTTATGAATGGCGTTTTCAAATCGGGTATCCTGTACCGCAACCAAGCGGCTCATGTGCAGCGCGTTGTGGTCCCGCGTGATAGTCAAGACGCTCTGGACGATCGTAATTGCGATCAGGAGCGCGGCAATGAGCGACGCTTTCCCCGTCAGCTTCATAGCTATGTTCCTTTCTTCAAGGGGGTTTTTGCCGAATGGTGTCGAGTTCGACAGCAAGCTCTCGAACCCTCTTTTCTCCTAGGATAACTTTACCAGCTGGGCCCAGGGGTGGTGATTCGGAGTGACAAAAGTCGACAGGAAAAGAGGAGTTGGGCATCCCCCGGCGAATTCAATGACCCAAGAAAAGGAAGGACCGTGCAATTTTTTTCCGAGGAGCGACGGGCCATGGAGGAGCAACTGCTGACGGTTCGCGTCGGCAGATATTTATTTGGTGCTCCTGTATCATCGGTGACGGAAATCTTGGCCGACACAGGGGTTACCCCAATTCCTCGAACCCCATCCATTGTGGCTGGGGTGTCGGTGGTTCGGGGTCAACCGCTCATGATCCTAAGTCTCAGACCCCTGCTGAATCTTCCCCAAGCTCCTGTGACCATGGCGCTGCGCTGGGGCGGCCGCCGCAGCACGTGCCTTATCGCCGTGGACCGAGTCGAAGGGCTCTATACACCGGACCAGCCGCTTCCGCCGGACAGTTGGATGGGGCTGGTGCCGGAGGGTGTGACCCGTTGGGTGCAAGATGGGTTTCGGTGGCGCGGCGAATGGCTTTGGGCTTGGACCAGCGACCTGCCTGACCGCCTCATGGCGGGACTGCAGCAGCCCATGGCACCGGCCGGTCGTGAGGAGGTGGGCGCATCCGATGCGATTCAGTGAGGTGACGTGGGACTCTGAAGAGGAGCGCACGCTGTTTTTGGAAGAGGCCTGGGAACTCTTGGCGGCACTGGAGGAGGGGGCATTGCAGCCAGATCCGCCCATGGATGTGATGTTCCGGGCCGCCCACACCTTGAAGGGGTCAGGCGGCATGCTGGGCCTCACGGAGTGGGTGGAAGAAGCCCATCGTGTGGAAGACGCGATGGACCGCCGCGGAAAGCCCGATTGGAAGTGGACCCCGGAGATCCAAAAACTGGTGCTGACCACGGTAGACGGATTGCGGGCCGAACTTGAGGGCCGCACGCGAAAAGAAGCCCCCACGCTAGTGGGATGGCGTCTCTCCTGGGATCCGGCTTGCGCCATGCCGGGCGTCCGCCAGTACCAGGCGTGGGATGCGCTGAACCGGGCGGCCCCCGGCACCCTGAGCGATCCGCCGCCGGACCAATTGGCCGAATGGGAAGGCCTCGAAGGACATCTCTGGGTGCCCCAGGATCTCTTGCCGGAGCACGAGGTACAGGAAATCCTGAGCGATATTGATGACTTAATCAATGTCGAACCCGTGCCTGTGTCGCCTTCTCACGACGCTTCCCGTGAGGCCCAGGAGAAAACCAGATCCGTTCCCGAACGCCGCGAAGGGATGCTTCGCATTGGAGCCGACACCTTAGAATCCATCTTGGAAGGGTTAGGTGAACTGCTCTTAGATCACGGACAGTTGGAACATTTGTTGCAAGACCGGATGGACCAAAAAACCCGTGCGGTGATGGACCATCTTAGGCGACGGGCGCTGGATTTGCAGGATGCAACCCTTCGGGCCCGCATGCTGCCGCTGGATACCTTGTTTAGGCAATACCCACGGGCGGTGCACGACATCGCACAAAAGTTGGAGAAGGTCATTCAAATCCGCACCAGCGGAGGCGAGACCGAGCTTGACCGAGTGGTGATGGACCGGCTGCACGAACCACTGCTGCACTTAATCCGCAATTCCTGCGATCACGGTATCGAGACGCCGGAGAGGCGACGGGCTCTGGGCAAGCCGGAGATGGGCACCATACACCTGCGGGCCTATGCCGCCCAAGGGCATGTCCATGTACAACTGGAGGATGACGGTGGCGGGATTGACTGGCGCAAGGTGCGCCGACGGGCCGTGGCTCAACACTGGATGACGGAGGAAGAGTCGGCGCGGGCCAGCGAAGCCCAACTGGCGCAACTGCTGTTTCGGCCGGGTGTGTCAACGGCGGACACGGTCACGGAGATTTCGGGACGGGGCGTCGGGTTGGACGCGGTGCAGGCTTTTCTGGATGACATTCATGGATCCATCACGGTGGAGAGCCGCATGGGCCGCGGCACCACTTTTCATCTTGAGCTGCCCATGACCATGGCTATTATGTCTGCCCTGCTGGTGGACGCGGGTCCTTGGACGGTCGGTTTTCCCATAGCCGCCGTGGAGCACATCGAGGACCTGACCGAGTCCCTTATGGGAACGGTCTTGGGCCAGCAAGCGGTACCCGATGCCAACGCGCCCTTGCCCGCGTATTCCTTGGCCGAGCTGTTGGATCCGGCGCAGCCTCATCGAGACCGCTACATTGTCCGCATCAAGGACGGCCGCAGCCAAGCGGCCTTAGCGGTAGACAACGTGCGCGGTCAGCAAGAGGTGGTGGTGAAGCCGGTGGAGGGACTGGGTAATTTGGCCCCGTGGCTTTCGGGAGTGGCGCTGTTGGGGGACGGGCGCGTTGCCCTGATGGTGGACGCGCGCCGGCTGGTACCGGCAACAACCGGGTCGGAAATTGTCGCCTCCGATGTGGAGGACGACATGGTGCTCCGGCCCGGATCCAACCAGATGGAATTGCTGGTGTTTGGTCTCGGGGATGGCCAGCACTATGGCATCAACGTCTATAAGACCCGGGAGGTCCTGACGGCGAGCCCGGTGGCTCGCGTACCAGGCCAACATCCGTGGCTGGATGGCTTTCTCCATATCCGCGGGCAGGCCGTGCCGCAGGTGAATTTGCGTCGTGCGCTGGGGCTGCCGGAGGTCGGAGAAATGCGGTTTGTGCTGGTCGGGGAGTTTGATCAGACCGTCCAGGCTTTCCCGGTCGCGGAGGTTGACCGCATGGTGCGGGTGGCCTGGAGCGAGGTCGAACCCCTGCCGGCCGTTCTCGACCAGGCGCCCACCCGGCATCTGACCGGATTGGTGGTCCATCCTGCCTTGGGCCCCATTCAATTGATTGACTTTGAACAGCTGCTGGCGGAAGTAGCGCCCACTGCCTTCGAATCCCTCCACCAACCAGGTGACCCGTCTCTTCAGGGTCTCCCCGTGTGGGTAGCGGATGACTCCAGGGTGGCACTGCAGCAAATGACACGGGTTCTCTCCACCTTGGGGGTGGAGGTTCGCACCTTCGCCAACGGAGAGGACTTATGGCAGGCCGTGGAGGCGGGTGACCCCCTGCCTCGTCTCTTTGTTCTCGATGTGGAGATGCCGCGGCTGGACGGCTACACCTTGGCCAGCCGCATTAAGAGCAGCCGTGCATCGCGTCATGTGCCCGTGCTGTTACATACTTCGCTCTCGGGTCACTGGCATGCCGACCGAGCCCAACAGGTCAAGGCGGATGCCGTGTTGAGCAAGTTCGACCCGATGGTGTTAGCCGAAACCGTCTCAGGACTGATTCTTGAGCACACTCTCGCAAACCAACATACGTCCAACGAGGAGGGTACGGCATGACGATACTGATTGCTGACGATGCCGCCTTCATGCGCATGCGGCTGCGCAAGCTTTTGGAAGAAGCCGGGTACCAAGTGGTGGAAGCCGCCAACGGTCAAGAAGCGGTGGACCAATATCAGACACAAAATCCGGCGGCGGTACTCATGGATATCACCATGCCTGAGATGGACGGGGTGACGGCGACCCGGACTATCTGTCAGGCTGACCCAAAGGCGCGTGTCATCATGGTCTCGGCTTTGGGCCAGCAGGCCATGATTGTGTCAGCCATTCAGGCGGGAGCCAAAGACTTTGTGGTCAAGCCCTATGAACCGGAGCGCGTCCTGGCAGCGCTGGCGAAGTGGGCCGGACCACCACAATAAGGTGAGACAGCAGGGGGGAAGCGTATGCGGTTGATGGCGGTTGGTGAATGCCGACCGGGGGACCGGGCGGCCGATGTGATTCGTGGTCGAGGGGGCCGCGTGCTGGCCGAACGCGGTGAGATCCTGACCGAGGCGGCAATCCAGCAATTCAAAGAGGTTGCCTTAGATGTCGTGCCGGTGGACTGGCCGCAGTGGGAAGGGGTGTCACCCATGTGGTGGCTGCCGGACAATATGAGCCAGCCCCTCAGCGAATGGGCGGCCCAAGGAGCCAAGCCCTTGACCGGCGAGTCTCTCCATCGGGCCCGGGAATTGGCGGACCGCTTGGTGGACCGGTTTCCACTGCGGGGACGGCGTCCCTTTGAATGGATTCCCTTATATCGGGGCGGAAATCCCGCCCTGGTCGCGTGGGTCAATACCATGGGCCTGACCATCAAGCTGACCCAAGCCTTGGATCCCAAATGGGTGGAGGACATGGCCCTGGCGGCCGTTCTGCTCGGCCGCGAGTTCGACATTGAGGGGAACCAGGTCGGTTGGCCATCCTCCGATCGGGTGATGGCCGTCGCTGAGCAGGTCCGGGCTATGTCCTCTCTCCCCGCCACCACCCGGGCGGCACTGGCGCAGCACCATGCTCGCTGGGACGGGTCGGGCACGCCGCCCTTGAAAGCTGACAAGATATACAAAGGGGCTCAAATTCTCGGACTGGCTGAGCACCTCAACATCCTGCTGTACCGGACTGACGAGCCGGCTGTGCCTATCAACGAAGCGCTGGAATGGGTGGTCGGGGGTGCCGGCCTTGAGTTCTCGCTCGATTTGGTCAAGATGTTGCAGCGCACGGTCGCCCCGTATCCCGTGGGCACAGTGGTTCAACTGGGAGACGGCGACCTGGGCGTGGTGATGGAAAATCCGCTGGATTGGCCCGCCCGGCCTATGGTGCGGATGCTTAACGGTCAATACCAGGACCAGCAAATTCAGCTCAAGGCGCCCGATCAACTGGTCCGCGTGATTACCGGCTTTTATAATGGCCGGGACCTGCCAAGCTAAAGGAGGAAGACGCCGGTGGAAGCACAGGAAATCATGAAGGTGTGGCAAAGGGCGTCGGTCCCCGCCTTAGCGACGGCGGGGCGGGCGTTAAAGCAGTTCAGCGGGCTGGATTTCGGTGTGACGGAGACCGCCGTTTCCGTGGTGCCTTGGAGCACCATGGCCGACCGTTTAAAGCGGAACTTCCCCAACCCCCTCTATGCCGTGCACCTGGAGGCGGTGGGTCTATTTCAGGCCCACATTCTCATGGCCTTTTCGGATAGCAATGCGGGGCGTCTGGTGTCCGCCCTGATGGGCGAGATGGTGGCCCTGCCGCTGGATACGATGGGCCTTTCGGCGCTGGGCGAGGTCGGCAACGTGGTGGGGACGGCGTTTCTGAATGTCTTCTCGGACATGTTTCAGAGCGTCTGGGAGCCCACCACCCCGCGAGTCCTGTTGACCACAGCGGAAAACCTGATTCTGGAAGTGTCCGCTGGAACACGGGTGCTGCTCACCGAGGCCGTGTTTCAGGTCACAGATGAAGAGGTCTCGGCGGAGATCGTGATTGTCCCTTCACTGGCTTAGGAGGCGCGCGTGACAACAACACAAGATCCAGCCATGCGGGTGGTGATTGTCGATGATTCGATCTTTTTCCGCTATCAACTCACGAGTCGCCTGACCCGCGCGGGATGGCAGGTGGAGGCGACCTTGCCGTCGGGGGAGGAAGCCGTGGCGCGCATTCCCGCCCTGGGGCCTGATTTGGTGCTGATGGACGTCAACATGCCCGGGATGGGCGGGATGGAGGCTCTCCGTACTTTACGCCGGCGTTGGCCCGGGCCTATCGTCATGATGTCCGCGTTCAACGAGGCAGGGGTGCGGGCTACTTGGGAAGCGTTGGACGCGGGGGCCAATGACTTCATTCCCAAACCGGACTTGGACCGGCCCCTGGATGAGATGGTGCAGCAGGTGCTTGAACGCGGCGGGGGCATCGCGTCTCGCCATCGGGCCGGGAGCGGGCCGGCAAGCCGAGCACACGCTCGGGAGGAGGTGCGGACCGGCAATTTCCGGGCTGTCGTCATTGGCGCATCCACGGGCGGGCCCCGGGCCCTGTCGCATGTCTTAGCTGGTTGGCGGGCCCGGCCCAACGTCCCGGTCATTATTGTTCAGCACATGCCCCCCGGGTTCACCCGATCCTTTGCCGATCGTCTGTCAACGATTCTGGACTACCCCGTGGTGGAATCCCCGCCCGATGGGGCTCCCCTCTCGCTGCGGGGTGCCCCGGTGGTGGTGGCTGCGGGTGGGCGCCATTTGCGACTGGGTGCGGGCGCGTGCTGGTCTGAGGAGGGTGAGCGCCGTCGCGGCGTCATCCCTTCGGTCGACGTGACCTTGCTGGATGCGGCCGAGATGTACGGGAAGTCCCTCGCCGTTGTGATCCTGACGGGGATGGGTGACGACGGGGCGGAGGGTGCTTGGGCCTGCCGCCAGCGCGGAGCGGCGGTGGTCGTGGAATCCCGAGAGAGCGCATTGGTTTGGGGAATGCCGGGAGCGGTGGTTAATAAGGGAGCCGCCGACGCCGAGTGGCCGCTGGGACAAATCAGAGGATGGCTGGAACAGGTGGTGACGCATGACTATCGCGTATGACGATCGGGATTGGCAGGCAGCCATGCGGGCGCTGGAGACTATGGGACTCCATCTTTCGGCATACAAGCGGCCCCAATTGGAACGCCGGCTGGGGAGTTTTTTAGATCGGGAAGGGTTCCCTTCCCTGGAGCGGATGGTGTCCCAGCTCCGCCTCGATCGGGAGCTCTTCCTCCGCCTCCATACCTATCTCACCATTCACGTGACCGAGTTCTTTCGGGACCCGCCCTACTGGGAGCAATTTCGGGCTGTCGTTGAGGCGAACCCCTTGAAGCGCTGGCGCATTTGGTCTGCAGGCTGCTCTTGGGGAGCGGAGGCGGTGACCGCGGGCTTGATCCTGGAGAATCTGGGGCAGCGCTTCGAAGTCACGGGGACTGACAGCGATGCGGTGGTATTAGAAAGGGCACGGAAGGGCCTGTACAGGACGAGTGATTTGGACAAGGTGCCGGACTCCTGGCGCAGTGGGTTCCGACTGCGAGGGGAATATTACGAACTCATGCCGTTTAAGTTTGGCACCCTCCGCTTTCAGACCCACGATGTCGTGCGCGATGACCCGCCCGGTGTTTTCGACATGGTGATTTGCCGCAACGTCATCATTTATTTCCATACGGATGCCCGGCGCCGGGTGTTGCACTCATTGGCTTCGTCGCTTGTGCCAGGGGGACGGCTCTTCTTGGGGGCCACCGAGACTTTTCTGGAGTGCCGGGACATGGGATTCGAGGTGGAGCGACCGTCGATCTATCGAAAGCTCTCGGAGTAAATGTTGCCACCCCTGGCCGGGAATCCAGTACAATGGCCAGAGGACTATCGTGAAAGAGTGTGCATTGAGGGAGGGATCAGGCGTGGCAGATGCCAATCGTCCATTGTCGCAGGCTGAAATTGATGCGTTGCTGGATGCCCTGTCTAACGATGTCGGGAGCGAGCCGGCCGCCGAGCCCAATGCTTCGGGCCAATCCTCTGAGCTTCAAGAGGCTGGCGCGTCCGAGACGGCCGCTGCGGCCCCGCCGGTAGCCATTCGCCGCCCCATTTCCGACCCGCGCCTTCAGCGCACCTTGGGCCTGCCCGTGACCCTCTCGGTGACCCTGGGCAGCAAGGGTCTTCCCATCAAGTCTCTCCTCAACTGGGGGATCGGCACCCAGATTGTGTTGAACCGCGAATGGCATAACCCGGTCCCGGTCAAGGTGAATGGCTTGGAGCTGGGCGAAGCCCGCGTGGTGCTGGTGAATAACAATTTTGGCGTAGAAATTACCGAGTGGGGGCGCGCCAAGTAAGCGCTCTCACAGCGGCTTTTGTTGTCCATTCCTGCATGGGTCGCGTATCGCGGGACTCCCTTGGGACATCCTGCCTGAAGAGGTGATCGCATGCTCTATATCACGGTGACAGGATGGGCCAACTCGCCGGAATCGCGCCCATTTCTTCAGATTGCGGAAGCCATGCATGACCAAGGGGCGGGCAATACCCAAGAAATTTTAGGGAGTCTTGAATCCTTGCCAGCGCGGCTTGGACCCTTTGCCACATTTCAACAGGCTCAGTCGGTCAACCGGCTGCTGATGGGGTATGGAGCCTTGTCGGCGGTCGTCGAGGAGTAGCCCCGGGCCGCCTGTCTGATGCGATTCAGAGCCGATATCTGCCGCACTGCCCGTGGTTGGGCCGGGTGCCCGCCCCAGCAAAATCGCAAGGCGTCTAACCGAGAAAGCCCCAATATTTGTGCAGGAATAACCCCTTTGTGAAGCGAATTTACCGTAAATTCGCAGAAGGAGGGGGATTATGCCAGTCATCAAATCATACGGAAGTTGGACCTCTCCCGTGTCGGCAGCTATGTTGGCGTCGAAGAGCACCCGCATTCAGGATGCTTGGGTCACGGCGGACGACACGGTCTATTGGCTGGAATCGCGGCCCCAAGAAGCGGGCCGTTTTGTGCTTATGCGTTGGGATCCAAAGACTCAGAGCGGCATCGAGGTGAATCCGGCGCCGTATAACGCGCGCACGCGCGTCCACGAGTATGGGGGAGCACCTGCAGCTTTTGTGGGAGACACCGTGTATTTTTCCCACTACCAGGATCACCGGCTGTATCGCGTGACACGGGGCTCCCCACCTGAAACTTTGACGCCAGCCGCAAAAATGCGATACGCGGATTTGGTTTGGGATAACACACGATCCCGATTGATTGCTGTACGCGAAGATCACAGTGAGTCTGACATCTTCGCGGTGAATTCCCTAGTGGCCATTGATCCCGCCCACCCTGACACAGGAGCCATCTTGGCGGACGGCCGCGACTTTTTCATGGCCCCCCGGGTGAGCCCTGACGGTACGAAACTAGCTTGGGTGTCTTGGGACCACCCCAACATGCCTTGGGACGGTACGGAGCTTTGGGTGGGAACGTTCGGAACAGACGGCCGCATTGCGGACGCCCAGCTTATTGCCGGGGGTCTGGAGGAGTCTGTGGTCCAGCCGCTGTGGGCCCCTGACAACACCTTGCACTTTATCTCCGACCGAACCGGCTGGTGGAACCTCTACCGGTTGAAGGACCACCAGATTGAGGCCATTTTGCCCATGGAGGCGGAATTTTCGGGACCAGCCTGGCAGCTGGGACTTTCCACCTATGCCTTCCTGGGTGACGAGATTGTCGCCATTGTGGCTCAGAACGGCACCGACCAACTGCTAAGGATTAACCCAAGCACTCGGGAGGTTCAAAGACTGGCGGAGTCCTACGCGGTCTTCCGGCAAGTCACGGCCAATGCTGCACGCGTGGTCACGATTGCCTCCTCACCGAGTCAGAGCCCGGTCGTGCTCTCCTATGACCTGAAGACTCAGACGGAAACGGTGGTCAAATCGGCCGGCGAGCGGCCGCTCGCCGACGAGGACATCTCGATTCCGAAGGCTGTTGAATTTCCCACCGAGCGGGGGTTGACAGCCCACGCCTGGGACTACGCGCCCAAGAATCATGAATTTGAGGCGCCGGCCGGCGAGAAGCCGCCCTTGATTGTGTTCTCCCATGGGGGTCCAACCGGGCAGTCCTTTCCTGTGTTTAGCTTGGCGCTTCAGTATTGGACCACGAGAGGATTTGCGGTGGTGGATGTCAACTACGGCGGCAGCGCCGGGTATGGGCGAGCTTATCGCAACCGTCTTTATGGCAACTGGGGCGTCAACGACATCGAGGACTGCACCAATGCCGCCCTGTACTTGGCGGACAATAGATGGGCGGACCCCAAACGCTTGGCCATTCGCGGCGGCAGCGCGGGCGGATACACGACCTTGGCCTGTCTTACCTTCCGCGATGTCTTCGCGGCCGGCGCCAGCTACTACGGCGTGAGCGACTTGGGTGCGCTGGCTCGCGAAACCCACAAGTTCGAGTCTCGATACATGGATCGGATGATTGGACCGTACCCGGAGGCTGAAGCGATTTACGATGCGCGCTCTCCCTTGATGCATGCGGACCAGATTAAGAACCCCATCATCTTCTTCCAAGGGTTGGACGACAAAATTGTGCTGCCTAACCAAGCGGAAGAGATGGTATCTCAGCTTCGCACCAATCACATTCCGGTCGCGTACATTCCTTTTGATGGCGAGGGCCATGGGTTTGTGCAGGCGGACACCATTATCCGGGCGCAAGAGGCTGAGCTGTACTTCTACGCACAGATCATGGGGATTCCGCTCGACGAGCAGATGGAGCCCGTCACGATTTGGAACTGGCCCCAAGAGTCTTAGACTAAAAGGAGGGCTTTTATGAAGCGTCATCATTTGGCGCTGGTCGGCGCAGCCTGTCTCATTGCGCCGCTGGCAGCGGCTTGTGGAAGTACCACCACAACCGCCAAGACGACCAGTCTGCCCACCACCGCGGTGGTGGCTTTGCCCCTGCAGACCTCGCCAGACTGGTTTTTCCCCGTGCTGGCATCCTCAGGATATTACGATACCAACACCCAGATGTACTCCTTGATGTACATGCCGTTGGTGTTCTTCAACAATCAAGATGCCGTGGACTATGCGCAGTCCTTGGCCGAGAAGATTGACACCAACAGCAATGGCACCGTGTACACCATTCACCTGAATCCCAAGTGGAAGTGGTCGAACGGGCAGCCCGTCACCGCCCAAGACGTGATCTTCACTTGGAATATTATGAAGGCGGCCAGCGGCAATGCGGTGAACTTGCCCTGGCAATACGGGGGAGCCGGGGCAGGCGGGGTGCCGCAGGACTTTAAGTCGGTCACCGCCTTGAACAGTCACACGGTCCAGGTGACTCTCACAACGCCGTCCAACCAAACCTGGTTCATTCACAACGGCCTCGGTCAGCTTGTGGTGGTGCCGGAGTCGGTGTGGAACAAATACCCCCACAACATGATCCAGGAGTTGACCTGGATTAAGGGTATCGCCAACGCGCCCAACAACAAGGCCTATTCCGTGATTGACGGGCCCTACGCGTTCAAGAGCTTTACTGCCAATGAACAGTGGGCCTTCGTGCAAAACCCGAAGTTTGATGGCCACAAGGGCAGCATCAAGAAGATTGTTTTCCAGTACGAAACATCGGCGGCCGCTGAATTCTCGGCTTTAAAGAGCGGTACGGTGCAGGTGGGTTACCTGCCAGCCGCGATGTGGGCCAGCCGCAAGTCGCTGACGTTGGATACCTTTTGGCCCGGTTACCTGTGGGGATTCAACATGATGCGGCTGGATGAAAATCCGACCGCCCAGAACGGACTAGGGCCGTCATTTGCTCAAGCGTACGTGCGCCAAGCGATGGAGATGGGGATCAACCAGCAGCAGATTATTAACGGCATCTATCACGGGGAAGGCGTCATTGAGGATGGTCCCGTGCCGTCCCAACCGCACACGGTGTACCATGCCACAACCCTGGCCAAACCGCCTTACCCGTACAACCCGACGGCCGGCAAGAAGTTGCTGGAAGCTCACGGCTGGAAGGAAGTCAATGGGGTCATGACCAAAAACGGCGTGAAGTTCCAATTCCCGTTGATTTATGCTTCGGGCGACCAGTCCATCACCGACACGGTTCAGCTAATCCAGCAGGAGTGGGCCAAGGAGGGCATCAAGATTACGCTCCAGTCCATGCCGTTTAGCAACCTGGTGGCGACCGACCATGGAAACCCGGCCCATTGGGATGCCGCCTACTGGGGGGCAGGCTGGACGTATCAGCCTGACTTCTATCCTACCGGTGGCGAGCTGTTTAAGACCGGTGCGGCGGCCAACGCCGGCGGCTACAGCAGCTCCACGATGGATAAGCTGATTCAGAAGTCATACCAGCCGGGCACAGTGGCCCAGAACATGCAGGCGCTGTTCCAATACGAGGCCTTTGCTGTCAAGGACGTACCGTATCTCTGGTTCCCTTGGATGGCGACTTTGAACGAATCGGCTTCCAACCTGAAGGGCGTGTCCTCGACCTTCAATCCGATTGAAGACCTGTACATGCCCAACTACTGGCACTACAGCAAATAATCGCCAGGCCGGCCCTCTTTTGGGCCGGCTCCTTTCTTTCGCTCTCGGAGACAGGAGGCTCAATCCATGAATGTCATGTTCGAACGCAATGTGCCTTGTACCATGCGCGACGGGGTGGTACTGATGGCAAACATATTTCGCCCAGCCGATGCCGGGTCCTATCCGGTCGTGATGACGCGTCTTCCCTATGGCAAAGACACGCCCTATCTCTACTATCTCGATCCGGTAGCGCTGGCTGAGGCGGGGTACATCGTAGTGGTGCAGGATGTGCGCGGACGGTTTGCCTCAGGAGGCGAGGTCCGCCTTTTCGATCAGGAGTTTCAAGACGGCTATGATGCCATTGAGTGGGCATCAAAGCTTCCCGGGTCGACCGGTGAGGTGGGCATGTTCGGCGCCTCCTATTTTGGGTTTACCCAGTTGGCGGCCGCTGCCAGCGGACATCCGGCCTTAAAGACGGTGGCTCCGGGCATTGTCTTCGACCATCCTTTGGAAGGGCTGGCCTTCCGCGGCGGTGCCCTCGAATGGGGGCTGGGAGCCACCTGGCACCTGATGCTGGCACCGGTTGAACTGGCGCGCAAGGCCGGGAGGGAACCCGACTTTCCGCTGCGCTTCTATCAGCTCATTCAGGATATCGACCATCTGCCTGAGGAGCACATTTGGGATTTGCCTCTGACCGATTATGCACCGCTCAAGCGGTCGGGCCTTTTGCCGCAGTTCTTCGAGACCATTACCCGTCCACTCGAGAACACCGAGCGGCTGTCTATCCGTCCCTACTACGACAAGATGACCGTCAGCGGCCTCTTTACGGGTGGGTGGTTTGACATCTTTACCCGCAGCACGCTGGAAGCCTTTCAACGCTTTCGCGCCGCCGGACGCCCCGCCCAGCTGGTGATGGGGCCCTGGACACATGGAAACTTTGGCAGCACCGCCGGTAACCTGAGCTTTGGCTTTGGTGCCAATGACATGCTGTTGGACCTCAAAGAGGACCGCACGACGCGCCATCGCCGCTGGTATGACGCCACCCTGAAAGGGATGGACAACGGCATGCTGGAGGAGCCTCCGATCAAGCTCTTTATGATGGGGGAGAACCGATGGAAGTCTGTGTATGAATGGCCTCTGCCCGAGACAGTCTATACCCCTTGGTATCTTCACAGCGACGGCCGCGCCCAAACGGTTTCGGGAGACGGCCGGCTGAGCCAGATGGTCCCGGACTCGGAGGCGGCCGACCGCTATGTCTATGATCCCGCGAATCCCGTGCTGACTCGGGGCGGCAGCACACTCTTGTCCCCGGAGTATCAATCCGGGCCGGTTGACCAGGCGCCGGTCGAGGAACGATCAGACGTGCTGGTCTATACCTCCGAGGCGCTGACCGCGCCGCTGGAGGTGACCGGTCCCGTGACCGCCAAGCTATGGGTGTCGACGAGTGCCCGGGACACGGACTTTGTGGTGCGGATGGCGGATGTGCATCCCGACGGCCGATCCTACAATGTGGTGGATGGCATCATTAGAATGCGGTATCGGAACGGCATGGATCAAGAAGCGCTCCTGCAGCCGGGGACTGTGTACCCCATTACGGTGGACCTGTGGGATACCAGCATCGTCTTCCTGCCCGGCCACCGTATTCGTATTCAAGTGACCAGCAGCTGCTTTCCGCGTTGGAATCGGAATCTCAACACCGGCCGGTCCAATGAGGAGACCGCGGACTATGTGGCCGCGGATCAGGTGCTGTGGCACGATAGAGAGCACCCGTCCCACATCATCCTGCCGGTCATTCCCCGATTGTAAGCAACGCCGCGGGGACATCCAGGATTGTGGCAGCATGGAGAAAAACGCTAAAGGAGAATCATCAATGAGGCTTCGCGATCGAGGACTAACCGTGGGATACCTTCCCACGGGCCCTTTTAACGCTATCACCGATGTGCCGGGCATCCGGGTGGGGCAGGTCACCTGGCGGACGGAGGAGCCGTCGGTGCAACGCAGCGGTGCGACCGTCATTATGCCCCCCGGCGACATATACAAAGAGCCGCTCTATGCCGGGACAGACGTCCTCAATGGGTTTGGCGAGCTGACTGGGCAGGCCACCATTACGGAATGGGGACTCATGGCCAGCCCTGTCGTCCTGACGGGAACGCGCAATCTGGGGGTCGCGTATGACGCGGTCATGGAGCACTTTTTCACCCGCCCCGAGTACCGCCATGGCGACGAGATTCCGTTGCCAGTGGTGGGCGAGTGCGACGACACGTATCTGAACGATGGACGCCGCGCCATCCCCCAAGAGCTCATCCTCAAAGCTTTTGAGCAAGTCGCTGAAGGCCCCGTGGAGGAAGGGGGCGTCGGGGCCGGTACGGGGATGCATTTGTTCGGCTATAAGGGCGGCATTGGCACCTCCTCCCGTCGCGTCCAAGCCTCAGACGGCACGGTGTGGACGGTGGGCGTGCTCTTGAACACCAACTTTGGCCAGCCCTATCAGATTCGGCTGCCCGAAGGGCTCAAGGGGGTTCGCACGCGCGACGACCGGGACACTCCGCCCCCCGATGGCTCCTGCATCGGGGTGGTGGCCACAGACGCGCCGCTCTGGCCCCATGAGTTAAAGCGACTGGCCCGCCGCATCGGTCTCGGGCTAAGCCGGGCGGGTTCGGTTGCCAATGACTTAAGCGGGGAGATCTTTTTGGCATTCAGCACTGCGCCGCGGTCTGCCTATCACCAGCTTACGGAGGACCGGGGACTGTTGACGGGTCAGGATTCAAGCCCTATCACCCCCTTGTTTGACGCGGTGGTCGAAGCAGCCGAAGAGTCGGTTTGGAACGCGCTGTTGGCAGGCCGCACCACCACGGGCGTGGATGGCCAAATGCTGGAGGGGTTCGATCCCGCCTTGTAGGCAGCGCCGGTTGTATAGGAACAGGAGGCCTATTCGGCCTCCTTTTTCAATTGGGCGGCGATGATGTTCTTCTGGATTTCCGAGGTGCCTTCATAAATGCGGGTGATGCGGGCATCGCGATAGAAGCGCTCGATGGGGAAGTCGGCGATGTAGCCGATGCCGCCGTGGATTTGCACCGCCTTGTCGGCCACTCGATTGTAGACTTCGGATCCATAGAGCTTCAGCATGGACGCTTCTTTGACCACATTGGCTCCTTGGTCTGAAAGCCACGCCACCCGATAGGTGAGAGCCCGAAGGGCCTCGATTTCGGTGGCCATTTCGGCTAGGTAGTGCTGGATGATTTGCTGGTCAAAGATGGGCTTGCCGAACTGATGCCGTTCCTGGGCATAGTGGAGCGAACGATCCAAGAGATATTGGCATGAACCCAGCGAACGGGCGGCCAGACCAGCCCGGCCATTGGCGAGAATCTTGAGCGCATTGACATACCCTTCGCCCTCTCGGCCGAGGACGTTCTCAGCGGGCACTTCCAGATCCTCAAAAAACAGGGCGGCCGTATGGGAGCCGTGCAGCCCCATTTTTTTCTCCACCGTTCCCACGTGGAATCCCGGGAAGCTCTTTTCCACGATGAAGGCGGTGATGCCTTTGGCCCCGCGCTCCGGATCGGTGACCGCCATGACCGTGAAGACATGCGCTTCCGGCGCATTGGTGGTGTAAATCTTCTGCCCGTTAATCACATACCGGTCCCCTCGGCGTATGGCTCGGGTACGGAGTTGAGATGCGTTGGAGCCCGCTTCCGGCTCCGTGAGGGCAAAGGCGCCAATCCATTCCCCGCGGGCCATTTTAGGCAGGTAGTGCATCTTTTGCTCATCGTCCCCGAAGTTGACGATTCCCACCGATCCGATGCCATTGTGGGCTCCCAGGATCGTGGTGTAGCCATTGATGGTATGACCCAATTCTTCGAAGACGGCGCACTTGTCGACCATGGAGAGGCCCAGTCCGCCATACGCCTCCGGAATGCTGAGCCCGAATAATCCGAGTTCTCGAGACTGTTGGAGCAGGGACTCTGGTACTCGATCCTCGGATTCAATGAGGGCGGCTTGGGGTTCGACCTGCTCCCGAATGAAATCCCGAACCATGGCTTTCATTTGGATAATCTCCGGCGACAAATTCAAATCCATGGAGGCGTCTTCCTTTCCCCTGGGGTGGCGTCACCTGGGTATTATCGCACGAATCGGGGGAGACTCAGGCTACTCCCTAGGAGGAGGCTTCCTGGGGCTCTTCAAAAATTCGGTATTGGTTCTTTCCTGCCCGCTTGGCGTCGTACATGGCTTGGTCGGCGTGGTGCAATACCAAATCCGGGTCCACCCCGTCTTCCGGAAAGCGGCTCAGGCCGATGCTGGCCTGGACGGCCAAAGGGGGTACGCCGGCGACCACAACTGGGGCAGCGAATTCCTTCATCACCCGATCGAGGATGTCGGCCGGGTGCCGGGCGGAGACGTTTCGGAGCAACACCACGAACTCGTCGCCCCCAAACCGCGTGACCGTGTCTTCCGGGCGGAACAGGCTCTTTAGCCGCCGCCCCATCTCCTTAATGACCAAGTTTCCGACCATATGTCCCAAGGAATCGTTAATCTCTTTAAAGTTATCCAGGTCAAGAAACAAAACGGCGGCACTTTCGGGAGGCTCTGTGGTCAGACTTTTGAAGGCTTGGCGAAAGGCGCGAGCGTTGCCCAGGTCTGTCAGGGGGTCTTTAAGAGCCATGCGTTCTGCCCGAT
The DNA here is from genome assembly GCA_021799435.1 of Bacillota bacterium. Taxonomy (GTDB): domain Bacteria; phylum Bacillota; class Sulfobacillia; order Sulfobacillales; family Sulfobacillaceae; genus Sulfobacillus_B. Next base: position 5,692 of record JAJZAN010000045.1, on the reverse strand, counting down.
CCTGCTGCGCGCGAAGGCCGGTGATGTCGTGCAGCAAGAAGGCCCAATAAGCCCGCTCGCCCAGAAAAATACTTTCAGCATCCATGCTGACCAACCGCAGATCGCCGCCAAGACCGAGGATTTGTTGGTCCGTGTTGTGGATACGGCCGTCTTCTGTCAGCGCCTGTTGGATGATGCCCCAATCCTCGCTGCGGTGCTCTCGAGGCAGGATGTCGCTTAGATAGCGCGGACTCCCCAGCCATTCCACGGCCGACTCGTTGAGGTCGATAATCACCCCGTTGCTGTCGGTTAGGACCATGGTGGCGGGATTTTGCTCAAACAATCGATAGTAGCGCTCCACCCGCGATGGAACCACCATATAGCGGCGTACGGTCATGCGGATGATGACAGCCCAGACGGCCAGTCCAGCCAAGTGGGGAAAGGGAGGAAGCCATGGGATGTTATTGCCAGGCAACACGACACCAAAGATGGCGTCTGAGAGCAGCAGGGCAATGGTCGCCCACAGAATGCCGGTGAGTCGTCCCCGCATATTGGGATGGGCAGTGCGGGAGCGCAGGTAGACTAAGCTCAGGGCCAGGCTGGCAATGTAGATGACTACCCCAGCCATGATGAGGCGAGCATGAGCCGTCGCCATGGGCTTTATCCAGAGGCCTTGACGCTGGACGGCCGCATACATGAATTCGTGGAACGGGAGCAGGGAGATGACGGCGGCGGGAATCAACAGAAAGTAGCCCGCCGATGCCCACTGCGCCATGCGGGTGCGCTCCGGTATAATGCGCAGGAAGAGTACGAATGTGAGAACGGCCATGACCAGGCCCACGGTGGAATATCCCCAGCGCAACAGCCCGGGAGCCCAATCGATAGGCATCACTTGTATGGCATAGACCAAGAACAGTCGGATCGCGATGGCCAGATGCAGGGCCGCCATCACCCGAGCCAAGGGGCTCTTTGAATCTCGGGCCAACAAATCCCAGGCCCAATGACACAACAAGAAAATGGGGATGCCGTAAATAAAGGCCAGCCAGATCAACCGCACGGTCCAAACTCCTCCTTAGCCGACACTCTTCGACACTCTCGTCGAGAGTCCTCTTTCAAGAGGGCTGACGCTTTGGTGTCGTATAAGAAATGCTGCAGCGGTTTGGGGAGCGCTCTGGGGAGCGCGTACAATAGAAGAAAACCTCGAAAGAAGGGTTGGATTGAATGGCCGCTGCTAAGGAGATGCCGCAGAACGCCTCTCGGATCCAATCCTGGTGGCACCCGCGCTACCGGATCTACACGCTGACCGTCCTGATGGGGCTGGCTTGGTTTGTCCCGATGCTGGATTTCATACACCGGGGACTCCGCGGCGACTTTTGGTGGGTCTGGGCATCGGGGCAGTGGATGTCCTTGCACCATCGTCTGCTGTCGCAAAACCCTGCCGCCTGGAATGGCTCCGCACTGGGTGGAAAGACGTGGGTCAATTTGGAGTGGGGCTGGGAGTGGATTCTGTACCATCTTGACCCCCATCAGACACCCATCGTATTTCTGCTTATCCTCTTTGGGATGGAGCTTCTCATGGCGGCTGCGCTGTTTTGGGCCATGTCGACCCTGGCCCCCAAGCTTTCTATTGAGATCAAGGCGGGTCTTTACCTGGTTTATGCGGCTTTTATCTTTCCGTTTACCGTCAAGCTTCGGGCTGAGATGTTTTCCTACGTCGCCTTTCCCCTCTTGCTGGGCATCTTATGGCGGGCTAGACAGGACCGCCGCTGGTTGAGCCTTTTAATTCCCCTTACGATGGTGTGGGCTAATATTCATGGCAGTTGGCTCCTCATCCCCGTGCTGGCGGGATTGGAAGTTCTGCGCCACGTGCTGCGAAAGGATTGGGGATATGCTGGCTGGACCCTGGCCGGTGGGGCTCTGGGCCCGGTGTTGGCCGCCACGGTCTTCACCCCGTTCCACCTCCGCACGCTCACGTATGCGTGGTGGCTGGACCACAATCACTGGATTACCACCTATATTCAGGAATGGCAATCGGTCAACTTCCATGAGACCATCTTTCTTGTGTGGGCCGCGGTCATCATTGCCTCGTGGATTTGGCGAGCCCGCAGCGGGCTCAGCTACCCGTGGCTCCTAGACGTCTGGATGTTGGGGACGACCGTGGCTTTCTTTGAAGAGGCGCGGATGGTGACCTATTTCGGGGAAGTATTTATTCTCTGGTGGGCGTATGGACTCGGCCGCGAGGAGCGGCGCCATGAGTTCCTCAGTGTGCGAGGACAACCCGCGACACGGATAGGGCTGGGCGTAGCCGGTCTGCTGGCACTCGTGCTGAGCCTGGGCTTTGGCATCCACGAACGGTCTCGCTATACGGCGCCGGAGGTGCCCTCAACATTAGTGTCGTGGATTAACGGGAGATCGCATGGCGTGGTGTTGGCGCCGGTGGATGTGGGGGGCTATCTGATCGCCCATCAGGTGCAGGACGTGTTCCTAGATGGACGAGCAGATTTCTTCTTGGCTAATGGGCACCGGTTCCAGCAGTATGTGGCCATGATTGGATCGGGGGATCAGGTAAATCGGTTGACGCGGGACTTTTCGGTGGACCACGTGAGCACGGTTCTCTGGCCTAAAGGCCAGTTGACGGCCAACCTAGCGGGGTATCTGGCCAAACAGCACTTTCATCGGGAGGCGATAGCCAAAGGATGGGTGGTGTGGATCCGCTAGGAGCGGCGCGAGCGCATCCAGCCGCCCCGTTTAGGGGTCCGGCGACTGACTCCGACGGTTTCTTCGCGCCCTTTCGCGACGCTGTCAGCGAGGCTGACAATGGCTTGGGCGAGGGGTGAGGACGATTCCGCCAAGACAAAGGCGACTCCTTGGTTGGCAGCTCTGACTGGCAGTGATCCGGCACTGGGAAGTTCGAAATGCACTGGGCTCTTTAGAATGCGCGATACGTCGGAGCGTTCGATGCCGGTCCGCGAGCCAGTACGGTTCAATACTAACCGCACCTTGTCGGCGGGATAGCGGAAATCCTCGCGGAACAGCGTTAGAGCTTGGCCGACCGCCCGGAGGGTGACCACGTCAGGGGTGCAGATAGTAAGGACGACTTCCGCCAGATCGAGCGCTGTGACGTTGACGTCGTGATAACCGGGGGCCAGGTCCAGTATGACGTAGGCGTACTCGTCCTTCAGTACTTCCAGCAGGCGCACTAAAAGGGTTCCATTCACGTCTTCGGCTTGTTCCGGGGTCAGCGGGGCAGCCAAAACCGACAGGCGATTGGCCACGGGTTGGATCACCCTGCGTACCCGCGCACTGTCGATAGGGCCTGATGATAAGTCGTAAATGGTGGTTTCCGGTGTCAGGCCCAGCATGGTGGAGACATCCCCAAAGGCTAAATCCAGGTCAACAATAACAACCGCATCGTGGGTCCGCTCGGCCAATGCGGCCGCCAAATTGACGGACAGAGTGGTCTTGCCGACACCGCCTTTAGAGGAAAACACCGCCAGCACCTGGGCCTCTTGGCGATCGCGGGGATAGAGCGGCAGAGCCGCTTTGTTCAGGGACACCATGAGTTCTTCCCGCCAGTGGTGAAGGGGAATGAGATCTTTGGCGTGAATGGCCAGCGCTCGCCGAGCGGCGTCCCCGCCATCAGGCAATCCGACCAGGACGATGGGGCAGACGAGGTCGGCGAGAGGGGCCATGGCTAGACTGTCTTTGGCCAACACCTGGTCGTCCAGCAGCAACACCCCGGGCAGATCGCGCCGGCAGTCGCGGACGGCCTCACCGAGGTCATTGGTCCGGCCTACCAGCACGGCATCGTCCGGATGCTGACGGAGCCATTCTTCCCACGCATCGCCGAGAGCTGTCTCGGCCGCCATATAGACTGCAAACACGATAATCCTCCTCGGGCCCCTTAGGCTGGACACCCATCGGGTTGGACCAAGTATGACACATTCGAGCTGGGTGGAGTCGGTTGAGTCCACTGGGTGGACTCGTCGTAGGGCGAACCGGTCGGCTCGATTGCGGTGACAGCGTTAGACGCCGGGGCTGTCTCGACCATCATCTGATAAGTTTCAGCAATTTCCACGGTACTAGGCAAGAGGCCGGGAATGGGAATCACTGGGTGATAGGCATAGGCTACGGTCATCAAAATGTCGTTTGCCTGAGAGTTGCTTTGGTTGCCGATCACGGCGGCATAGCTAATCACCGGGAGCGGGTTGCCGCCGCTGGTGGGGCTGAGTGCCTTATTATTGTTCAACTGGTCGTCGACAACCCCGTAAACGGTAGCCGGCTGGCCATTTCCCAATTCAGTTTCGGCCGAGTCTCCGGGACAGCCCATGGTGTCACCCAAGGCGGCCGCCCGCACCCCTAGACGCGCCGCTTGCTGTACCGTGTCGACGGCGTTGACATAGAGGCCATATGAAATGATGCCGAAAATAAACAGAACCAGAATGGGCAGAACCAGGGCCATTTCGACCACCGCCTGCCCGGACTGGTCCCGAAAGCGTCTCATTGAATCAGCGCCACCTGCTGCACGGGTGCGGCCTCCACTTCCGATCCGTTGTAGTTGACTTTGATGTTGCCGTTCAAGGTATCGTGATACCCGACGACGGCCCCGTTGACGCTCACGCGGCCGTTCAGCGTGATGTTGTTGTCTGGCGCATAAAGCAGGCTGTTGACCGTGACGTTGCCGTTGAGGGTGATCGATCCAGCCGTGCCGCTGGTGGGTTGGCCATTGGAGCTAAAGGCGGCGATGGCCAAGCCGTTGGTCGATGTCTGGCTCACATTGCCGTTTAAGGTAATACTGCCGCCATAGTCTACCAGCGACCCGGTCATGGTGGCGTCACCATTAATAACAATGTTGCCGCCGATCACAACGAAGTGGCCGTTGACTTGCGCATTGCCGTTGATCACGAGGTTTCCATAGATGATGTAATTGCCGTTCAATGAGTCGCCGCCGGATACCGTGAGCCCTGACGGGTCTGATGCCGAACCGACCGTTGTGGCATCTTGAGGCGCCGTTTGGGCCGGGGTCCAGTTGGGCATGGGGATTTCCGGCGCATTGTTAATGGTGCCTTCGGCACATGATGTATCGCCGTTTAACGTGACCGCCGGATTGCCGCCGCAAGATCCGGTGACGCTGACATGCCCATTAATCAAAAGGTCGTTGTTGGAGTGAACCGACGCTGCGACGCCATCCTCTCCGGCCATCTTGTCATTGCCGTTCAGCACCAGTTCCTGACCAGAGGGATTGGAGTCTCCTTGGAAGACCGCGAAGTTGAACGCTTGCCCAGCCCCATAGACTGCCTCCGCATGGGTGCGGATGGTAAAGCTTTTGTGGCCGAACAGCGCTGCGAAAGATCCCGGGACAGTGACTTCGGCCGACGCGAGCACCGCAGGACCCACGGGCGATTGGACCGTGGTGATGATGACATCGGTAGCTCCCGGATCATTAGCGGTAATTAATGAAGCTTGATTGGCAGGCGAGACGGCCGTTTGCTTCGCCATCTCTTGAGCCCCTGCCAGCGCGGCAGCATCGACCGAGTTCTGTAGTTTGGCTTGGGCGGTATAGACGGTCCCCACGGTCACGCTCAACCCCGCCACGCCGACTACTAGAGGAAGCATGAGCACCACCAGGGGAAGTGCCTGACCCCGCTTGTTGTGCCACAACCGTTGCATCATGGAGCGCATCGCGATCCTCATCCTCCTTTCTTGCTTGTTG
>JAJZAN010000188.1 GCA_021799435.1 Bacillota bacterium | reverse complement strand
ATTGAGTCGCTCGACGGCTTGCTGGCCCAGGGTCTCATAGAGCTGACCCACTTGGCAGTCAAAGAGCTTCCGCAGCGCGCCACCCATGGCGTCGTCGTTAAAGTCGTGGGCTTGGCGCTCCGCGCCAAATAACACCGCGCAATCCATATCCGCGTACAATTCCTCCAGCCGGTAGAGCGCTAACGGGTCGACCATCATCCCGATCACCAAGGCGAGAATCCGCACACCCGGCGAGACGTTGCACTGCCGCGGATCCCAGGGCACCTGAGCATTGATGAGGTCGACCAGGCCAATTCGGGCGGCCATGTCGGCCGCCGCCACGGCAAATCCCTGCCGGTAGCCGTACATCTCCGTGGGCGGTATGACGGGGGTTGCAGTTGCGTGTCCATACGCGGTCTATTCGCGATACCGCACGGCCATTCCTTTGCGCAATATTCCGAATACTATAGGCGGGAAGACCACCCATAATCACTCACGGGCCAAATCTAGGGGTGCGAAATGGGAGATTAACGGGTCGTACTTATTTTGCAGAAAATTCGCCTAACGTCCGCGTTGGTCGCGGGCGGGAGCACAATGCCGTGATAAAATGTGGGCAGAGGTGATGCACGTGGCTCTGTCTCGGGAACAATTGCATCGGGTGATTGACGATCTGCCGGCTGATAAGTTGCCGGCCCTGGCCGACCTCATCAACACATTGATTGATGAAGATGATGAGCCCGTGGGCGCGGAAGAGCTGGCCGAGTACCGACGAATTCGCGATGAGATGCGGCGCGGCAAGACCCTCTCCTTCGACGACGTGTTTCCCGAGCGGTGAGGTTTACACTGCGGTTCAGTCGCCAGGCTCACAAGTTTCTTGAGAAACAACCTCCGGACGTGCGGAACAGGATACGGGCGGCTTTGTTGGAGTTGGCGAAGGATCCTCTCGCCAATCGGCAGGTCAAGCGTTTGGTGGGTACCGACGCGCTCTTGCGACTGCGTGTCGGTGATTTCGGCGTGGTGTTTTCCATTGAGCAGGAGGCGTTGCTCATCCTGATTATTGCCATCGGGAATCGTGGAGACATCTACCGCCGTTTGTAACGTCGGACTGGAGGCCGTGAGAGGGAACCCAACCGGCTTTCGCAAATCCGCACTAGCGCCTTTTGGGGGGCTTACGGGGGCGAGAACTGGATAAGCCTATGCGACTGTGCAATATCTGTGTAAGGGTCTTGATGGGAGGCATCCCGACGTGGAAATACTCGGAGGATTACCCATGGGTTTGTTCGCCCACCAAGCTGCTTGGGAACAGTGGCTTGAGACGAACCATGAACATTCCCACGGGCTTTGGGTCAAAGTCGCCAAGAAGGATTCACCGATCACGACCTTGTCTTATGCGGAGGCACTTGAAGTGGCTCTTTGCTATGGGTGGATCGATGGACAAAAAAAGCCCTATGACCGGGACCTGTGGTTGCAAAAGTTTACGCCAAGGCGAGCCCAGAGCGTATGGTCTAAGGTAAACATTGATAAGGTCACGCAACTCATCGCGTCGGGCAAAATGAAGCCAAGCGGGATGAAAGCAGTGAAGGCTGCAAAAGAAGACGGACGTTGGGATGCCGCTTATGAATCTCAGCGAAACTTTACGGTCCCCGAAGATTTCCAACATGCGTTAGAGAAGAACCCGCAAGCGAAAGCGTTTTTCGAAATGCTCAATAGACAGAACCGCTATGCGATATGCTATCGAATCCAGACGGCCAAAAAACTAGAAACGAGAAAGGCACGAATCGACAAGTTTGTCGAGATGCTCGCCAACAACCAAAAGCTTTATCCATGAAACGAAACGACGGAAAGCTTGCATACCTTCCTGCGCATACGGGGGCGTATGCGCAGGAGACTCCGTCCCCCTCCTAACCACCGACGCTCTCGCTGTGGAATCGAATGGTGGTGGGGGCAATGGGGGTGAATGCCGCATCGAGCTTTTCACCGCGGGAAAATTCCTCGCACAAGGGCTGTTTACAAGGATTTGGGGACAGGCATCGAGAAGACAAGAACCTGAGGTCGCGGCGACGGGCTCTGCTGATGGACTAGCACCCAGTCAGACCAGCTAAGATTCGTGACCCTACTTTTCGCCGCGGGATGACGCATCTCCCGGCGTCTGATCGGAGCGCACGGTGGAGGGACCATTGGTATGGCGAGGATTCTGGTTCTCGGGGGTACCCGATTTTTTGGGCGGCAATTGATCCGGGCGCTAATCCGGGATCAGCATCAGGTGACTATCGCCACCCGTGGACAGGTGGACGACTCCTTTGGGCGCGAGGTAACCCGGCTGACGATTGATCGGTACGACCCGGAGTCTTTACGCGCCGGGATCGGGGACGCCTGCTACGATATTGTCTACGACCAACTCTGTTATGCACCGAACGACGCATTGACTGCCATTAGCGCCTTTAAGGGCCGCGTTGCACGCTATGTCGTCACTTCGTCCATGGCGGTGTATCCCGACGGTGACGCCGCCTGGGCAGAGGATGGATTTAATCCGTACGGGTACGCCATCCGGCGCGGCAACCGACCGGAATTCGATTACGCGGACGGGAAACGACTAGCCGAAGCCGTACTCTTCCAACGGGCACCCTTCGAGGTCACGGCTGTCCGGCTTCCCGTGGTCCTCGGCGTTGATGATTACTCGAACCGGGTGGAGTTCCACCTTGAACGGATGCGCGCTGGCGTCCCGATTGGGTTTCCGAACCCCGCCGCATACACTTGCTTCATTAACGAGCATGAAGCGGGACGCTTTCTCGGGTGGGTGGAACTTCCCTCACGGGTCCGGTCAACGCCTGTTCCAACGGCGTAATGACTTGGAATCAATTCTTCACGGTGCTCGCAGCCTGCACCGGCTGTCCGGCCGTGACCCTACCCGACTCCACGGACGAGGACATGTCTCCCTATGGCGAGCGCGGTTCCCGCTTTATGAGCACCCAGCGAGTCCGAGATTCGGGGTTCACGTTTGAGAGGCTGGATGATTGGTTGTTCCCGGTGATTCAGCGGATTGCGCGCAATGCCTAATGCTCCTGCCGTTTTGGACAGTTAGGACCACCTGGACGGTGCCGCAATGAGGCGCAGGTCGTAAACGTACATCTTTCGCGCTGGCGCATACGGTGGTGCAGGAGGCACGCAAAATGCCGGCGGCGCGGAATCTCGCCGATCCGCGCATCAGTTTGTGGTAAGCGTACTCGGATACTTAATGATGCTAATCGCCGAGATTCGGGGGCGAGAGCGCACTTGGCACTACGCCCTCCCCTGGGGCCGTAGAGGCAGCCAGCTTATGATATATTTCTGGCAGGGGTTCCCTCGGATAAGTCTGAAATGAACAGAGCTCTTCCGCTTCCGATTGATGAATGGAAGGCGAGTGGCCACCATGAACGAAGAATTCGTCGAATACCCGGAACCGGTACTGCCGCGGTTACGGTATCGGTATTGTCCGATGTGCCGAACCGCCTTGACTACCGGGACTATCGATGACGACAACATTCGGCGCGCACGATGTCCCGCTTGCGGCTGGGTTCACTATCCTGCGAACGCGATGGGCGTCAATGTGGTGGTTCGCGTGGGCGAAGAGGGTCTTGTGGCGGTATTGCCGCCCAACGAACCGACAGCGGCACCGGCCGCGTTGCCATCGGGCCACGTGGAGTATGGGGAGTCGCCGGAGGATGCCGCTGTACGGGAAGTCCGAGAGGAAACGGGTCTCGTGGTGGCGATGGTTCGTGCTCTCGGATGGCAGTTTCACCAAAACCCAGGCTATCCGGGCCCCATGGTGAATTTCTTTTTTGAAGTTCGCGCAGTGGGTGGACAGCTGTTGGGAAGCCAAGAAGGGCACGTGCGCGTGTACCCCATTGAGGCATTTCCTCCGATATCGCCCAACCGCGGCGGCAGTCTAGCCGCCTTCGCGGCATTTAAGATGTTCTATGACCTGTAGCCATATGCCCACGTCGCGGATAACTGGCTTTCATGTGGCTTTCCGGTCCTCAAGGCGTTTGGAATCATCAGACTTACGGCGATACGGGGGCGTTAGTGCCCCTAAGGAGATCCAGAGTGACAGTCCCGGAGCGGTACATGTATCCAGCTCACGCTGAGTCCCACACCAAACGAGTTTAGATATTGTTGTGAGTGTTGCCGGTCTGGTTACGTTCAGACATTTCGCGACGAAAACCTGTTAAGCGTTTGGCCGCGATGGCATAGACTTTATCGTGGTCTCTTGGGCCAATGGCGATAATTTCCATGATGATTTTGGTCTTCTGTATGGGTCGATAGATCACCCGGAGTCCCAAGTGTTTGGGTTTGATTTTCGTGAACCCGTGTAACTCACCATGTAAAGGCTCGCCAATGCCGTTGGGTCTGATGAGGGGACCGTTTTTCGCCCGAGCCAGAATCAGGGCGAGAATTGTCTCCTGCTGTTCCTTTTTGTAGCCGGTTAAGTCGTCTATAGCTTGTTGGCTAAAGCGTATCTCGACGTTCAATGACGCCAGGATGGCGTTCACGGTGTCTTCGACGCTCGGCATTAGTCTTCCTCAACGACTTCGCTTAAGTGAGCGATCCGGTTCACGTCCAAACCGAGTTCAGCAATTACCTGGGCCAAGGAAATGTCTGCCGGCTCGTCTTTGCGCTCCAACGCCATCTGGTACATCGTCTGGTCCATGGCCTCGTCCACGGCCTCTTTATAGCTCAACAATTCCTCGAAAAACTCCAGGTCGGCTATCACGGCCCGGCCATTTTTGTTCCGGGTATTTTGAACGACGAACAATTCATCACTCGTTTTGTCCGCGTACAATTCGAGAATTTCGGCGAGTTTACTCGTACGGGTTAGGTCTGAGATGTTCAGGACGTTATCTTTCACGAATTTCAGGACATCTGAACGTGTTGTTGTCATCGTGGGCACCTCACTTCGTAGCTGCGTTTCTCCATAGTATGGGTTAGCTGCGCCGTTTGATACGTATTATCACACAAATAATGTGCATTAACAACACACTTAACCTCACATGTCTTCTCGCGGTTAAGAGCGGTAACTCGGATGGAGGCAGAGCCATCAGGACAAAAACAAGGACGGAGCTACGGCCTTTCTTGCATGGAATTTTGTTTCACGGCGCAACTTTTCATGAGGATGATCAGGGAGATTCGGGGGCGGATATGCCGTAAGGACCCGGCCCACTTGGGCCGGATAGTAATCTAGCCGAACATTTCGACAAAAACATCATCACCG
>JAJZAN010000044.1 GCA_021799435.1 Bacillota bacterium | reverse complement strand
GCCAGGATCAAACTCTCCATGACTCAACGTAAAACGTTGACTGTACTGTGTTGCGTTTGTTTCATGTGGCATGATGATATAGTTTTCAAGGACCGGCACTGTCTTGCGACAGCTTTGTTATCTTATCACCCTCAAAAAACAAAATCAAGGTCCATTAATCAAAATCTCACTGGAGAAAATCCCAAATCTTTGGGTCTTCGATGCCTAGACGCCACAGGGCAATCCCACGCAGTTCATATCCCGACACCAAATTGGTGTTGGCCAGCAAGCTGGCGGTGTTTTCGAACCATACCGAATGCAATTGCCCGTTCTGCATATAAACGAAGTGATTGGATTTGCCCGACTTTCCGTATTGGCTGGCCAACGATTTCGCTTGGCTGTATGTCAGGGCAGCCGCTGGGCCGTTGCCGGACCAGTCATAACCATACCCGGGAATCCCGAGTACCACTTTGGATGGCTTCACGACCGATATGGTGTAATCCAGCACCTGCTTCACCCAAGACGCCGAGGCAATGGGTCCCGGCTGTCCGCCCGCATAGTGCTGGTCATAGGCCATGATCATCAGCAGGTCAGCTGAGCGGCCCAAGGCGCGATAATTATACGCGCCCGTCCAGCTGTTTTGCGGCTGGTTTTGGGTTTCTGCAGGAATCGACAAGGTAACGTAGTAGCCGTGACGGTGAAAGGTTTCGGCGAGCTGCTGAACGAAGGTGCTAAACTGGTGGCGCTCAGTAGATGCAATGCCCTCCCAGTCCAGATTGACCCCGTTGTAACCGTTGGACTCCACCAACGTCAACATATTCTCGATAGCGCGCTTTCGTGCCACTGGCGAATTCAATAACGGGCCGAACACGGGCTGTCCTGCCATGTTTTCGACCAACGCGAATGTCCATAGCTTGTGCTGTTCCGCCAACTTCAATACGGCGGGATCGGTGGACCCGGATAGGCTGCCGTTGGATTCAATGGTGTACCAAAAAGGAATCACACCCGTCAAAACCGGAAGATACCGCTTTATCATGGAAACTGCGCTGGGTGTCCCGCCTGGATCGTAAAAGTAGCCCAGCACCATCCCCGCTGGGAGAGCGCCCAGACCCGTGGTGGGGCGATGCACGCGCGGCGCCAGAGCCACCGTCTGCGTCGATGCGGTGCGTCGCCCGCTTTCCGCTGTTTGCAAGAGGCCCCGATCGACGCCCGCGATGGCGTGCGTCCAATCCACCGCCGGAACAAAGGCGGCTAACAGGGCCGCCACCGCCAAGCTCACGGCCAGTCCAAGAACTCGTCCTCTTTTTGCGCGTGCTTTCCATACGACCACCGGGATCCCTCCGGATCCAGGATATGTCCCTCAAATTCGATTTAGACGCGCCTTATTTCTGAGAAGCCGAGGCCAATGTGGAACGCTTCGCCTTGAGTCGCGGGACGGCCAAGCGCACATAGAAAAACACCAATACCAAAATAGCCAGGAAGAAGACCAACGCCCACGGAAATCCGCTCTTTCCCGTCGGGGTTAACAGCGCCTCCACCCCGAGTCCTAGGAAAATCACTCCTATAATGATAGGAATGACCGGATAGCCGAACACCCGGAAAGATCGCTCCCGGTTGGGTTCGCGCCGGCGCAGGGAAATCACCAGCACGGTGGAGAGCGCATACATAAAGGACTCCACACCGGCTCCGGCATTAATCAAAAACAAGTATTGGCCGCTCAGGTAGACCACAATCGCCAGTACAAAAGACACCACAGCCAGCGCTATGAGCGCATTTTGAGGCACGAGCTTTTTGTTGAGGCGGGCAAACCAAGCGGGCAAGGCCCGCTCCCGTGCCAGCGCATACACGAAACGGCTGGCCGACAGCAAGCCCCCATTGAAGGTTGTCCCCGCGGTGGTCAGGGTGACAAACGCCATCCACCAAAATCCGAATGGCCCCAGCGCCCGCATGCCCACCAGCAATTGGGGCACGAAGCTGTTCTTCAGCACGGCGGCGTGGGGAAACGCCACCGTCAGCGTAAGGGAAAAAAGTCCGAAGGCAATGGCGATGAGGCCAAGCGCAATAAACATGCCCTTGGGAATGGCCCGAAAGTCTTGAAACTCCTCTGCTAAGGGTGTGACCCACTCGAATCCCACGAAGATGAAAATGCCCAAGGCAATGGCCTCAAACCAGTTGTGGCCTAAGTTCAAGTAATGGAACTGGCCTAAATGCGGAGTACGGAGGAGCACAATTAACGAAAACAGCATTAAGGTCCCCAAGAGCACAAACGCGTTGGCATCCTGCACCGTTCCCGCCACCTTGATGCCGCGGGAGTTGCTCCAAGTGACGAAACCCAAAAGGGCCAAAATCCATAAAAGCGCCGGCACCGCTGGTACAGCCCGCGAGAAGGCGTGCCCCAACACAAACGCATCGGCGGCAATAACGAACACCACCGTAAACATATAGACGAAGGAACTAACCAAGGAAACTTGGTCGTTCACTCCCCGCCGAATCCACACGCGGATGGCCGCAGCCGAGGGAAATAGACCACTAAGCTCAGCAAAGTTGGATCCTGCAAACACGATAAGTACCCCGGCCACCAAAATCGCCAGCCAAGCCGACTGACCGCCGGCATACTCGGCCACTTCGACTGCAGCGAGGAAATTGACGGCCGCAGCAGCCAGTCCAGCACTGGTGGATACGGCCGTTCGGAGTGGCAGCACCCGGGATAGTGAATTCTGCACCGCTATTCCCCCCAGATCAGGAGCGTCAAGATGTCCAGGCGCATCATGTCATCCTGCTGCCCGCGCACCAATAAGTCGCCGGCATTGTACGGCTCGGTGGGCGTCATCTGGCCAGAAAAAATCTGCGTCAAAATGTCCTCTGGGGCCTGAATCAGCATGTCAGGATTCTTTACCAATCCTTCTCCCGCCGATAATTCACCAGCATCACTCACGAGCCAGTGGTGATGATGCGTGTCGTCCGGGTCCAGTTGGATCCGGCGTGTCCAATCTCGATTCATTTCTCGAAGACGCGCATTCTGGTTGCATTCGGTCACAAATTGCTGCAAAGCGTCCAACAACGTCATCCGTCACGACTCCTATGATTAATCGTTCAATTTCAGGCGGGTTCCGTCCAAATGGGCAGCTGTCACCAGGCTCGCCCAGCGGGGACTATCGGCCCCAAGGCCCGAGGCCGCAGTCAGCGCCGCTTCAATCACATTGGTCCCGTAACTGCGTCCCTCCAGCACCGGCGTGGTGGTCACGAGCCAGTGCACGCCCTTCTGCCGAAGGTGCTCCACGTCAGCGGCGGTGGTGGTATTGGTGACAACGGTTTTACCGGCCAGGCTGTCTGGCATGTAGCGGCGAATATAATGAAAATCGCCGGCAATGATGTCGGCTTCCTCAAAATAGCGGCCATACCGAGGATCACTGGGCTCGGTCTGCTCGATCCCCACGGGATACAACTGGGAAAACGGCATCCGGGTGACTTCGGGCAAGAGCTTGCGGGCCATTTCCTCCAATTCGTCCGCTGTCCGGATGGGGTAATTGATATGGCTCGCAAAAATGAGGTCTCCGGCTACCAGCCGGTATCCCAGCTTCTCAAAGGTTTCTGCCATGCCAAAACGGTCCATGGCCGAGACCATGAGGACCGATTGGCCGGAGTGAATCAGCCCGTCCTGGTCCAGCTGGGCGATAATGGTCCGCTCCAAGGTGTCTTTGAGTCCACTGCCGTCCACCACCGGTGTCTTGCTAGCGGCTTTCGCCAAACGCACCGCATCCTGAATTTCATAGCGGCGGTCGCGAACAACCAAATACCGGTCAATGCCGCCCAACCCGATGGCATCCACCGTCCCGTCCAGTTCCCGAATCATGGCTTCCGCAGCCGCTAAATCACCGTCGGTTCCCTGGCGCGAGACGCGCACCGTTTCACCAAACAGAGTCAATTCTCCCGACTGATCGCGGTGCCGACTACCTAAACTCACACTGACAATGTGCTTGGTCATGGGCCTCCATTAGTGTGCACAAGTTTGTACACAGCCATTATAGGGAAGTCCTGGGCGTCTGGCTAGAGATACGCTGCCTCAACAACTCCGCCAATTCCGCATAAAAAAAGCCCGGGCAGATCCCGGACTCTTTGGGGCGCGCATAACTATCCCAGCGGACGCATGGTCGGGAATAAAATGACGTCCCGAATTGATGGGCTGTCCGTCAACAGCATGATGAGGCGATCAATCCCCAATCCCAAACCGCCGGTAGGCGGCATGCCGTGCTCTAACGCCGTCAAGAAGTCCTCATCCAAGGGAGGCATTTCGTCGTTGCCTTGAGCCCGTGCGAGTTGCTGGGCTTGGAAGCGTTCCCGCTGGTCCAGGGGATCGTTCAGTTCGGAAAAGGCGTTGGCCAATTCGCGGCCCGCGATAAACAGCTCAAACCGCTCGGTTAAGAGAGGATTGGCGGGATCCCGCTTAGCCAAGGGAGAAATGTCGACTGGGTGGTGCCACAAAAAGGTGGGTTGCACCAAATCGGGTTCAACCACAGTCCCTACAATCTTGTCCATCACTTGGGCGCGATCCTGGGCCGGATCCACCTTAATTCCCAGGTCTCGAGCGAACGCATGCGCTTCTTCCCGCGTCGTAATGCTCTCCCATCGCACGCCAGTCTTCTCAAACAAGCGCTCTACCAAATCCACCCGCGGAAACGGCGGCGCGAAGTTCAACGCTTGTCCCTGATAGGTCATAGTGGTAGTACCGAACAACTCCTGCACGAGCCCCGAGAGCAGTGACTCGGTCAATTCCATCATGCCTTCAAAGTCGGTATAGGCCTGATAGAGTTCCAGCATGGTGAATTCGGGATTATGGCGTGTAGAAATGCCCTCGTTGCGGAACACGCGGCCGATTTCGTACACCCGGTCGACACCGCCCACAATGAGGCGCTTTAAATGCAGTTCCAACGCGATGCGAAGATAAAGCGGCATCCCCAAAGCATTGTGGAAAGTCTCAAAAGGCCGCGCTTCCGTCCCTCCAGCGATGGTCTGGAGCACGGGCGTTTCGACCTCGACGAAACGCCGGCTGTACAAAAACTGGCGGATGAAACCCAGCGTCCGAGCTCGGACGTCAAAGGTATGGCGCACGTCAGGATTGGCAATGAGATCTAGATAGCGCTGACGATACCGCAGATCCACGTTGGTCAACCCGTGGCGCTTCTCCGGCAGATCGCGAAGACTTTTGGCCAAAATCCCAACACTCTCC
The DNA here is from genome assembly GCA_021799435.1 of Bacillota bacterium. GTDB lineage: Bacteria > Bacillota > Sulfobacillia > Sulfobacillales > Sulfobacillaceae > Sulfobacillus_B. Next base: position 21,197 of record JAJZAN010000044.1, on the reverse strand, counting down.
GCCTTGACCGTGACCTCTTGGCGGCGTGTCTTGAACACTTCGCCGCTGACGCCGACAAAATCGCCCAGGTCGAGCGCGTCCAACAGGCGAAAAGATTCTTCTCCCAGGACATCCTCCCGCCAATGGGTTTGGATGCGGCCCATCGTGTCCAGCAAATCCACGAAGGCCGCTCCGCCATGACGGCGAATGGCTGTAATCCGACCCGCAATGCGCACCACGCGACCCTCGAACTGATCGTAGTCCTGGATGATTTCACGGCTCAACGCCGTCACATCATAACGCGTAGTGGAAAACGGATCGAAACCGCCCTCCCTAAGGTGCTGCAACTTTTCGAGTCGCACCTCACGGGAATTCAAGTGACCTTCGTGTTCGCTCAATGGAAGTCCTCCTGGCTGCGGTCGACTACGAAATTTTGACGATTTCCAGGCGAATCTTGCCGACCGGGGCACTCACTTCAACTTGCTGTCCGACCTTCGCGCCCATGAGCGCTTTGCCCACAGGAGATTCGGTGGAAATGCGATTCTTTACGGGGTCGGCCTCCGTGGCCCCCACGATGATGTAATCTTCTTCGATGTTCTCTTCTAAGTCTTTTACCGTCACTGTCGAGCCGATGTGCACCATGGTGGGGTCCTGCTTGTCGGCTTCCACAACCCGCGCTTGACGGAGCATTTTTTCCAGTGTCTGAATGCGGCCTTCAATGAAAGCCTGCTCGTTCTTGGCATCTTCGTACTCGGAGTTCTCGGAGATGTCCCCGAACTCTCGAGCCGTCTTGATCCGTTCCGCGACCTCGCGCCGCTTCACAGTGGTCAAGTGCTCCAACTCTGCCTCCAACTTTTTCAGACCCTCGGGCGACACCAGCAATTCTTTATCTGCCATGGGGTATCCCTCTCTTCATAAATAACCGTCTTTTAGTAACACGATGATACGTGGTGACCGTTCACCCTATGCCTCTTCACCAGGGTTTGCATTCGCCAGCGAGCCGCGATTTACCGATTCGCCGGACTGCACTTCCTTAATGATGGATTCTAACATGTCTTTATCCACCACAACATCCTGATTAAGCGGAGTTTGTCCCAAAATCACCGGGACGACCGCCTGGGTGTCCAGCAACGCCGCCAACAACCGGACACGCGCATTGGAGGCCATGAGCACCACCGTATCGAATTGCCGCACCTGGCGGGCCAGTCGAAAAATTTCATTGACCAGTTCCACACCGGTGCGCGACTCGGCAAATGCGCGGCGCTCCTGGTCCGTCATCAGCCAGACAAAATCCACTCCTAGGCGCTCGGCGACCGCCTCCACTTCCGCCCTATTCGCCACCGGAAATCCGATGACGGCAATGGAACGGCCGCGCCGAACTTCGCCCAGCGTTTCCAGCCGGGATACGAACGCGCGATCGAGGCCAAATTGTGTGGACACCTCAGATTGGGACAGCCCGCGAGAACGCGCGGAAAAAATCTCCTCGACCATCGTAGTGATTTTACTCAGGCTAATCAACTTGTCCCCAATGCGGATTAGGTCCATGTCAGCTCCTGGTGGCGGGCGTGGCCTAGCCACTCCTCGATAAGCCCTTCGGCTTCTGCTTTGGTCGTCAGCTTTTGAGTGCGCTGTCGATATTCCGCCGATCCGGGCGTGCCTTTGAGATACCAAGCCAGCTGCTTTCGCATTTCGGGGAGAGCGACCGCTTCCCCTTTGATCTCCACCATGCGTTCCAAGTGCCACAGCGCCATCCGGGAGCGCTCTTCGGCGTCGGGCGGCGGCAAGTGCTGTCCCGTTTCGAGATACTGCGTGATGCGGCGAAAAATCCAAGGATCTCCGAACGAGGCTCGTCCAATCATGACCGCGTCAGCTCCGGTGGTCTCCAACATGCGCAAAGCGTCCTCAGGGGTGTTCACATCGCCGTTTCCGATTAAGGGTATGGTAATGCGTTCCCGTACCTGCCGGATAAAATCCCAGTTGGCGGGTTTGACATATTGATCCGAACGGGTCCGCGCATGCAAGGCAATCGCTTTCGCTCCCACCTCCTGGAAACGCTCTGCGAGCTTCGGGGCGGTGATGGAGTCATGGTCCCAGCCCGCCCGCATCTTGACGGTCACCGGAATTTTAATGGCGTCGACGACCGCTTGAACAACCCGTACGGCACCGTCTTCATCGTTCAATAGGGCGGATCCGTCACCGTTGTTGACCACCTTTTTCACCGGACAGCCCATATTGATATCGACCAAGTCAGCCCCGTGACGCTCGGCTTCCTGCGCGGCCAGCGCCATGGTTTCTGGATCGCTACCGGCAATTTGTATCCCCACCGGCGTCTCTCCTGGGTCAAGCTCCATGAGCCAATAGCTCTTAGCGCTTTTGTGGGCCAACGCATTTGCGTTTACCATCTCGGTCGTACAAAGAGACGCGCCCTGGCTCCGCGATATGGCGCGAAAAGCACGATTGGAAACGCCTGCCATCGGCGCCAGCAGGATCGGCGGATCAATGACAATGTCGCCGATATTCATGCGCATGCTCCCTTTCACCGCCGGACGAAGTCCTGGTCGGAAATCTCAAAATTTGCCTAGACATTGTACCACACTTCACTCCGTATCATGCGGTTCGGTCGGTTCAGAGCCAATGTGTTCCGAAGACAAAAACACGGCATCCGGCATGATGGGGCCATGAAGCCAAATCCAGTGCTCCCAGGTTCGTGGATATGTTTCGGATATTAATTGGTCGTACACGCGATGTCCCATCACGTAGTACCCGGGGTGGGACTTCATCCACGGGATGACCGAAATGGCCTCTTGTTTGGGGACAAACCGGGACATCCATGACATCACTTGCACCGCATCCGCCCCTTCGAGCCACAGCCACGCATCAGCCGCGGCCAGAACCCGCCGTTTTTGCAGCCATTGCTGCAAGAAGCGCGAGCGCACCGGCTCCCAGGTTGGCCACAAATCCTGCAATACCTCGACCGCCGTCATCAGCCCACCGTCCGCATAGGGGGGATGGGTCAAGGCCCATGTCAGGGTCTGGCACGCGCCCTCCTGCCGCCAAACGCTCAATGCAACGGCCAAACCTAATGAAGGATCGCGGACGTCGCCATGAAAGAGGATGTCGTGATCTCCGGACGGCTTCACCCACCACTGTTTCAGGCCGGGAATAATCACTTCTTGAATGGCCGGCGCATGCGGCATCTGAGGCATGAGCACCACGCTGTCCTCACGCGGCTTATGGGTGACGACAGGGGCCTCGTTCGTGAGACCTTGACGATACAAGCGCCACTCTTCAACCGAAACATGGGCACTGAAAGCCCACGGTGCCGATTCGCCAGACCAATCATCCAAGGGTACCGCCGTTCGCTCCAGGTAAGCCGACACCGCGGCGCTGACACCCTCAATATGGGTTCGGAATTGCTCGGGGTCCACGTCCGCCGGCGGCATCAGTTGCCGCAGCTGCTGAACTAGCCGGCCCCCTTCAGCAGCAGCGCGGGTCTTACGCCAAAACCCCGCGGTGGTCACATCCTGTACCCGGCTAAGCCAGTCCCCCAGGGTATCGATTAAGGGCATCCGCGGACACAAGATTCCTGTGGGATCTAAGATACCGGTCATCGTCAACACCAAATTGGCGTGTCTTAAGGGTTCGGCCCCATCGCGAAAACTGCCAGCTCCCAGACGGGTCGCCACCCAGCGGGCAAAGCGGCCCCAATGGCGCGTTTCTTCGTCGGGTACCCGCATGCTCTCTTGGGACAAGCGACGCCACTCCGTTCGCTCCCGCTCAAAGGCAGCCGCCGACCACTCCGGGAATAACACGACATTGCGAGGCCTCTCTTCCCTCCACCACCAATGGGTCAGCGGGTACCGCACCTCTAAATGGGCCCAAAAAAGCTCTGCCAGGCGCGTCTTGGCCTCCATGTCCACTTCCGGCACACCAATCCCTCCTCGGGATAAGGTATGCACGAAAGATCCAAGACAGGCTACCGTCCTTGGAACTTCGGGGGCCTCTTTTCCAAAAACGCTTGGGTCCCTTCCCGCCCATCGGCGGATACCGCCAAGCGGCTGAAAGCCTCAGCCTCCTGGTTCAGGCCGCTCTCTAGAGTCCAGTCGCGGCTGCCCATGACCAAGCGCTTGGATGCCGCCAATGCCAACGGGGCTTTCTCGGCCAAGATGTGAGCCCGACGGAGGCATTCGTCCATCAACGTATCCGCTGGCACGACCATGTCGACCAAGCCTAATGCCTTGGCCTCCTCGGCTGTTACCGGCTCACCCGAGCTAATCATCCACAAGGCCTGCCCGGGTCCGACTAAACGACTCAGCCGCTGGGTTCCGCCAAATCCCGGAATGATGCCCAAGTTAATTTCCGGTTGGCCCAGCCGAGCGCTATGGGCGGCGATGCGAAGGTCGAGAGCCATGGCCAGTTCCAGCCCACCGCCGAGCGCATAGCCGTTTATCGCGGCGATCGTGATGATGGAGCTCTCTTCGAAACGCTGGAACAGCCGCTGACCCCTCGCGGCAAACGCTCGTGCGGCCGCCTGGTTGTCGACTCGACTGATAGCCTCAATATCCGCACCTGCAACGAAGGCCTTAGTCCCTTGACCGGTGACAATCAGCACACGGGATGACTGGTCTGCTTCCACCCGATCCAAGGCCGCTTCGATCTGGTCCAACACGTCCGCATTGAGAGCATTCAGGGCCCGCTCCCGCTCAATTCGAAGCCGGTGCACACCCGCCTCAACCTGTTCCAGTGTTACCCACACGTCACTCATCGCGTTTCCTCCTCAAAGGGCAAGACCGGCTCGCGCTCAGTCTCCCAGGTGTCCAAATAGCCGCCCATCGGGCGCTGAATGTTTTCTACGAGCTTCTTCAGGGCGTCAAATCGCGCCGTCAAGGCTTGCGTCCCGCTGATGACGGTCCGGCACTGCAGCGCCAGTTCGGGACGCCGCCGGGCTAAATCGGCCAAGAGGTACTTGCCCTTCGGCTGCCAAAACTGATGGGCTTGATAGAAACCACGCAGGGCCGAATCGATAGCCAGCCCCATCAAGTAGCCGGCGGCGTCCGGATCGTCCGCCAGCATGTCCTCAATGTCTTCCAGCAAGTCCAAAATTTCGTAGCGCCAAGCATCCTGCGCCTCGCGGGTCCATATCGGGGGTCTGGATCGCCATAGCCGCTGGGCCGCTCCCACCAGATCCTGGGTCGTGCCGTCGCGGTCGTACAGAACCTGACCCATGGCAAACATACTGATGGTCGCCGACTCAAATGCGGCCATCTCCCGGCGAATCTGGTCTGGGGGATTGATAAACAGCTCGATGGCTGCCTCCCCGGCGCGAATCAGACGGCGTTGCCGCCACATGGCCTGGTGGAGCACAAAAAAATCCCAATCGCTATTCAACCGAGGCTCCCCGTAAGCTCGAGACCCCGTCCACAAAATCCCCAGCAGGCCGTCTTGGAACTCATCTTTAATGGTACGAACCACTTGGTCCACAATTGGCGCCCGTCCCGCGCCCAAATCATCCATCGCCCTCACCTCACTGGTTGGACAGTGACGGCAGCCACTCGAGGAGGCTGCCGCATGAGTACCCGACTCTGGTCAATCCCGAACCCAACTGGCATCCACGCATGCCCCACCCAAACAGTGAGCATGCCTAACAAAACGAGGACGCGGCCTCGGATAGATAGGCTGCCAGCATGGCTGGCCTGCCGCCCATCCACCACTGCAAGGTTGGGTCTGGTCTGAACGTTCTTCCCCTCTCCCCCATGCCATCCGGGCACGTTCTCACGCGCCGTTCCGCCCATCTGGCGAAGCGTCAGCGCCATGCACGTCACCCTTTCCGCATGAGGTTCGAGTTAAATCCAAAGGGTCCTGTCACTCATATCGTACCATAGGGAGAGTATCCTCGAATCTCGTCTTTCAGGGCTTCATACTTAAGCCTGGCAAGGCTCCAGGGGCCACACCGCCTCACCGTCGCTAACCACAACCTCTGCAGGAAAGCCAGCAAAGATCCCCGTGTCCACCACCCCCGGCAGCATCTTGACTGCGGCATGCCAATCCTCAGGGTTAGGCAGGTCATCCACATGCGCATCCACCAGGTAAAGGCCATCGTCGGTCATCACCGGGTGACCGTCGACTTGCCGCAAATAAGCCTCCGGCGTCACTTCTTGGATGCGCGCCAACGTAGCTGGCCAAGCAAACGGCAGGATGGCCAACGGCACCGTCACCTGCTCCATTCGGGGCACCAGTTTGGTGGAATCGACCAGAATCAAGGCACGGCGGGCTTGGCTCATCACCAGCCGCTCCCGCACTAGGGCCGCGCCGCCTCCTTTAATCATCACACGCTCTGGATTGACCTGGTCCGCCCCGTCTACCGCCAAATCCAACACCCCGAGAGACTCAGGCGCTTGGACTGGCACTCCCGCCGCACGGGCCCGCGCAACACTTGCCTCAGAGGCAGCCACGCACACCAGGGAAAATGGGGCGTGGCGTAAACGTTCGCCCAAGGCATCAATGAAGGCGTCCACTGTGGTTCCTGAACCTATCCCTAGAACCATGCCCGGTTCCACCTGGCCCGCGCCATAAACTCCTAAGACCCGCTTGGCTGCTTCTGGATTCTGTGCCATCGAACTCCTCCTTTGACCGGATTGTATCAAAGGAGGAAGGCACACCCAATTAGGCGCTGAGCCGGACCAGACGATGAAGCACCCGCCACAACTGCTTCCCCTGGCTGTTCATCAGCGACACCGATCCAATCTGCACCGGACAATATCCGGACACTTGCAGGGAAATCGGGGGGCCGTGTTTGGGATATAGAGTCAGTTTAGCCGTCTCACTCACCGCAAGAGGACACTCTGCCGTGGTCACAGTATTGTCGCGGTTAAGAATGGCGCGCAACGCGTGCAGCGCCGGCGATGAGACCGCATGGATGGGCGTCGAACCGCCTTGACCCTCGAGGGAACCCGACACCCGCGCCAGCGGGGGGATGCGGCTCGACCGGGGACGGGGCGGAGTCACGAGATACGATCCGGAAAATCCGTAGATAGTTTCGTGAGGTTCCTGGAAGAACGCGACCGTCACGTATTGCTGACGCAGGCCACGGGAGAAGGTCAATCCTTGCTGCTCGACACCGGTGTTGAGGTTGCCGCTGGTCGAAAGACCCGGAGACCGCTCGCCGATACTGGCGAAATAGCGCCGGTACCACGCCATCACCTGGGACTCCCGAGCCTTGGTCGCAAACACCGGCGTGTGTCCGTCCCGCGCATACGGGGACCCGATAATGCCGCCCATATAGCCCATGGGGAAATGGTGGTGAGAGAGACCGCTGCCCGGATAGAGGGGGAGGCGGATGCGGGTCACCCCCGCAACCGGCGGCACGCCCGGTGCACTCGCGGCAAACGGCGGGTACCGCAGGGTCAGCAGCACGCTCGAGATCGGACTCGCCATTACCCCGGGAGCCAAAGCCACAATGCTCACCGCCACCGCCGCTGCCGCTGCCATCCATGCCCGTTGTCCCATCATCCTGCCTCCCTGCGTGTTTACCCGTCATAACGCCGCGCCAGGCTGGCATGTTTCACCGGCTAATTGCCATCTGTCTCAAAAAACTGCGCCATGGATTGCAACCCCAAGCGCCCCGGTCCGGTGAAGCGGTTGAGCATAAAGGACGATGAGGCAAACAGTCCCGCCGAGATGTTGATCGGCACGGTGGTCATCTTGACCGTCGGATCTTTGTAGCACCAGCGGCTGGGTTCGATGTCAAGCTGCTCGCCCGGTCCCAACTCCACTTCAATCAGGTTGCCATGGGCATGAATCCAGACTGCTCCGGATTCGCGTCCCGCTTGAAAGGTGTCGACGAAAAATCCATTGCCCCCGAATAAAAGGTTGGAAATGCCACGGACCCGGGTAAATCCATAGGACAGTGTGCTGGTTGCCGCCAGGAATTGATGCTCCCGCACCTCCAAGGTCTGTCCGGGCGCAAGGGGCACCCCCACAATCTCCCCCGGGGCGCTGCGTCCCAGTCCCAGCCGACCTTGCCCTTCAGCCTTAGCCAAGATAATGGGCATCTTGCCGATCATGCGCTTCATGGCGCCTCGGGGAACCGACCCCGAGACTTTGATGCCGGGGTCCCGATACATCAGCACATAGTGTTCAAAGAACACGGCATACGAACCGTCCATCTCCCATTCCACCACGGGGGCAATGCCGCCCCGGATGCGGAAATCCAGTTGATGCACGGTCTGCACCGCCTCCGCTTGGGTCATCTCGCGAAATTCCATAAGCCCCTCCCCTAGTCCTCAATGGAACGCGCCGATCCCCCGGTCGCGGCCAGCCAATCCGACAAAATGGCATCGAACTGCCGAGGCTTTTCCATGTTGGGCAGGTGGGCTGCTCCCTCGATTTCTTCCACCTGCACCTGCGGCAAAGTGCGACCCAGATATTGCACAGCATCCAAGATGTCTGGCACATCCTCCAGCCCCACGATCCCCAGTACTGGGATGTCTAAGTGCGGCAGCGCATCCACAGCGGAGAACTCCAAGTCGGTGGACTCTGCCCCGTTGTCTGGGCGGTCAGCGCGACGCAAGAGTTCCCGAGCGCGCGCGAGGTACTGAGGGTCGACCTCCGACACCTCGCGCGCTGGTCCAACCAGCCAGGCTTTCTCCATAATTGCGAGAAATTGAGCCCCGTCATCCGCCCGAGCCGCTTTCTCCGCCTCTTCAAACAAAGCGTCGACCTCCGGCGGATTCTCCCCCTCATACCCCGGCACACCAGGACCTGACAACACCAAGCGCTCCACCCGTTGGGGATGCTGAATGGCTACCTGCAGGGCCGTCGCCCCTCCAAAGGAACAGCCGATGAGGGTTGCGCTCGAAATATCTAAAGCGTCCATGATGGCGATCACATCATTGGCATAACTAAAGGGCCCAGGCACGTGGGGCGTGTCACCGAACCCCCGCCAATCCCATCGCACCGTGCGGAATCCCTTTTGAAGCCAATCCCATTGCCGATCCCACATGTGCCGATCCGCCACGCCGGCGTGCAACAACAGCACCGCCGGGCCGGACCCGGCTGTCTCAACGTGTGCGGTAACCCCTCCCGACAGAGCCACTTCGCGCGCTTCCATACCTAACGCCTCCCATCATTTGCACACATGTTCGCGTACGGGCGGATCAACTCCTGCCTGAAATCAGCGCATGGCCTCGGGAAGTCCTGGTCGTTTACCTCGCGTCTTGGCCACGATTGGGAACCGCAGCATGGCCGGCAGATGGGCCTTGGCGCCACCCCCGGACCCCACTGTCCCCGTGTATGATAGATCCATGCTATCCAACGAACGCACACGGGGACAGGACAGTTCCGATACCCCAGACTATCATCGGTCCAAAGGAGGTGGCGGTGTGGAGTGGCTCAACCGAATGACCGATGCGATTGACTTCATTGAAGAACACTTAACGGAGCCGATCGCTATGGAAGACATTGCCCGTCGGGCTTATGCCTCGTCGTTCCATTTTCAACGCACATTCCATGTGCTGACCGGCGTCACGGTAGCGGAGTATATGCGTAAACGACGTCTAACCCTGGCCGCGCAAGAATTGTGTACGTCCCCGACGCTCAAGGTTGTGGATGTGGCCCTCAAATACGGCTACGAGTCGCCAGAGTCGTTTACCAAAGCGTTCCGCAAGGTCCACGGCCTCACACCATCCGACGCCCGGACTCTCGGCGTGCCGTTGAAGGCCTTTCCGCGCCTCTCCTTCCATCTATCATTGAAGGGGGACCAGGATATGGATTATCGCATCATCCATCGCGACCGGTTTGCGGTGACTGGCAAGAGGCTTCGCGTATCGACGCAGGACGGGGAGAACTTCCGCAGAATCCCCCAGTTTTGGGAGACTTCATACGCAGACGGTACGGTGGCCGCTCTGCGCGCGCTGCGTCCCGACGGCGTCTTGCTAGGCATCTGTTTGACCAATGACCACGACCACGAAGAGATGACGTATGCTATTGCGGTGGAAGGAACGTTTGAAGGCCCGGAGCACGCCGGTTGGACCACGGCCGAGATCCCAGCGGCCACATGGGCGGCCTTCCCCTCGATCGGCAGGCTCCCCGATGCCATTCAGCACGTGTGGACCCGCATTTTTGAAGAGTGGTTTCCGGCCACGGGGTACCAGCCCTGAACTCGAAGTCCTGCCGGCCGGCGATGATTTGGCCACCTCGTATCAGTGCGAGGTCTGGGTTCCCGTCGTGAAGAGTAAATCGCGAGTCCCATAACCCCTTGAGTACGTTTTACTGTGTTCAGCGCCCCCTCCCCCTATGAGAAGTATCGGTTAACGCGACGCGCGGCATCGGGACCCGAGTGGGTGCCTTCTGATAACTTGACCTGCAGTACGACTCAACCGCACCCATTCGCGATCAGTAATCAGAACGTCTACCTTTCCAATACGTGTCACAGGGTCCGCATGAGGACTCCGAAACCCTGCTGTCAAACGGCGATACGGGCCTCCGGAGCGTAAGGCAGGTTGGCCCCGGTCAAGACTGCCCGAGTTGGGCAACCCCATTCCCATAAAACCTGGCGTGTAGTCGGACTCAGCCTGCCATGGTCGGGGAACCGAGCAAGGACAGGGCGTCTAGCTGCCGGCTCTTGGCCTAGAACGTCTGACAACCTGAATGCCTGCGCTTCCAATCGCCCGTAACCGACCCGAATGAACACTGGACGCCCTCGTCACCCTTTTGCCACATTACCATAATATGCCATTGGAAGCATGGCTTCCGTCTACCAACAGAAAGGAGTCCTCTCATGTCGCGACTGTACTTTGGAATCACAGGTCTCGGGGGTTTATGGGGAATCATCTCGACCTTCCTGCTTACGGGAACAGCGCTGCATATTAGCACCGGAGCGACGGGATCCGTGGTTTTTGTCTCTTCGCTATGGGGCGCTCTGTCATCGGACCACAAGGAACACTCCTAAGCCATAAGAGTGAGGAACCGACGACGATGATTGTCACAATGAAGCCCGTGCCCACCCGGCACGGGCTTCATTGTGATGTGATTGTGCCGTGTCCGAAACGAAGACATCGGGGCTGTCCGGACCGCGTGTTTTGATAGGCATATTTAAGGAAACAACGTTGGCAGGTACCACTCCGCAAAACCTGCCCACTCCGATCAATCCCTATACGACAGACACGCCAGGATACACGTCGGTGCCGTGATTCGCGGAATATTCGACGAACCGAGCACGGAGGGCGCGGGTCACGGGTCCCGGATGACCCGATCCGATCACACGGCCATCACAAGAAATAGCGGGAATCAGTTCGGCCGCCGTGCCCGTCAAGAAGCATTCGTCGGCGTTATACAGCTCGTGAAGCGTGAAATTTTCCTCCCGTACCTCATATCCCGCCTCCGCCGCCAGCTCCATGACGACAGATCGCGTGATGCCCGGGAGAATGCCCGCCGACCGGGGCGGGGTGACCACCGCACCTTGCCGCACAATGAAAATATTGTCACCGGTGCCCTCCACCACGTGACCCAACTGGTTCAACAGCACCATTTCCGGTACCCCACGCTGGCTTGCCTCGATTTTGGCCAACACGCTGTTGAGATAATTGAGCGACTTGATTTGCGGGTTCAACACGTCGCCCGACGGACGCCGCGATGCCGCCGACGCTAATGGCAATCCGGCCTCATACAGGTCTTCCGGGAACAGTTGAATTTGGTCTGCAATAATGAGAATCGTTGGCTCCGGGCACCTAAAAGGGTCGAGGCCGAGATCACCTGGGCCCCGCGACACGACGACCCGAATGTAGGCGTTATGCAGTTGATTAGCTCGCACGGTAGCCACAATGGCGTCTGCCATCCCCTGACGACCTGGGGGGATGTTCAGCAAGAGACTTTTCGCGGACGCAAACAGACGGTCGAGATGGTCTTCCAGCTTAAAAATCTTGCCCTGGTAGGCGCGAATCCCCTCGAAAATTCCATCTCCATACAATAACCCGTGATCGAAGGGCGAAATCCTGATCTGGCCCTCCGGAAGCAACGCCCCATTGAAATAAATCAAACGTTCCACAGATGCACTTCCTTCATGGATAATGATCGCCTATCCCTCAATGACGTCAGAAAGGCTTCGACCGCTGGGAACCATAGGGAAAACCATCTCATCCGGGTCTACCTTGACCTCCAAAAACACCGGTCCCGAGTGGGCCGAAGCACGCTGCCATGCCTCTTCCAACTGCGCTTCCGATTGCACCGTGAATCCCTCAATGCCGAAAACCCGCACCAAGTCGACAAAGTCAGGGTTTTTAAGGTGCACCCCGTGACGCCGTTGGCCATGAAACAAGTCTTGCCACTGCCGTACCATGCCGTGGCCTCCGTTGTTCATCAGCAAGATTGTCATCGGGATTTGGTATTGCGCCACTGTCGCCAGTTCCTGCAAGTTCATTTGGAAACTGCCGTCGCCCGCGATCAGCACAATCCGTCCGCCGTCCCCAAGCGCCACCTGCGCTCCAATCGCAGCCGGAAGCCCATAGCCCATGGTGCCGGCCCCACCCGAGGTGAGAAACCGGTGTGGCTGTCGGCGCGGGACAAACAGCGCCGCCCACATCTGGTGTTGGCCCACGTCGGTCACCACCGCATCGTTGTCGGAAATCCACTCCCCCACCCGCGACAGAACCTGGGCGGTGGCCAATCGTTCGGGTGGAGCGGAAGGAATTCTGAGGGGATGCTCTTCCTGCCATTGGCGAATCGTCTTCAGCCACTCGCGATGCTCCGCCTGCGGCACCAACCTATCGAAGTGATCGGCGACCACACGCAAGTCTCCCCGCAGGGTCACGTGCGGGGCAATAATCTTGTTGTGTTCTGCGGGGTCTACTTCAATATGAATGATACGGGCATTAGGCGCAAACTGATCGACCCGCCCGGTGACACGGTCGTCAAACCGAACCCCCAGCGCCAGAATCAAGTCAGCCGCTTGGATGGCATGGTTGGCCGTATACGTACCATGCATGCCAAGCATTCCCAGGCTGAGCGGATGGTCGGCGGGAAACGCCCCCAGCCCCATCAAGGTTGTTGTCACCGGGGCATGATAGCGTTCGGCCCATCGCGTGATAACATCCGCAGTGCCGCTGGCCGCCACACCTCCGCCGACATAAAACACTGGGCGCTTGGCGCGCTTGAGATAAGCCCTGGCCCGCGCTTTCTGCAAGGGCGGGAAGCTCCACGGCTCAGGGGACGGTGCATGCCATCCCAGTGCGGGGAACTTCTCGCCCGCCAACTGCACATCCTTAGGAAGTTCTACCATCACCGGTCCGGGACGCCCTTCCAAAGCCGTGTGATAGGCCTTTCGGATCACCTCATCCACGTCGTCCGCCCGGTCTAATTTCCAGCTGTGCTTGACGACAGCCAGGGCCATGGTAAACAAATCGGTCTCCTGAAAGGCGTCGGTGCCGATCAGGCCCGTGGGCACCTGTCCCACCAGCACCACAAGGGGCGTGGAATCAGTCATCGCAGTCATCAATCCCGTCAGCGCATTCGTTCCCCCAGGCCCGGACGTGACCAACGCTAGCCCCGGTCGACCGCTGATTCGCGCATACCCGTCCGCCGCGTGGATGGCGGCCGATTCATGTCGGGTGACGATGAACGGCAGGTCTGACGTTAGAGATAGTGCGTCCACCAGAGGAAGGACAGCGCCGCCTGGTACTCCAAAGACCGCTCTTGCTCCTAATTCTTGCAACGTGTGCCATACGCGCTCGGCTCCGGTCATGGTCATCCCTCCTCGTTGTTGTCCAATATCATCCAAGATGGTTCAGCACCGACTCGGTCACATCCTCCGTCGTGGCGGTTCCTCCCAAGTCCGGGGTCAGCACACCGTCTGCCACGGTGCGGCGAACCGCACCGTAAATGGTCTCCGCCGCGTCTGAGAGTCCAAAGCTCCACTCCATCATCATGCCCACCGACCAAATGGCTCCGAGGGGATTGCTGACTCCCCGTCCAGCAATGTCCGGGGCCGATCCATGAATGGGTTCGTATAATCCCGGGCCCGGCTCCCACTGCCGCACGGTGGCCGACCCCATCACCCCAAGACTTCCCACCAGCCCCCCGGCTAGATCGCTGAGAATGTCTCCAAAGAGATTCTCCGCGATGACCACCTGGTAGCGCTCGGGGGCAATGACCATCTCCATCGCCGCCGCATCCACATAGCGATGGATGAGCGGAACGCGGGGGAACTCCTCACCCATTGTGGTCACAGTCTCGCGCCACAGTTTGGACGTTTCGAGCACGTTAGCCTTGTCAACCGACACGAGCGGAACCCCCTGCCGCTCCGCCATCTCGAACCCAATGCGGGCGATTCGCTCGATTTCCGGTACGGTGTACCGGGCCGTGTCTATGGCTTCAACCACCGCGTCGCTTCGAGAAGACCGCCCGCGCGGCGTTCCAAAGTACAAGCCTCCGAGGAGCTCTCGTACAATAACGCCCCGGCGGGGCGGCCGCCGCAACGGAGACGCTTGCTCGAGGCCGGGAAAGACCTCAAAGGGTCTGATGTTGGCAAAAAGTCCAAGTGAGCTCCGCAGCGACAGCAGCCCTTGCTCCGGCGTGACCTGACTGTTGGCCCACTGCGGTCCTCCGACAGCGCCTAGCAACACCGCATCCGCTTGATGCACCAGATCCTCCGTAGCTGGAGGGAACGGATGGCCCGCTTCTTCGATAGCAGCCCCACCGATAAGTCCCGTTTCCCGATCGACGCTTAGCCCGCCCCGCTGGGCCACGCGGTCCAGGATGCGAAGAGCTGCCGCGACCACCTCCGGGCCGATTCCATCCCCCGGAAGCACCGCAATGCTAGACCCCACGGCTTTCACCCATCTTTTCCCCAGCAGTCTCCTGCCACAATCTGTACAGCTCTTGGTCTCCGATGGCGCGTTTGCCTTCGGCCAGAGACTTAATGCGGCTTTGCATGTGGTGCAGTTCTTCGTTGGTATACGCGATCCCCAGACGCTCCAATCGGTCCCGCAGGGCGTGACGGCCCGAATGTTTGCCAAGCACCAACCGGCTTCCTTGCCCCAGAGAGGCGGCATCGAGGACCTCGTAGGTGCGCGGATCTTTCAGCATGCCATCCTGGTGGATCCCGGACTCGTGCCGGAAAGCGTTGGCCCCCACGACAGCCTTGTTGGCCTGAATCGCCATGCCAGTCCGCTGACTCACCAGTTGGCTGGTACGATAGATCTCTCCCAGTTGCAATCCATGGCGAAGACCCCAGTGGTCGGCGCGGGCGGAAAGGGCCACAGCGACTTCTTCCAACGCGGCATTGCCCGCACGCTCCCCAATACCGTTAACCGCCACCTCGATCTGGCGGGCTCCCGCCTTCACACCAGCCAGAGAATTAGCCACCGCCAATCCCATGTCATCGTGGCAGTGCACTGAGAGCACCACATCATGGGGCAGCACTTGGTGCAAGAGTGCAATGAGCCGACCATATTCCTCACTCATGGCATATCCGACGGTATCCGGGATGTTGATGGTGCGAGCTCCCGCTTCGTAGGCTGCCTGCGCCGCCTCCAGAAGGAATCGGGGTTCCGAGCGAGTCGCATCCTCGGCCGAGAACTCCACGTCATTCACCTCTGTGCAAGCCTCGCGCACCGACGCCTCGATGCGAGCCAATACCTGATCCGGCGTGAGTTTCAACTTGGCCTTCATATGAACCGGTGACGTGGCAATAAACACATGTAATCGCGGAGCTTTCGCCGGCTCAAGAGCCCGGAGGGCCGCCTCGATGTCTTGGGACTCGCAACGGGCCAATGCGGCGATGCGGCTCGCACGCACCTGACCCGCGATTTCTCGGACCGACTCAAAATCACTCGGCGATGAAATCGGAAACCCCGCCTCGATGAAATCCACCCCAAGACGCTCCAGTTGCAGGGCAATTTCCACCTTTTCAGCGACATTTAACGCGACGCCAGGCGACTGCTCGCCATCACGCAACGTGGTATCGAAAATCCACACTTGTTCACCGGTTCCCATGTCTAGCGCACCTCCTCTGCGACCTCTTCCTCCACCGACGGCTTCAACCATGACATCATGGCCCGAAGATCGCGGCCCACCGTCTCAATGGGGTGGTTCTTCGCATCCCTCCGGACTTGATCGAACGTGGACCGGCCCGTACGGTTCTCCGCCATCCAGGCCTTCGCGAACACGCCGCTCTGAATGCGCTCAAGCACGTCCTGCATCTTTTGGCGCGTCTCTTGGGTCACCATTTCGGGGCCTACGGTCAACCCCCCATACTCGGCCGTGTCTGACACGGAGTACCACATCGCGCCCGGGCCGCCCTCGTACATCAGGTCGACAATCAACTTCATCTCGTGCAGTGTCTCGAAATAGGCGATTTCGGGCTGATATCCCGCGTTGACCAAGGTCTCAAATCCAGCTTGGATGAGAGACGTAATGCCTCCACAGAGCACGGTCTGCTCGCCAAACAAGTCTGTCTCAGTCTCTTCCCGAAAGGTTGTCTCGATAACCCCCGCTCGCGTGCCGCCGATACCCGCCGCATAGCTGAGAGCCAATTCTCGAGTCGAGCCGGTGGCATCTTGATACACGGCCACCAAGCAAGGGGTGCCTTGACCCTCGCGATACAGCCGGCGGACGAGATGGCCCGGAGCCTTGGGCGCGACCATGAAGACGTCCACAAAGTTGGGCGGACTAATCTCCCCAAAGTGCACGGCAAAACCATGGGCAAAGGCCAACGCCTGCCCGGGCCGAAGATGTGGTGCGATAGACTCACGGTAGATGTCCGGCTGCACATGGTCGGGGGCCAGAATCTGAATTACGTCAGCGGTCTTGACCGCATCGGCCACATCCATCACCGGCAGTCCATCGCGGCGCGCACGTTCCCGTGATGCGCCCTCCCGAATTCCCACGACCACTGATACTCCGCTCTCCCGAAGATTTAAGGCATGGGCATGGCCCTGGCTCCCATAGCCGATAATCGCTACGGTGCGGGACTGAATCAGGGATAAATTGGCGTCTTTGTCGTAGTAAATCTTCGCGTTCATAGATAAGCCCCTTTCTTCGGTGAGATGCGTATGCGGCGAATATCCGCTGCGATAGGACCGTGGCCTTTACGGGAAACCGATTCCAGGGCAATGGCGGTAATGTCTTGATGCCTCTCCAATTGCCGCATAAACCGACGTGCTCCCGCGTCATCCGTCTCTACCTCGAGCGTCGCCCGAATGTGCCGATCTTGCCGATTCTTTTCGAATAATGCGCTCGACACGTCAATGCGCCGTTGGCTGACGATGGCCCAAAGCCGCGCCTCAGCGCCCTGCGCAAGCGCCATGTGGATGATGATGCGATGCCCCATTGTCCTGTCCCCTCCCTCGATGGTTGTTTTTTAGAACAGAAAAGCCCCTCTCCTGGCCGGAAAGGGACGTTTGCACGTGGTACCACCCTTTTTCCCCCGTCCACAACGCCAACGGGGCTCTGCACGGATAACGGCATGACCCGTCTCTCCCTAAATGGCCAGTTCGACCATGTCGAAAGAGAAGCTCAGGGGTGAGAAGCTTGGTCCGATGCCTTAGGATTTCACCGACTCCTAAGTCTCTGGTGGCTGCATCGAAACCGCGCGGTCCCCGTCATCGCGAAATCTATATAGCAAAAGACCCGTGGCAAGTTAGTTGTTACCGAACTTGCCACGGGTCTTTTATCCCCACGGTGTAACCCTTTCGGGTCTGTACCGCTTGGTCCCTCTCACGTAGAGCGGATCCCTAGGTACACTTCGAGGTTGCTATTGAGAGATAGTTATTCGTTTCACAAAAAGAAATTCCTGCTACCCGAGAAAAAATATTTTCAGTCCTCCCAAATCGTCGTTCGGGCTCCGCGACTAGCGGAGGAAAAGAGCCGCTGATATTTCGCAAAAGCCCCGCCGGTAAATTGGGGCTCGGGCCGTTTCCACGCCGCGCGCCGCCGGGCTAGTTCGGATTCGGGCAAATCCACCGAGATTTCCCGCTGGCGGCTGTTGATGGTGATGCGGTCGCCGTCCTGAAGCAGTGCAATCGGTCCGCCCACCCAGGCTTCGGGCGATACGTGGCCCACCATGGGTCCGCGGGTGGCGCCGGAAAATCGTCCGTCGGTCACCATCGCCACGTCCGACACATGACCCTGCCCCACGATGGCCGCCGTCACGCTCAGCATCTCGCGCATGCCAGGACCGCCTTGCGGCCCCTCATAGCGGATGACCACAACCTCCCCGGATTGCACGTCTCCCGCTGAAATGGCCTCGAAGGCAGCCTCTTCCCCATCAAAGACGCGGGCCGTGCCGGTAAATTCCACAGCCCCCGAGGGATCGGTAATTTTCAGGGCTGCCCCATCTGGGGCCAAGTTTCCGCGGAGGATGGCCAGCGCCCCATCGGGATGCAGAGGCCGTTCGACCGGATAGACAATGCGATCGGCTTCCTCCGTGGACGGCAGCGGAAACTGGCGAATCTCCTCACCCAAGGTCTTTCCAGTCACGGTCATGGCGTCCTCATGCAACAAACCGGCATCCAAGAGCCGCCGCAAAATCAATGGGACCCCGCCGACACGGTGCAGATCCGCCATGAGGTACTCCCCGCCCGGCTTGAGGTTGCCAATGTGGGGTGTCTGCCGGCTAATCCGATCAAAGTCCTCGAGGGTTATCGATATCCCGGCCTCCCCGGCAATGGCCATCAAATGCAGCACACTGTTGGTGGAACCGCCCAGTGCCGCAGCCACCCGTATCGCGTTTTCGACGGACTTCCGAGTGATGACATCCTTGGGTCGAATGCCCAAGGCCAACGTCTCCATCACCTGCGCACCCACCTCGCGGGCACGAGCCGCGCGATCCGGGTGGACGGCCGGAACCGCCGAGGTTCCCAGCTTCGCCATCCCCAGCGTTTCAACCAAAATCCCCATGGTGTTGGCCGTAAAGAGTCCGCCACAGGTCCCAGGTCCGGGACACGCTGCCCGCTCCAAGGCGTCCAAATCCTCAGCGCTCAGACGGCCAGCGGCGTGCGCGCCGACCGCTTCGAACACATCCACCACACTGACGGCGCGCCCCTTAAAGCTGCCGGGCATCATGGTCCCGCCATACAAGACCACGGTCGGAATGTTAAGCCGCACAGCGGCCATGACAATGCCTGGAAGGTTTTTGTCGCAGCCGCCGACCGCCGCCAAAGCGTCGAATCCCTCGGCGAAAGTGACCACCTCGATGGAATCGGCGATAATTTCTCGGCTGATGAGGGACCCCTTCATCCCTTGGTGTCCCATTGCAATGGCATCGCTGACGGTGATGGCGGGAAATTCAATGGGAGTGCCGCCTGCTTCCCGCACTCCCTTCTTCACCTCCGACGCCACCAAGTCAAGGTGAAAGTTGCACGGCGTGACCTCAGTGGCCAAATTGGCTACACCAACAAAAGGCTGGCGAAAATCCTGGTCGGTTAGTCCCATGGCTCGGTACATACTGCGGTGGGGAGCCCGTTCAGGGCCGTCCACCGTCACCCGGCTCCTCTGGCGGCGACTGTCGTTCGGCTGGTCGTCTTGCATGTGGCTGAACCTCCTCATGGAATATTGCCGACCATTATACCGAGACTGGCAGAAATGTAGGACTGATTCGAAAAATATTTTTTCTAGGCTCTAGCAATTCCCGACCGACCGAGGATACAATGGGGACCAAAATTGGCGAGCCTTGCAGGAAGGATGGAAACATGGCACCCCAAACCCTGTTCGAGAAAATTTGGTCGCGCCATCTGGTGCGCGATGACGAGCCTGCGCTGCTGTACATTGACCGTCACTATGTGCACGAAGTGACATCCCCCCAAGCCTTCGAGGGGCTCCGCCAGGCGGGCCGACGAGTGCGGAGGCCGGACTTGACCATGGCCGTAATGGACCACAATGTACCCACCAGCGACCGTTCCCTGCCTATCCAAGATGCCATCGCACGAAAGCAGATGGAGCAGCTTGAACAAAATTGCGTCGCGTTTGATATCCCGCTCTGGAACCTCCACCATCCCGAACAAGGCATTGTGCATATTATCGGTCCCGACATGGGCTTTACCCAGCCCGGCATGACCATTGTCTGCGGCGACAGCCACACATCAACCCATGGGGCACTGGGCGCGTTGGCTTTCGGCATCGGCACCAGTGAAGTTGAGCACGTGCTGGCCACGCAAACCTTGTGGCAGCATCGGCCCAACACCTTGGAGGTCCGTTTTGTCGGAAAAAAGCCTCCGGGAACGACAGCCAAGGACATGATTTTGGCCCTAATCCGCACCATTGGCATTGCCGGGGCGACAGGATCGGTCATCGAATATACTGGCGAGGCGGTCCGGGCGCTGTCCATGGAAGAGCGCATGACGCTCTGCAACATGTCCATCGAGGCTGGCGCCCGGGCCGGGATGATCTCTCCGGATGAGACCACCATCGCGTATCTCGCCTCGCGTCCGCACGCCCCGAAGGGCGAGACTTTTGCCCGTGCCAAAGACGAGTGGCTGGATTTAGCCACCGATACCGGTGCAGCATTCGACCGCGTCGTGGAGATTAATCTCCATGACCTCCAACCCATGGTAACGTGGGGAACCAATCCGGAGATGAGCGCCCCCATTTCCGGCCGCATTCCCAACCCGGAGGATGAACGCGATGCCGTACGCCGGGATATGCTGACGCGGGCCCTCGCCTACATGGATCTGACACCCGACACCCCTCTGGAAGGCATTCCTATCCAGCGCGTCTTTATCGGCTCCTGCACCAACGGACGGTTGGAGGATTTGGAACGCGCCGCCAAAATTGTTGCGGGTCGCCAGGTTGCCCCGGGTGTACGAGCCATGGCCGTACCCGGGTCGGGACGCGTCAAGCGCACCGCTGAAGCGATGGGTCTCGACCAGATTTTCCGCGATGCCGGCTTCGAGTGGCGAGAACCGGGCTGCAGCTTGTGCTTGGGAATGAACGATGACATTTTGGAGCCAGGCGAGCGTTGCGCCTCGACCTCCAACCGCAATTTTGAAGGACGCCAGGGCCGCGGCAGCCGGACCCACCTGCTCAGTCCTGAAATGGCTGCCGCCGCAGCCGTCACCGGGTTCCTTACCGATTACCGCCCACTCATCGAGGAGGTGCAGGCATGACGCCGTTCACACGCCATACGGGTGTGGTCGCACCCTTAGCGCGTCATAACGTGGACACCGACCAAATTATCCCCAAACAGTTTCTTAAGCGAATCGAGAGGACAGGTTTTGGCCAGTTTCTGT
>JAJZAN010000043.1 GCA_021799435.1 Bacillota bacterium | reverse complement strand
ACGTTTTGGCACAGCACAAGGTCGACCTGGTGGTTATGGATCTGATGATGCCGCAACTGGACGGGTGGGAGTTGTGCCGACGCATTCGCGAGGACGGCCCCGTTCCCATTGTGATGGTGACGGCCCGGGTGGAAGTGCATGACAAGGTACAGGGACTTCGACTGGGTGCCGATGACTATATCACCAAGCCCTTCGAACTAGATGAGATGGTGGCCCGGATTCAATCCGTGCTGCGCCGCTTTCGCATTGCCACGGATCAGGAAATCACCATCGGCTCGGTGCATCTGGACGCCCAAACTCGCCAGGTGACGTGGAACGGGAGCGACGTGCCCATCCGGCCCAAGGAATTCTTGCTCCTGTATATGTTGGCGAGCCAGGCTGGACGGACGGTCCTGCGCGAGCAGCTCATCGAGGAGATTTGGGGTCTAGAGTTCGATGGGGATGAACGAACCCTGGACGTGCACATCAAGCGGCTTCGGGACAAATTCCCGTCTGATTCGAGCCCGTTCGCTATTGCCACCATGCGCGGCCTAGGCTATCGGTTGGAGCCGCACTCGTGAAATCGCCAAACCATGCCCACCGCGCTGAGCGCTGGTCGGTGGCGGCGCGTGTTGCGATTGCTCTGGCCGCGGCCTTCTTGATTTTTTCCGGTGCCTATTGGCTGACACGGGTGGTGTTGGCGCGTATGCATATCGCCTTAACCCCGTACGCGCTGGTGATGGTTACGGTGGGAGTGGCGTTTTGTTTGGTGGCGGTGGCCGGGGCCTTGTTCGCCCGCCTGTCCAACCAGCGTGACGTTTTGGACTTGATTTTGGACTTCATTCGCCAGATGGCGCGCGGGAACTTTCACGCCCGGATTAGTCCCGATACCCTGGGACGGCGCCAAAATCCCGATCACCCATTTCAACAGTTAATCAACAGCCTCAATACCATGGCTGCCGATTTAGCACGGCTGGAAGCTATGCGCCAAGAATTTATCGGCAACGTATCCCACGAAATCCAATCGCCCCTGTCGGCCATTGCGGGGTTCGCTCACATCCTCCAGTCGCAGCAACTAACGGAAGAGCAGAAGCATCAATACGTGGACATCATTCACACGGAGAGTCAGCGGCTCGCCCGACTTACCCAGAACCTTCTTCAACTGACATCGCTGGAATCCGGCGCTCATCCCGTCCACTTGAAGCCGGTCCCCATTGACCGCCAGATTCGGGATTCGGTGGTGGCCCTAGAACCCTTATGGAGCCCCAAACAACTGACGCTTGATGTCGCAGTGGAGCCCGTTGTGGCTCAAGCAGACCCAGACTTATTGAACCAGGTGTGGGTCAACCTGCTCACCAATGCCGTCAAGTTCACACCTTCAGGAGGCCGGATTCGCATTGAGGGTGGGCCCAGCGGGGATTGGGTGGCGGTGGCGGTGGAAGATTCGGGCCTAGGCATTAGTCAAGAGGATCTTCCGCGGATTTTTGAACGCTTTTATAAGTCGGACCGGGCACGGACCCGCACCACACCAGGGAGCGGACTCGGACTCGCCATCGTCAAAAAGATCGTGGACATGCATGGCGGACGCATTGGCGTGGAAAGCGAACCGGGGCAGGGAACGAGAGTGCGGATTCAAATTCCTTCCAGGTAAAATGGTTCTGGCGTTCATATTGGGTTCACAACCAATGGCTAGCATGTTGGTGGAATCATAGGAAGGGGAGAGGCGAAATGCAGCGTGACGAACAGTTTCCGTCGCCCGCAGTTCAGGCGCGAGGCCTGGTCAAAATTTGGGGAACGGAGCGAACCGTCGACGGTGTGGATTTAACCGTTCCCGCCGGCAGCATTTATGGTGTGCTGGGACCGAATGGAGCCGGCAAGACCACCACCATCCGAATGTTGGCGACATTGCTGCGTCCCGATGGCGGTACGGCAGAGATTTATGGACATGACGTGGTATCCGAGGCTCATGTGGTGCGGCAATTAATCGGGTTGACGGGGCAGTATGCGTCAGTGGACGATCGCCTGACGGGTCGGGAAAACTTAGTGATTTTTGGCCGGCTGTTGGGGCTCGGGTCCAGCGAAGCGAAGAAGCGAGCCGATGAGTTGCTGGAGTCGTTTGACTTAACTGAAGCGGCTGCGCGTTCGGTGAAAAAGTTTTCCGGAGGCATGCGCCGTCGGCTGGACTTGGCCGCTAGTCTGATTGCCCAGCCCCCGTTAATTTTTCTGGATGAGCCGACGACCGGACTTGATCCGAGGACTCGCGCACAAATGTGGGATACAATTCGGCATTTGGTCGAGACGGGATCGACGGTACTTTTGACCACTCAGTATCTCGACGAGGCGGACGCTTTGGCAGACCGGGTCGCGGTCATTGACCACGGGCGGGTGGTGGCGGAGGGAACCGTGGATGCCCTGAAGGCGTCGATTGGCATTACTTCCCTCAACATCACGCTTCGCCAGGCCAGTGATCACCGGGCCGCAGAGCGTATTGTCTACGACACACTGGGGCTGGCCGCAGTGGAGACCAGAGAGTCCCAGCGCGTCGTGGCACCGCTTGCTGATGCCGAGAGGGCGACCGACGTGCTGGTGGCACTGCGCCGCGCCGGTATCGCGATCGCGGAGTTGACGGTCCAGAAGCCTACGTTGGACGAAGTATTTTTGACCATCACCGGTCAGGTGCCAACCGCAGAGCAGGCACCCGCGGTGGAGGAGGTGGGCTCTCGATGAGCATCTCAAGACTCGAGCGCCAGGCTCTGGAAAGCCGTGCGATATCGAGACGCCCCAGTTTCGGCCAAACCCTGCACCATACTCTCATGATGGCTTACCGGACTTTGCTCAGGGTTCGCCGGACACCAGAACAATGGGCCGATGTGACGTTTCAGCCCATTGTGTTCACGCTGATGTTTACCTACATTTTCGGCGGCGCCATCGCCGGCAACGTCCAAAACTACTTGCCGCTGATTATCCCGGGGCTCTTGGTCATGACTGTCGTCACTACGTCCATTCAAACCGGTGTGCAGCTGCGGGAGGACATGGACACGGGAGTCTTTGACCGCTTCAAATCGCTGCCGATAGCGCGGATTGCGCCGCTCGCTGGGGCGTTGTTGGCGGATACGGTGCGATATCTCATCGCGACGGTGCTGACCCTGGCGATGGGTTATCTGATGGGATACCGGCCGGAGGGCGGAATTGCCGCCGTCGCCCTGGCAGCCTTGCTGGTGATCGTGTCGGCATGGGCGGTGAGTTGGATCTTTGCCTTTTTCGGAGTCGTGGCGCGCACGGCGGCCAGTGTACAGGGGCTGTCGATGGTGATCTTGTTTCCTCTGACATTCCTGTCCAATGCGCTGGTTCCGGCTAAGACCCTGCCCCATATTCTTCAGATCTTCGTCCGGTTTAACCCGATTTCCCACTTAGTTACAGCCATCCGGGCCCTGGCCAATACCGGAACTGTCAACGGCAATTTAGCCGTGTCTCTTATCGGCGCTGCCGTCATCGTATTGATTTTCGCTCCCCTGACAGTGCGAGCCTACATGCGAAAGGCTTGAGGCCCAGGACGCCGAGCGGAGATGTTCACGCATCATCACCAACGTCATTGTCGGAAACGGTTCACTCTGCGAGGCACTGGATCGGACCGTTTTCGATGGCATGGCGCAGAAACGGAGTGTACGCGCAGCTCGACCCCGAGCAGCGTTCCCTGTGAGGCGATGGTGGGATGCCAGCTAAGGATAGCAAGCGGTTCTCGAAGGCCCCTCGAATGAAGAACCCCGCAGGTGAGCCACTGCGGGGTTCTGTCATCGTAAGACTTACTCTTGCGGCATCTCCATGCCGTCGGGGAAGATGAGCGCGCGCAGCGCCTCAATAATCTGATCCGGCTCCGTGACGGGTGCCGCACAGGCCGTACCCCGGCAAATATAGAGTGCCGGGAGCGGAAGTTCCGGCATTCCGGAGGCTTCGAACTCGGGGCTTCCCACAGGCCAAGAACGGATCCCCCGTCGGCGGTCATACACGCCGAACATGGCGCGGCGCAAGTCGGCGCCGGAATGTCCAGGCGCGTCGATGACGGTACCCGTCATGGGCGGTGCTTCCGCCATGTCGGCCGCCAGTCCCCAGGCGGCGCCGAAAATTCCTTGGTCCTTGGCGAAATCCGCCATGGCACCCAAGATGGCGCGACCACGGTCGAAGGCCTCGTCGTCGTTTTCAATGGTGCCGATCCGCATCCACAACCGCGCCATTAAGGCATTCTCCTTGAGTGGTTGTTGGCGATGCTGCAACCGCCCCATCGCGTCCGACCCGGTGCGCTCGACTTGGTCCCAATACACGCGGCCAGCCCAGAGATGCTGATCAGCCCACTCTAATAGAGTATGAGCCCGCTCCAGGTGAATGGCGTCGCCCGTGTATTCGTATCCATCCACAAGCGCGTGGCCCATTTGCACCAAGTCAACCAACAGTCCAGGAAGCTCGGGGTTTTCCTTTGCATCGACGTGATAGAGACCGGTTTCGTCGTCCCACATGCGGTCGTAGAGAGCCTCCAAGGCGGTCAGCGCGGTGGGGCCATACTGGGCAGGATTGATGAGACTTGCGGCCAGCAATTGGGTCTGAATCATGAGAGCATTGGCATGCGTGTAGATGGTGGGGTCCACGTACGGAGCCGGCTTCTTCTCCCGTTCCTCTGGAGGCAGGCGGTAGTATTCTTCGTCGGCGTCCTGCGATCCGCCCCATAAGCCGTCCTCGCCCATCAGCGTGCTGTTGGCCCATGTGAGCAGGTGGTCGACGATTTGCCGATAGGTCTCGTCCCCAAGAGTTTGAAAGGCTCGCAGGTACAAGTGAGCCAAGTCGGCGTTGTCTTCCAGCATCTTTTCGAAGTGGGGAATGGTCCATTCTCGGGTCGTGGAGTATCGGAAGAACCCGCCTGCCATCTGGTCATATAAGTTGGAACCCGCCATGGCGTCCAATGTGCGGACGGTCATGCCAGCCAGAGAACCATCGCCGGTGGCGGTGAAATGTGACAACAACAACTCCCAAACTTCCGGTTGCGGGAACTTGGGCATCATGCCCAATCCGCCATAGGCGCGGTCGAACTGCTCGCGGGCCGTGTCGATGATATGCTCTACGACGCTTTGATCCGGATGTGGTGCTTCGTTTAACGTGGGTAGGCTCGGCTCTGTAAGCTGGTCGCCGATTTCGGTGCGGTTCTGCTGCCAATACTGATCCACTTGGTCTAAGAGCCCGAGCATCTGGTCGGGATTGATATAAGTGCCGCCGGTAATAATTTCCCCCGCTGGGGTTAGAATGGCGGTGGTGGGCCATCCGCCCATGTTGTAGCGGGTGTTGATGTCAGGGCGCTGATCGTTATCGACACGGATTGGCAGGAGACGCTCATTAATCCGTTGAATTATGCGGGGGTCGGAGTAGGTGGTTTCGTCCATGACATGGCACCAGTGACACCAGACCGCCGAAATGGAGAGTAGAATAGGTTTGTCTTCTTGTTTGGCTTGTTGAAAGGCGTCTGCCCCCCATTCGCGCCAGTTGATTTCGTGGGCACGGTTGGGACGCGGACTAAAACGAAAGAGGGATTCTGACATGATGGTCATCCTTTCTGGGTCGGCCAAGGCTCGCATGTTACATCATACCAATCTTTGCCCGGATTGGGAGGCATTATCCGCGATATGACGACCATGGATCGGCCGGTAATGGTTGCTAGCGGTCTGCGCTCTCCATTGGGACAAGCCTTGCTGGCGCAGTTGGGGTCGGACTGGGAAGTGCTGGCTTTAGGGCGCGAGCCGGTGGCCCACCAAGGCGTCACGTGGTTGCGGGCGGATTTCCGTCAGCCTCAGGAAACGTGGCGAAGGGATCTGTCGGACTGGCTGGAGCGCCGCGGCAAGCCGGTGCAGGCCTTGGTTCATGCTGCTGGGACGGTGTTTAGCACTCCGTTGGAGTTCACGACTGCGGACGAGCTGAAGAGCACCTTGACCGTCAATCTCGCCAGCGCCCTGCAAATGGGGCAGACCGTGTCGCCGCATTTTGCGCCCGGGGGGCGGGTGGTGCTGGTGGGCAGCGTGGATGCTCGCTATGCCAGTCAGGATGGTGCGGCCGCGGCGTACGGCGCGGCCAAAGCGGGGCTGGAGGGGTTGGCTCGGCATTGGGCGGCAGAATGGGGGGAGCGCCAGATTTGCGTCAATGTGGTGGCCCCCGGCGCTCTCCAAGGGGGGATGGGCCCTGCCGATGACGCGACGGCCGAGCGCTTGCGGGAGCGCATCGCGCTCGGGCGCTTAGGAAGACCCGAAGAGGCTGCCGCGGCTATCGCTTTTCTCCTTTCCCCGGGAGCGGCTTACATTACAGGAACAACCATTGCCGTCGACGGCGGACTGAATTTGACCTATTGATTTGAGCGAGGTGCCTATGGCTTTTCGATTCTTACATATGAGCGATGTTCACTTGGATACTCCCTTTCGCGGCATCGCCAAAGCGTGGCCCGACTTGCAGAAGGTATTGCAGGAGGCCACCTTCGAAAGTTTCCGCCAGCTTATCGATATCGCCATCGAGGAGTCGGTGGATTTTGTTATCGTGGCCGGCGACTTGTATGATTCAAAGGATCACTCCATGAGAGCCCGCTTGGAGGCCGCCCGCCAATTTGCGCGGTTGGGCCGGGAAGGAATCTCCGTCTATTTAGCCCACGGCAACCACGACCCCTTTGATCCGGATGGGGTGCGATGGCCCGAGAACGTCAAGGTCTTTCCAGCAGGCCGAGTCAGCCGCTTTGAGGTGGTCCGTCAAGGAGAAGTGTTGACGGAAATTCAAGGGATGTCCTATCCCGAAAGCGCCGTGAAGGACAATTGGGTGCCGGCCTTTCGGCCGGATGCCGCATCGCCTTTCCATATTGCCGTGCTTCACACCAATGTGGACGGACAGCCCGGCCATGACAACTATGCCCCCGCGCGTTTGTCGGAGTTGATGACGGCGGGATTTGACTATTGGGCGTTGGGACACGTTCACACGCGGGCGGTGCTGGCGGAAAATCCCTGGGTGGTCTATCCGGGGAACGTACAGGGCCGACACATCAACGAGCCGGGCATCAAGGGCGCCTATTTAGTCGATGTCCATGATCCCGATCAAGTGCGGTTGACCTTTCGAAGGTCTTCAGTGGTCGTATTTGAGCGCCTCACCCTGGATGCGAGCCGCGTGGAGGACGAAGCGGCCTTAGCCGAGTTGGTAGGGGACGTGCTCCAAGGCGTGGATCTCGACTTGCCCGCCATCATCCGATTGGAGGTTTCTCGACCTAACGCCCGGCTGCGCCAAGAACTTATGACGGTCGAGGCGCGTCAGGAGTTTTTAAATCAGTGGAGACCGGACCTGCGTCAGCCGCACTGGATTCTGCCCGCCGAGATCGTCTGGGTGGATGCGCCGCACCAAGCAGGGAAGTTTGCCGCGTCACGGGATTTTTGGGGAGAGGTGGAGCGGCAGTTGGCGGAACTCACGGAGGACCCGGCTGCCATGGCCGCCCTGTTGCGACCGGTATTTCAAAAGAACACGCATAGAGGGTTGAAGTTGGCGCTCTTGGAATCTCAAAACATGGCCGCCATGGCGTCTTTCGCCAAGCAGAGTCTGGCCGCATGGACCGAGGGGGAGGACCAGGATGGAGATTGAGAAGCTCATCATCGAGCGTTGCGGCCAGTTCCATGACCGCGAATTTGGGCCTCTGCCAAGCGGATTTTCCCTGTGGTATGGCCCCAACGAAGCCGGCAAAAGCACGCTCTTGGACTTTATTCGCGTGATGTTGTGGGGACCCAGGAGCCGAAGCTATGGACGCTATCGGCACCAGGGGGGAGTGAGCGGCCAGCTATGGTTGAAGGAGGGCCACGACCAACTGTCTCTGGTACGCGCTGGCCGCACCACCAGCGCCAAGCTGGGCGGGCAGGTTGTCGACTCGGAGGTGGTGGCATCATGGCTTAACAACCTGCCCATGAATGTGTTTGAGTCTCTTTACGCGTTCGGACTGAGCGAACTGCAGGCTTTTGAAAGTTTGGGCCAGGAGGAAGTACGGGGCCGCATCTACAGCGCGGGATTGGGTACTGGGGCACTGTCGGTGGTGGACTTCGAAGCGCAATTGACCAAGGCGCGCGATGCCATCTTTTTGCCCAAGGGACAGAAGCCTGTTTTAAATCAGACTTTGGCGCAGTGGGAAGAGCTTCGCGAAGCCTTGGGCGCCCATCAAAAGGATTGGTCAGAATACCAAAACTGGCTTAAAAATCACGATGCACTCGTGCGGCGCATCGCGGCGTTGGAACGGGATATGCCCGAACTGGAGGCGCGGGGACGGCGTGCGGCTCGACTTTTGGAGCGGGTCTCGGAAGGCATGCGATGGCAGGAGCTGCGCCGCCGCGTGGACCAGGCGGGGTTGCGTCTCGAGGATGCGGACGCGCGAGAAATCATAGAAGCTCATGAGACGCTCGAGGGATTGCGTCATCGTCTGGAAACATATCAAGACGCCCGTGCGGAGGCCCTGGCCAGTCTAGGCGGAGAGCGGCATCGCAATTTAATGGCATGGAACGAAACCTGGGGGGGTTCCCTCAGTGCCTGGATTGCGGCACTTGACCGAGATGGGCCAGAGTGGGAGACGCTTCGGGAAGCGGCGGATCGGGCGCGAACCAGCTTAACTGCGGCGCAGCATGGATGGCCGGCGGCACTGGCTTCGCGGAGCCGACAGGATGTCCCGATTCGCCGCCGTTTGGAGGCCTTGCATGAGGACGCGGAGGAAGCCCGTCTCGCCCATGACCAGGGTCTCCGACAAGCCCAGGATCTGGCCCAACACAGTGATTCGTTGAAGGATACCCTGACCGAACGCCCGCCGGTCGAGTCATTGGCGGAACTGCAGGCCCTGGAGGCGCGGTGGAAGGAGTCTCCTGTGAGTATGTCGGCTTCATCACCCGGTTGGACCTGGGGACTCCTGCTGCTCGCCGCCCTGGCGCTGTTGGCGGTGGCGTTGGTGGGTCAGGGAGTCTGGGAGCGGGGCTTTAGCTTATTGGCCCTGTTGCTGGTGGCAGCGGCCGTTTTGGGGCAGGCTCGCAGGCGCCGCGATGGGGATCAGCAATCCCGAGACGCGGAGGTGCGGCAGCGCTTAAGATTATCCGAAGACACGGATCAACCGCAAATTCAGGTCGCGTTGGATCGACTGAAACAGCTCATCCCAGAGCATCAGCAGCGGTTGGCCCGCATTCAACAGGCGGATGAGGAGGCGCGGCTGGCGCAGGACCGTATCTCGGGCCTCAGAGAAGACATGGAACTGAAACGGGCCCAACTGGAACAGGCTCTCGAAGAGATGGGCATGGGCGGGTGGCACTGGCAGGATGTGCGGGATATGCTGGACTTAGTGCCCACGGTGCAAAAATTGGAGAGTGATTGGCATCAAGCCACGGAGCGGGCTCTGAAGCGCGCGGAGAGTGTCAGGGCCGCCCTGGAGGGGATGGCGCCGGCTTTGGAAGCTTGGGGATACCGGACAAGCGTGGAGCCTCGAGATTGGAGGATGGCGAAGCAGGCCTTGACCACCATCGAACGTGAACGGGACCGGGCCATTGAGCTGGAGGAACAGTTCCAAAAGGCCGACCGTCAGTGCCAGACGGCGGAGGGCCAGCATCAGGAAGCGGAGAACCGATTGAGCGTCCTTCTGGCCCTGCGGGGACTGGACACGTGGGATGCCTTCCAGTCGCTGTCTCAAGAGGAGCAGGAATTGCGCTCCTGCGAACACGAGTTGCGGCAGATCGAGGAGCGATGGCAAACGCTTGATGATGCCGATCGAGTGTGGCTCTCTCAGGTGGACCTGGCCACGCAGGAAGCTATGGCAGCCGAACTCGAAGGGGACCAAGAGCGACTGGCGGGTCTCCGGGACGAGCGGATTCAGCTCGAATCCCAAAAATCCGCCCTTGAAACGGAAATCCGCCGCTTGGAAGAGGATCGAGAAGCCTCGCAGCTGCGCCAGGAGATGGCATCATTGGAGGCCCAGGCTGTAGAGTGGGCCCGTGAGTGGGGACGCCTGACCTTATTGGATGCTGCGTTGAAGCGTGCCCGGCAGGTATTTGAGGATGAACGCCAACCCGCTATTTTGCAGCGGGCGGAGGGGATCTTTGCCGAAATGACGGATGGCCGATATCGGCGTGCCCGGGTGCTGATGGATGGCAGTGCAAGTCTGGAAGTGGAAGACTTCCGCGGCCAACGGTTTCTCACCGACCAGTTGTCCCGAGGGACCCAAGAGCAGTTGTACCTGGCCGTTCGGCTGGCCTGGATCGAAGAAGTGGACCGCCGTCAAGGCCGCACGTTGCCGCTCCTGTTTGACGATATTTTGGTGAACTTTGATGCCCGGCGCGCTGAGGCGACCCTGAAAGTTCTTCAGCAATTCGGGGAGGGTCGGCAAGTGCTGATGTGGACGTGCCATTCGCACATTGCGGAGGCCGCTCAGCAGGCGGGCGCGGTGATGTGGTCGGAGGCGGTGTCTTAATGGCCGCTTTCTTCCAGAAGGATGCAGGTGCCGGCGGCCAGGGCGAGTATCATTAGATGAGGTGCGATCCGGTCCGCTAGTTCGACGCGCAGGTTGGACTGTCCATCGGACTCGGTAACAACCCACAGGGCTCCCACCGTTCGTCCTCCCGCCATGAGCGGCAGCACGAAGAGCGTCGATCCGCCCAGCGCCGTCTCGTGTACTAGGCACCGCTCCGACATGGCATGGGCGGCCATGGGTACGACTGTCGGGATGAGATGCTCAGGGATTCCATCCTGATCGTGCACCGGCACGATGTGGCCGCCCCGGTCGGAGACAATGCCCGAGGCAGTTGCATCCATGAGCCGCTCCACCGTCGTTTGCACCAGGCGATATCCCGATCGTGCGTCGGGGGTGTTGAGCAAGAGCGGCATGAGGTCGTAGACCAGGCGAGTCTTATTGCGGAGCCACTGGCGCGTCTCACTATGCTCATCCTGCCATTTCTCAATCACCGTAGTGGCTAGAGAGGCGAGTGCCTCCAGCCGGCGGATGCGGGCGGTCTCAAAGCCGTTTCGGTGGCTGTGATACACCTTTAACAGACCCAACACGCGGCCATGGGCCCGCAGGGGGATGGCCAGCGCCGCTTGGATCCCGTCGGCTAAGAGTTCCATGCGCCAGGGGGCCATGGTGGGATCGGACTGCACATCCTGCACGACGACCATTCGTTGCCCACGCAGGGCGCGCCCAATGGGTCCACGGCCCAAGTCCGTGGCGGTGCTGAAGACATCCTCACGGGGCAGATCAAATGACTCCCGGGTGGGCGTGACTCCATGAAGAAAGCCCGCCTCAAGAACTCCGATGTAGCCCATGTGGCCACCGCTGACGGAGAGCGCAGCCTCCGCTACTTTAGCCAGCAGAGAGTCCATGTCGCCAGCCGCCATCAACCCGGACATGGCTTCAAAGACGGGCTCGCCCACACCGGGTACGTCGGATTCCGCGCCCCGACTGTCCACACTGCCTAGGGCCAT
This sequence comes from Bacillota bacterium, assembly GCA_021799435.1. Classification (GTDB taxonomy): domain Bacteria; phylum Bacillota; class Sulfobacillia; order Sulfobacillales; family Sulfobacillaceae; genus Sulfobacillus_B. Next base: position 14,966 of record JAJZAN010000043.1, on the reverse strand, counting down.
AAGACGGGCCAGTCCCTCCGCAATCCGGATGTCCTGGGGTCGCGCCTGAGCCGGCCTCCGGTATCCTATGGTTAAGAGCGAAAGACTCTTGGTGTGGTCGAGGACGGGTACCATGATAAGGGTCTCTAGGCCTAGTCGTCCCGCCAGGGGGCTCTGCTGCAACTCCTCTTTGGACTGGAACACCAGGGTGCGCCGCTCCGCCATGGCCACGTAGCTTGGATATCTGGCTGCGAAGTACAGTTCGTGCAATTCTTGACTTAATTCCGGGAACGCGTATTGCAATTGCAGCGTCCCGCCGGAAGGCTTCCATATGGCCGTGAAGTCAGACCCCAGAAGGCGGTTCGCCAAATGGACAATGTGGCTGGCCAGCCCATCCCCTGATCCGATGCCAGCGATGAGCCGATGGGAGGTGTTGATGAAGGCCTCCAACTGCTCTGCTGCGTCCGGAGCCCGGTGGGTCAGCGAGGCCAGCGGCGGGGTGGACTCCGGCAAACGGAGCTCTGCCTCAGGCCGGCCCAATAGATAACCTTGGCCCAATTGCACCCCCAGTTCATGGAGGGTGGCCTGTTCGGCCGCGGTTTCGATTCCTTCGGCGATCAGCTGCAACTGCCCAGAGTGACCGGCGAACTGGACCGTGCTTTCCACGAGCGCATGCTTCACCACATTCTTGTCGATATCGCGCACCAAGCTGAGGTCAATTTTGGCGTAATCTGGCGCCATATCGACCATCCGCGTCAATCCCGAGTATCCGGCGCCAAAGTCATCCAAGGCGATAGCCATGCCCGCCGTACGGAACGGTGCCAGAAGCTGGGTGATGTCCACCGCAGGCAATGACTCGCGTTCCGAGATTTCGATGACGACCTGGTCGGGGCGCACAGAAACGGCTGGCCTTTGGAACTGCCCAAGGATGAAGTCGGGGTCGAGGAGACTGAAAGGCGATAGGTTGATAAAGAGGAGCTGCGCGGAGCCCAATCCGAAGAGGGAAGCCGTCTCCAGGATGACAGGCAGAGCGACCCGATCGAAATCCGCCAGACTGTGGCTCTGGGATGCCGATTCCAGCAAGGCGCCAATCGGCAGCGCCTCGCCCTTGAACGTGGGGCGGCTCAAGGCCTCGAAGCCAAAAGCGGTGCCGCTCGCAATATGAACCAAAGGCTGAAACACCACCTCGAGTCCGGGGTGGGTGCGCCAGGCGGTATAAATTTTCGAAACGTCTGGTGCCAGCTGCTCCATGCTGGTCTCCTCATTTGTCGACTTTTGTAAACGAAGGAATTCGACCGACGATTCTGAACTCCTTTTTTCGACAAGGAATTTTTCCATTTTCGGGTAAGCGACCTCTTCCGTCTACACGACGTTGTTTGATTAACAACAGTGGTAATGTGGCGCGAGCCAAAACCCTCGATCCGACGGCTCAAGGGTCTTAGCGGTGAGGTGTGGCAGATAATTCCCCATTCCGTTTGGGGTAGCCTCTAAGAGGGGTCGGCCATATTGGACAGTTCGGTACCCATGACCGGGTCGGTCTGGGCACTGGGTTTCTGGCGGAGGCCAAAACTCAAGGCGACGCCGCCAAAGGAGAGCACCCCGCCGCCCGCAAAGATCCACGGGAGCGCGACACGGGTGACCAAGGCCGCTCCGATGGCCATGCCGACGGGGAGGGCCGAGGTGGTCAACGCCAAGAGGGTGCCCCCCACGCGTCCCAGCATTTCCATCGGGGTCACTTGTTGCAGCAGGGTGAAGACCGCCGTGTTGACGATGCCGGCTGCGATACCGAAGATAGCCAAACATCCGGCGGTGACCCCAAAGATCGGCACCTGCGACAAGAGCACCACGCTTAGCCCCATGACAGTGAGCGCCATCGGGACCAAGATTGCAAAGGCCCAACGGCGCACCAACTGGGCCATGCCGAGACTGCCTACCACAACGCCGCCCATCATGCAGGCCCCCATGAGACCGTAGTAAAACGCATCCACATGCAGTACGTCGTGGGCCCATGCCGCGTCGAGGCTCATCAAGGGTGCCAGCGAGAAGTTAATCAGGATGGCGATCGGCACGAGGCGTTTGAGGACCGAGTGGGTCCAGATCAAATGCAGCCCGTCCCGAAAGTCCTGGCTGAAGGCGGTCTTCGGGGTCTCCGGCACCACACGGGGACGCCCACGCCGAATCCAGACGATGGAGCCCACGGAAATGACAAACGAGATCGCGTTCAGGCCCATGAGGGTCGGAGCGCCAAACGCCGTCATCAGGAGGCCGCCGACCCCGAGTCCAACGATCTGGGCGCCCATGGTCACGGCTTGATTGATCCCGTTGGCTTGGGCCAACCGAGGGAGAGGGACCAGCGACGGAAAGACCGCCATCTCGGCTGGGGAAAAGAAACTGCCCACCGTTTGCAGGAGCAACACCAGCGGGACCAGACCCAACAGCGGCACGTGGCTCTCCCAGCCCCAGACGGCCAGGGCTCCGGCAATCACAAAGCGGGCGGTGTCCGCCCCAATCATCAGGCTCCATCGGTTCATCCGATCGGCCACCGTGCCGCTCACCAGGCCCACCAAGTTGGGCAGCGCCAGACCCGTGGCGACGAGGGCGAGATCGGAGCGGTTGTGGGTTGCCAAGAGGACGTACCAGAGGAGCGCCAAGGAGAAGAAGTTATTCCCAATCTGGGAGAGTCCCTGACCGGTGACAAGGCCCCAGAATCGGTAGCCGAGGCCGGGCGTGGGCGAGGCTTCAGCGCGCATCGGCAAGCTCCTCCCTGTGGGCCCCGTGACGCGGTGCCGCCAACTGATAGCCCATCCCATAGCGGCTCAAGAGGATGCGCGGACGGGCGGGGATGCTCTCCAATTTGCGCCGGAGATTGCGGATGTAGACATAGACGCTTTGTTCGGTGGCCACGCTGCCGCGCCACACGCGCTGAAGGATTTCGGCGGCCGAGGTATAGAGGAGGCGACGCTCCCAGAGGACGCCCATGATCTCAGATTCCAAGGGCGTCAGGTGGATGAGGCTCCGGCCGTTATGAATGGTGGCCGTGTTGCGATTCCACGCGATATCATCGGGCCACAGGATGACGGCATCCGTGGGTGCGTCCGTCTCCGCCGCATGGAGCGCCTGCTCGAGTTGCTGGGCGCTGCATGGCCACATCAAGAACAAGGTCGCCCCACGGTCCGATGCCCATTGAAAATGGCGGGGCGTCTCTCCCAGTGCGATCCATCCGCGGGATCCGACAAGCCACGCATCATCCACTGGGCCGCGCAAGTCGATCGCCAGCACATACGATTCGCGCGCGGACGCCTCCGGATCGATTAGGCGCCACCGGGGCGCCAAGCGGAAGAACGCCGCGCGCATGGCGGGATCATCCGTTCGGAGAATCAGGTTCACGTTCAGTACCTCCTTCAGTTGGGGTGGTGCTCATCAGCGTCACCAGGTCTAGGGCCATGGCGTCCTCACCGGTGTAGCCTTGCCATCGGGGCAAGAGATGCGTCTCGAGAACGCGCATATAGTCATGAAAGAAGTTGTCGAGCTGAGCGGGCGGCAACACCACGGTTTGGCTGGCAAAAAACGTCTCCCCGCCGGGATCGCGCAGCAGACGTTCCCGAAACTGCCGGGTTAATACTTCTACCATCGTGAGGGCCAGCGTCCGTTTGCTGGCCAGGTCCGAGCCCCTGTCCGGCACGTCGGCCTCACTCACGACACGGTTCATGGTCGCGCGATAGCGCTTTTCCACGAATCCACCGACCACCGTGACGTTCACCAGCTCGGCCAGTCCTGCCTTGACCAGCTTCATCAGATGAAATCGCAGCTTGCCGGGCTTTTCATCAAGGAGGCGACCCAAGTCGGTGAGCGTTAAGGTATCGTGCATCAGCGCCTCCAACATGGCAAAGCGCGTGGGATGCGCGAGCGCTCCGAGTGTCAAGCTGTCTTTAACATGCAGATCCTTGGCGTCCAAAGAAAGTCCTCCCTCGCGGATTACGATATACGAGAGTATAACCTAATACAATCCGATAACGATATCTGTTTAGATTTTGATAAGGTTGTTTGTAACCCAAGCGTGTGGCGGCTAGTCCTGATGACGTGACATGGTACGCCCATCTAATTACGGTGTAAGGCCGCAGTTGGACGTTCATGCACGACGATGTGCATACCGCTATGGTATTAGGGGTAGGGAGGTGAAGGGTATGGAGATTCGTCGCGTAACTGCTAACCCGGACGACACCATTTGGCACTTCATCTAGTCGCGCGGAACCATCATAAAATCGGCATACCCCCATTTTCAGGAGGGAGAGGCAATCTCCGTTTGCACCGACGCCGGTAATGACATAAAATAGCGAGTAATTACCATATGAGGTTGATGATCCCGACTACGCGCCGGGCGGCTGTTTTGAGAGAGTTGGCGGATGGTGTGAGCCAACCAGCTCCAGCGCTTCTCACCGGAGGAGACCGCGGGTGAGCCCGTTAACGCTCGTCGAAGAGAGTCCCTTGTGGGGACTAACCGAGGTGGTACCGCGGGCATGACGCCCGTCCTCAGCAGTGGCTGGGGATTTTTTTGTTGGGAAGGTGACGCATGGGAGACAAAATTGAAACGTCTGACCGCTATGATGTCTTAGCCGTGGAATCGCGATGGCAGGATGATTGGGAGCGGCAGCACCTCTACCGGGCCGAGGTGTCGGCAAAACCTAAGTTCTATTGCTTGGAGCAGTTTCCCTATCCGTCCGGCCATTTGCACATGGGGCATGTGCGGGTTTACACCTTGGGGGACGTGATTGCCCGCTACTATCGGCTGCGGGGCTATTCTGTGCTGCATCCCATGGGATGGGACGCGTTCGGGATGCCAGCGGAGAATGCTGCCATCAAATCCGGGATTCCGCCCAAGGTCTCAACGGCGGCCAACATCGACTATATGAAGAAACAGATGCAGCAGATGGGGCTCTCGTTTGATTGGGAGCGCGAGGTGACCACCTGCACGCCGGAATACTATCGATTCACCCAAGAACTGTTCTTGCTGTTCTTCGAGCGCGGCCTCGCCTACCAGAGGGCGGGGGCTGTCAACTGGTGCCCCACGTGCGAGACCGTATTGGCCAACGAACAGGTGGAGGAGGGATTGTGCTGGCGTTGCGACACTCCTGTCACCAAGCGCGATTTGACGCAGTGGTACTTCCGCATTACGTCGTATGCGGACCGCCTGTTGGAGGGACTGGAGCGGGTAGACTGGCCTCAGGACATCAAGGTCCAGCAAATTAACTGGATTGGCCGCAGCGAGGGCGCTGCAGTCACCTTTGACTTGGTCGGCCAAGAAGGCCAAATCACCGTGTTCACCACCCGACCGGATACTCTGTATGGGGCAACCTACTTGGTCTTGGCACCAGAGCATCCCTTGGTGGAGAAACTCATTGCGGGGCGTCCCGAAGCGGACGCGGTGCGTGACTTTGTCGCCAAGGAGCGTGTCGTGAGCGATATTGAGCGGACTGCGGAGACGACCGAAAAGCGCGGTATTTTTACGGGGGGCTACGCGCGTCACCCCTTGACCGGAGATGCCATGCCGATTTGGGTGGCCAATTACGTGCTGGTGGATTACGGTACCGGTGCCGTGATGGGCGTACCGGCCCATGACCAGCGGGATTTTCTGTACGCCACCAAGTATCAGTTGCCGATTCGCCAAGTGGTGCAGCCAGAGAGCGGGGATTCGGTGGAATTGCCGTACTTGAGCTCCGGGATCCTGATTGAGTCGGGGCCCTTGACCGGCATGGCTTCAGAGGCAGCGAAGGGCGCCGTGGCCGAGAAACTGGCCAGCATTGACCGCGGACAACGGAGGATTAGTTACCGGATGCGGGACTGGCTGATTTCGCGTCAGCGGTACTGGGGTGCCCCCATTCCCATCATCCACTGCCCGCAATGCGGACCTGTACCGGTGCCGAACGATCAATTGCCGGTGCTGCTGCCGGAAAACGTGGAATTTACGGGTCAAGGAGGATCACCCTTGGCACAGGCCCGGGAGTGGGTCAACACCACGTGTCCTCAGTGCGGAAAGCCGGCCCGGCGGGAGACCGACACCATGGACACGTTTGTGGACTCCAGCTGGTACTACCTGCGGTATACCTCGGCTGACGATCAGGAAAGGCCGTTTAGCCGCGAGGCAGCCGATTATTGGATGCCGGTCGACGAGTACGTGGGCGGCAAAGAGCACGCGGTGCTGCACCTGCTGTACTCGCGCTTCTTTACCAAAGTGCTCCACGATGCCGGCTGGGTGTCGGTTGACGAGCCGTTTCAGAGCCTATTGTCGCAGGGAATGGTGGTCTATGGCGGAGCCAAGATGTCCAAATCCAAAGGCAACACCCTGAGTCCTGAGAATATTATGGCCGAATGGGGTACGGATGCCACGCGCCTCTTCATGCTGTTTGCTGCGCCGCCGGAAAAGGATTTCGAGTGGTCTCAGCAGGGGGTCGAGGGCACCTATCGGTTTCTGCAGCGCATTTACCGGTTGGTGACGCGGCCGCGCCCGCACGGCGACGATGCCGGAGCGCGGGAGAGACTTGCCCGCATGCAGGCCCGTACCATCAAGAAAATCACCGAGGACTTGGGGCCGCGCCGAGCCTTCAATACGGCCGTCAGCGCCTTGATGGAGTACACCAACGCCTTGTACCAAGACCTAGAGCAGGTGCCGGAAGGATTGCAGCGCGAGCTTCTAGAGACGCTCACCGTGCTTCTGGCCCCCATGGCGCCTCACATCAGCGAAGAGTTGTGGCACCATCTGGGGCATGACACCAGCGTGCACCAGGCCGCGTGGCCCGATTACGATGCCCAGGCGTTGGTGGAGAACGAAGTGGAGATTGCTTTGCAAGTCAACGGCAAGGTGCGGTCTCGGCTGGTGGTGGGGGTGGATTGGAGCGAGGACGCCATTCGTGAGGCCGCCTTGAATCATGAAGCGCTGGCACCATACTTGGACGGCAAGGCGGTGCGGAAAGTGATTGTCATTCCCGCTCGTCTCGTGAACGTGGTGGTGGCGTGAAAACCATTTTGGCGCTGGCGCTGGCTTTGTCCTCATCTGTCATTGGTGCGGTCGGCGGACGTTCTCGCCGACCCATGGGGCGATACTCCATGGGACAGGTCATCGTGATCAGCGTGCTGGCGGTATTGGTGGCAGAAGGGGGCACCATCGTTTGGGTGGGTCCTCCTGGTTCCGTGATGCAGCCGGTGCTGGGAGGGCTGGCGCTGGGGTTCGTGGCAGGCTTCTTCAGCGGGAAAAAGCCGCCGCCACCCGATCAACTGCCGCCCAATCGGCCCCAGTCCTAAGAGCTAGAAGCCCCCGAGGGAATCCTCGAGGGCTTCTTTTTAATGCGTGTTTTGGAGAGAGATCCGGCGGCGTTGGCCCGCCGCCTTTTGGGCCGTGACGGATAACAGACCGTGGCGCCAGTCTGCGTCGGCCGTCTCTGGATTGACGCCGGTGGGCCAAGACAGCACCACGTGAAACTCGCGTGCCGTGCGGTGATCTTCCTCGCCTGGACAGGAGGGGAACTCACCGCGGACGCTGACCGCCTCTTCGTCGACATCTATCTCGACCAAGTCGGGATTGACGCCCGGCAATTCGAATTCGGCCAGGTACCCACTTTGCATCTGGTGCATGTGGGTCAGGGGACGCGTGTTATCGAGATTCCAATCCTCGCGCATGCGATTCCACATCCGCGTCATGTCATCCCGCAGTCGATCCACTTCACTGGTATCCCAACGCAGTAAGGCCAAATCGGATCACCTCCGACACCAGTATGTCCGGAACGCGGGTTTTTCTTGTTGTCCTCACGATGGGCGATGCGCAGCCGAAGCTTAGGATTCGTGTGAGACAGGAGCTGGTTGCTCTTCGGTTTGGTCTTCGTCCAAATAGAGTTGCTCGGTGTCGGTGTCGTAGTGGAACAGGTCGGCGAACCGGCCCCAGTTAATGGCGGTCGTTAACTGGCGCTCTGCCTCGGCGATAGAAAAGTGCTCCTCCAGGATGTCCGTGAAAAATTCCTTATTCATGGCATGGTTGGCCTTTGTGGTCAGGACGCGTTGGATTATGCGGAAAATGGGGATGTCCAGCAGCTGATCGCGAATGAGGCTTTTGCGGTCGTTCACATCGCCTTCCACAAATGACTGACCCAAGTCGGTGATAAACAGATCGCCTTCGCTGACCTCCGCCAAGTTGAACAGTTCGGCGGTTTCTGTCACCGGCAGCAAATCGTCCACTTCTAAGAAAAGCTCCGCGCCCAGACGATATAGGTCATCATGGCCGCCCCGGTCCTGCACCAGTTCCAACAGACCCGACAGCATGGAAATATGGCCATAGGGAATGGGCTTTAAACGGGGACGTTCGGCAGGCTGCCCCTGGTCTGTACCCGCCATCACCGGTTGGGCCTGCGCAATGGCCTGCTGGTCTTCCTCCTCATCATCCCAACCGGTCACGATCTTATAGACTTGGTCGACCATCTGCACAAATTCCGGCGATTTGCGGTTGCGGGGAAAGGGGAGCAGATTGGGCAAATCTGCGACCACACGGGCAGGGTTTTTGGACAGCACAATGATGCGGTCCGCCATAAAGACCGCTTCCTCGATGCCATGCGTGACCATAAGAATGGCCCGCGTCGGGATCCGGGACTCGAGCCATAAATCTAACAGCTCCGACCGCAGGTTTTCGGCCGTCAAAAAGTCCAGGGCGGAAAAGGGCTCATCCATGCAGAGGAGTTCCGGATCCACCGCCAGAGCCCGGGCGAAGCCCACCCGTTGGCGCATGCCCCCCGACAATTCCTTGGGGAAGGCGTCCTCGTAGCCGTTCAAACCAATCAAGTCAATGAGTTCGATGGCCCGCTGCTTGCGAACGTCCGGATCCACGCCTTTGGCTACCAAACCCAGCTCCACGTTCTGCTGCACGGTAAGCCAGGGATACAGCGCAAAACTTTGAAATACCATGGCAGCATGCGGGTTGGCGCCTTCAATCGGACGTCCCCGGTAGAGCACGGTGCCATAGGATGGTTCTGCCAGGCCCGTGATAATGCGAAGCAGGGTGGACTTGCCGGAACCACTCGGGCCCAGCAGGGCAATAAACTCGCCCGGCTGGATATCGAGATTGATGTCGTCCAGCACTCGAATATCGTAGTTGTCGGGCTGTTTATACATTTTGGTCACGCCCAGCAACCGCACGAGGCTGTCATTTTTCGCGGGCGCCTTCCCGAGTCCAGTTTGGGCCATCAACACCACCCTCCTTCTCTCTGTTGTCAGGATACAGAATACCGCTCAGTCGCCTTGTCATACAATCGCCGCCAAATCAGCCGATTAATCAACACGACGGTCAAAGCCAACATTCCGGTCGCCGTCAGGAGCACGGTGAACCCCTTGGTTTGGGAACTCTTGGCGATAATGGAGCCGACGCCGAAAGCGGTGTAGACGTGATTGTGAAAACTGACGTACTCCGCCACGATACTGGCGTTCCAGGCTCCTCCCGCTGCGGTGATCAGCCCCGTAATCAAAAACGGGGCGATGGCTGGCAGGATGAGCGTGGTCCAGGTCTTCATCCGGCTCAGGCGAAACATGCGGGTCGCCTCGCGCAGGTCCTCAGGAATGGCCGAGGCACCGGCAATCACGTTGAACAAAATGTACCACTGGGTGCCGAGTACCATCAGCAGTACCGAAGCCGTATTGAGTCCCCCGTGCATGTGGATGAGGATGGCAACCAGGCCCGGGAACAACGCCGTGGCTGGAACGGACGCTGCGATTTGGGTGACGGGGGTCAAGCGGGCCGCCCAACGCCGGTTTAGACCAATAAATACACCCACTGGCACGGTCCAAATTACGGAAATCAAGAGCGCCACCAGAACTCGCGATAAGGTGGCCATGGTGGCCAGGAAGACCAGACCAATTTGTCCTCCGCTCAGGTGCGAAAGCAGACGAACGGCTCCCTCCAAGGCCGTCACAATAATGACGACAACCGCCGCTGTAATGAGCCAGCGAATCAACCCGGTAATGCTGACCACGGCGGGTTGTTCTCGCATTCGGGGAAGGGTCCGGGAGAAAAGGCGGTCACTCCACTCAGTCAAGGGAACCCAAATGCGCTTGCCCATCCATTCCAAAATCAAGGAGCGGCGCAAGACCCGCAGAACGGTTGAGCGCGGCCGGTCGGCGCTCTCGACCATCTCCATCTTGAATTTGTCAGCCCACGCCAAGAGCGGCCGCCAGATCAACTGGTCCATTAGCACAATCAAAAGAACCAGGGTAAAGAGCCCAGCCAGTTCGGCGCTCCAGCGTCCTTGGTTGGCGGCTGTTTGCAGGTAGGAGCCCAGTCCTTGCAGCTGATAGGCGTGGTTGCCCAACGAAAACATTTCGCAGGCCATGAGGAAAAACCAGCCGCCGGCCCACGACATCATGGAGTTCCACACTAATCCAACCATGGCGTACGGCAGTTCCATGGTGCGAAACCGCTGCCAGGGCGACAGGTTCAGCGATAAGGCCGATTCCTTGAGGTCGCGGGGGATCGTGATAAAGCCGTGGTAGACGGCAAAGACCATGTTCCAGACCTGACCGGTGAAAATCAGGATGATGGCAGCGAGGTTGACGCCAATCCTAGATCCCGGGAAAAGAGCAATAAAGGCTAGCAGCACCACTGGCAAAAATGACAACACAGGGATGGACTGCAAGATATCTAGCAGCGGAATAAGAATTCGCTCGGCCCGGCGGTTGAAGGCGGCCACATAGGCATACACCAGCGTGAAGACCAAGGACAGTGCATACGCGGCTGCCATGCGAAGCCAAGAGTACGCGGCATCGAGCGGCAAACGCCACCACACCAACGAAATTCGACCGGATTCAGCAGTATAAGGATGGGCATGGGTGGCCCAGGCAATCACGATGGAGATGAGCGCCAAAATCGATGCGCCCACCAGCAAATCGGCCAAGCCAACCCCAGGCCGTTCGCGGGAATCGGCCAATCACATTACCCCCTCTCGTTTGGCATCGACAAGGGCAAGTATCCGGGTCCGATCGAGCTTGCATGGGCGCACCTCCTTTTGACACCCGGAAAAAAGTCCGAATGTCCCCTATTATGCTCTTATCTTAACGCGAGAAACCGCCTCTGGAAAGTCGTGAAGTCCAGAAACCTGCATTCTTTAGGGGACTCCATCCCCAATATCGGGGATGCGAGGCCTGCAGCACGAGAGACGGAGGAGCTCATTGATGGCCCGGCGTCCCACGAGCGGCCATCGTCTTTTATGGTGTATGTCGCTTCGTCCGAAGCGTTCCTTAATGAAATGATGTAGTATCGGTCGGAAGCAGGAATACGTCAAATCGTGTCGAATGGCGTAGTGGTTGATACACGCGCCCCAGTCGCAGCATTGAATCCAATCAAGGTGGCGAAAAATGAAAGAAACTGAAAACAACCGTAACGAAGAAGGCTTTATCTTCCCTCTAACGGAAGAGGTTCTCTTGGTTAATGACTTGGCTGTACGACGAGATGTCCTCGAAATTCTCCCTTTGCCGCTGGGCTTGATGATTGACGGGGAGTGGGTGTGGTTAAACCGCTGGGCCAAACATATTGCTCGTTTAGGCGGCAAAGGCTGGGTGGACCTAGCCGGCCACATCGCCCAGGAAGCGGCCGAACATACACAACCCTACGATCGCAATGTCCGTCTGGACTTGGGAGGATCCGTCGGGGTGCACTTTCAGCCGCTGACTAACTTGGACGGCAAGCCGTTGGGCCATCTGGCCTGGTCCGGCAATGCGTTGGCGGGCCTCTCCATCGACCACCTCGAGACCGCTGTCATGTTGGTACATAACCAAACGATCGTCTGGGCCAATCTGGCTGCGTGCCGAGCGTTTGGCATCCATGAGCAGCAAACGTGGGCCGAATTATCTGGGTTTCCTGCCTGGGACGATGTACTGAACGGTGTGACAGCGCGGTGTCAAGGCGACTTTAGCGTCCGCTTTCTAGCATTGAAAGAGTATGTGGTGGTGGAGGCGTGGCGCCGAGAGCTGTCCGGCCAGGATGAGAGCATGCCCATGGAGCAAGTCGCCAGTTTAGTGCACGAGATACGGAACCCGTTGGCCGCGTTAAGCGGTTATGTGGAGATGGCACAGATAGAGGCCGAGGCTGCGGGCGCCCATTACTACGACCAGATGATGCACGAAATTGATCGGCTGAGCCGTTTGACGTCCGATTTAATGGCCGTATCCCGTCCGCTAACAGTGACCCCATCTTGGATCCCATTGGACCGTTTGGTGGAAAACGCTTGGTTTGCGGCGTCGCAGGGTCGGCGTGCGGGCAAGCGAGCGGTGCGCCTCAAAAAGGTATTCGACCCCGAGCAGCAAATTTGGGGCGATGATGATCGCATCCAACAAGTGTTGACTAACCTGATTAAAAATGCCGTGGAGGCCATGCGTGCCAAGGGCACCCAAGTGGTAGTGGACTGCCGGGAGGAAGCGCAGCACTTTGTACTGACCGTCACGGACAATGGCCCCGGCCTGCCATCGGAACTTATGGGCCAATTATTTGTCAGCCGGGTGACGACCAAAGATTCCGGGAACGGACTCGGCCTCATGATTGTTCGTCGGATTATGGAGGCGCACGGCGGCAGCGTCCGCGTCACCGTCAAGAATGGGACCACGTTTGAGATATTGATCCCCCGCCCTTCGTAACGACGGGTCCTCCCCAGACTGAGGACTCTCGAACCCCAAAGCCTACGGCGATTGGTACTCCCGCCCCCGCTCCGTCATGGTTTTGAGATGAAGAACCCATTTTCGCCTGAGGGAGGCCACGGTCAAGGTGGCGAGCGGCGTGATCACGAGATAGCCGAGACCACAGGGGACCAGCCACCTTTCGTTAAAGAGGTCTGCGATTTTGGCGTTGGGGAACAAGAGCGCCGATCCAAATGTTGCGGCAGCCATCATGACGACCCCCCACTTGAAGGGAATGGGCCGTATGGTCCGTGTTAACGATGACAGATCGTACGCCACACACCAGAGGCGCACCGAAACAAACCCCGCTACGACGATGGTCCACAGCACAATTAAAAGCGTGCCCAGCTTGGAAATGAAAAACCCCGATACCGAGATGATGCGATACGCGCTGGCCAAGGGCCAACGGAGCCTGGAAATCATTTCGGGGCCGAACACGCCCATGATGACTTCGTATTGCAGTGTCAGGGCTGCTACCACGCCAAGCAGACCGTACAGACTATAGCGTTCTGCCCGGTCTCGGTCCCCTTCGCGAATGAACGGATACAAAGTGATGGAGGCTTGGAAGCCAATGAAGATCATAAACTGTCGGTACGCGCCTTGGAGCAAGGGGACGATCGCCACATGGGACGATGGAACCAGCAGCTCGGGGTGGGTGATAGATGTGGCGGCGAGCGAAATGGAAAGGGTGGAAAGAATCAAAAGCGGCAGGTAGCTGGCCTGCAGGGTGCGGCCCAGGCCGGAGGCACCGCCCCAAGCCATGTACGCGCCGGTGGCGGTGAGGCAGCCGTCAATGGCCCAGATCGGCGTGGAGGGCAAGAAGATGTTTCCCAGCACCATACTAATTAGAACGGTGGCGGAAGCACCGAGGGCGATATGATAAACCACGCTGAACGCATCAACGAAATAGCCGACCGGTTTCGACAGCAACTCGGGCGCAAACCCGGCGAAGGTTTCGTTGGGTACCAATCGGCTCATTCGGAAGATGAGCCGCATCAACACGAAAGCCGCCAGCCCGTCCACCCAAAGTGCATACACGCCCGCGCGGCCCGCAAACGACACGGCATCACGGGGGAAATAGAAAATGCCCAGTCCCGTATACCCGGCGGTCACCATCGTCGCGAACTGGCCGGCAGAAATGCGCGGCAGTTGTTGTGATCCCATGAGGCTCTCCCTTCAGCACCGAGGTCGCGGTGTATCTATTTAATGTCTCCCATTTTGTTGATAATCACTTGGCAGTGTACCGTCCAATGCACATGCGGGTACTCCTGATGCCAATGCTTAAACTCCGCAAAGGCGGTGGGATCGTTCCACGCTAGTTCGCGTCCTACGCCCAGCACATCGACATCCCGTTTTTGACTCAGTTCCAAGATTTTCAACACCCTCTCCGCGATTTGCTGAGAACTGGCGCGGCTTAACACTGACAACTGCTTCGCATTCTCCTTGGGAGTATCCAAGGTCACCAAGGTGGCCGTGACATGCAAGTTGACCATGGCGTCCACTTGACGGCCGCGCAACGCGGTTCTGAGCCGCATCTTGTCGGCGACCGAATCAAATGCGGCATGCCAATGGTCTGGGAACACCAGGGAGCTCTTGCGGCTTCTTCCGGCGGCCAACGCGTAATCGGTCGTTTGGGCATGATCCCACGTTGCCACATAGCGGTAATTCCGATACAGGGCGACTTGATCCAGTTTAGGGCCTTCCGGGCTCGAAGATAGTTGCGGCAGAACCAAGTCCACGCCCGGCCGCGCCAGGCGGGTTCCCATCTCCCAGAGACGCGTGCCCAGGGCAAACTGGGTGCAGCGGGGGCACGAGAAGAGTTCCTCGTAATAGAGAGCCGGGAATTCCTCCTGAGCCATTTTCACCGCGACCACTTTGTCCCATGTGTCCGCCGTCGCGGCCACGAAAGGCGTTTTGTCCAGGGTGCCAATGCGGTTGATGGCGTTCTCCAACAGTTTGAACTGCAGGGGTGAGAGCTTGGTGGAAAAAACCAGCAGCACCGTATGCCCGAGATATAAGTCGCGGCCGCTTTTGGACTGGGCCTGGGAAAAGGCTTGCGGGAGCGAGTATCCGGTGCCGGTCACATCACTGAACTGCGGTGCTGATCCACCGCCGCCCCCCGAGCCGGCACCATTGCTGGAGGTAAGGCCCGTGGGGGTGGGAAAGCCAAAGTAGACCTTCAACGTTCCCGGCTGCTGACCCGGGTAAAAGCCCATGTCGAGGACTAGGGTGCGGCGGTCTAGGGTCACATCGTCCCAGCATCCGGTGAGGGCAACGGCTAAAGTGGCCAC
>JAJZAN010000187.1 GCA_021799435.1 Bacillota bacterium | reverse complement strand
GGGCTGTGGATAACTTTTTTATGGCATTATATGCCAAATATGAGTCGTGCTGTACATGACAACAAGGCTTGTCCGGGACGCGTAGGCCGCGGCGATCGCTGACCACCCAGGCCCAAATTCCGGTGCCTGGCGCCGGATTTTTTTCAGACCGTGAAAATTGGTGTGAGGGGACCGTGTGAGGCCTCAGGCCTTAGGCGCTCCAGACCACACTCCGCACATGCTCCGGATGTTGCTGGCGAATTCGGCCCAAGGCCATGGCCAACATCACAATCAAAGCCAGTCCGCTCCGCATGCGCATTTTTTTGAGCCCGCGAATGGTGTGTACCTCAAACCCGAACGACACATCCCATCGGCTGTTCACGCGTTCCACGGCGGCCGCGGCTTCGCGAGCTTCCTGTTCCTCTTCCGGGGTCTGATAGGGGGATTTCGCGTTGGTCAGCGTGGGGATGGCCGCGGAGCCAGCCAATGGGGGTCGCGCCCCTGTTCGTCCCTTCATTCCCCCGCCTCCTCGACAGGCTTGCGCGTGAGCCAGGGTTTGGTCAAAGCGGTGCGCCAGGAACGGACCAAGGGATACATCCAGATCGTCTTGCGCGGCAACGTCACCTGATGGTGGATGGCCTGGCGCCCCATGCCTTGAGTGGTCCCGATACGGTGCCAATTCGCCGCGGCATAGCAGGTCCCAGCCCAAGGGGCTTGCACAAAGGTTTCGAGGAGGACGGGAGCCAAGCCATACTGGGCCTCCCAATCTGACCGGATCCGCCGCGTCGCCAGAGCGAGCACATGGCTCGCTAAATGGGGCGATTCCTCCCACACACGTTTTGAGGATATCATCTCACGTCGTGCTGTGCCTGTTCACCCCCTTTGTGGAATAAATTTTTCATAGAATCCGCGCGGCAGTTAGCTTTAAACCCTCGTGCGTCAGCACTGAGCCTCGCCAAAAGATTCCACTTTTGGCCTCGTGGTCGGACTTTCAAAAACAGCCAGCGAATGCCCGCACGATTCGAACGTGGTGGCGGAAATGGCCTCACGCGAACGTGGCCATCATTAGTGGGCGGATTTCGGACCTGGTTGTCCTTGACGTTGATGAACCTGAGGGCCAGGGCATTTTGCGGCAATGCGTTTCCCAGCACGGGCTACGGACATCTTCCGAGACTTCCGTAGCAAAAACCGGTCAAGGTTGGCATTATTATTTCTGTCTCCCCGGGGGTGTCGTCCCGAATCATGTGGGGGGAGCTCTGGCTGTAGGAACAATTGTGGCGATCCATGATGCGAATGGGTCCCATGAGGCCACGGGAACACATCAGTCCAGTCCTAGTCATTCCATACGCCCCACACCGTCACCATCCTCATCGTCATCCCCACCATCCCGGCAATTATCCTCATCCCCATCGTCAGAGCCATCGCAACAACCGTCGAAATCCTCGACACAAAATACTCAATCGTCTCAAGGTCAAACACAGGTCGCACCGTCCCAGAGCGCACAAACAGGCAAGACGACTCAAGCCTCATCCATGCAGACACCAATCAATCCGAGATGGCAGACGGCGACCGTGACGATCATGGATAATCCGGTGTCTTTGGCCATTCCCCAGAATGTGTTAGTAGCTAAGTGGAATGCGAACAATGGGGTAAATTGGACCCAACAGAAGGATGCGGCAACGCCGACGGCAGTTATGATCTATCCTGATTTAGGTTCCGTGCCAGCCGGGGGAAATAACATGGTTGTTGGTACGGTTCATTCCCACAATCTTGAGGGCGGACCCGGGGCCTACCAGACGACGCTTTTCTAAAGTGGATAATGGATGGTTCGTGCTGACGGTATCCGTGCAACCCAGGCAAATCTCGTGGCTAACCAAAATAGAACAGTCGTTACACGTGCAGAAAGACGATGCGGCACAGACTTTCCCGTCTCCTTCGCCATCCCAGTCAAATGGAACCGTCACGGTATCGGGTTCTATTGTGAACGGCCAGGCATTTTTACCCGTCATCATCTGGCAGAATACAGCGCAGGGCTGGATTCACGAAACTGGTCAGGCCTTGCTCGATACCGGGGGCACGAACCAGAACATTCTGAATGGCACGGCCCTCACCCAGGCCGGCTGGCAAGACAACCCCGGTTTGGGCACCATTCAACAAGGGGGAGATCGGGACGGGTACGGTCACCGGCTACTACTGGCCGCAAATCTTTGTCGCTCCCTTGGCAAATCACCAGGCTTATTTTGTTGCGAATCAAACGTTGACAAGTGGCTTAGGCCCCCTGGTGGACCAGCAGGAAATTTTGAATATTGGTTTGGGGACCCTGGACCACGGACAATTCATGGTGCACGGAGACACCTGGACCTGGACGTATACGCCGCAAGGATAACGAAGGGAGAATAAACCCATGCCACGCAAAGCTCGACTCCGGGTTGCCCTCTATGCCCGGGTTTCGACCAAAGACAAAGACCAAGATCCGGACACCCAATTGTTCCGGTTACGGGACTTTGTGGGGGTTCATCAGGATTGGGCGATCCGACAGGAATATATCGACATCGCGAGTGCCAGCGATCTCGGCCATCGGACGGCTTGGTCCTCCCTCATGGCCGACGCGATGCAGAAACGTTTTGATGCGGTGGTGGTGTTCAAGCTGGATCGGGCCTTTCGGAGTGTCCTGCACATGCACCAAACTTTAGCGCAATGGGATTCCGTTAGGCATCGGATTTTTGAATGCCCAAGAGGGATTCGATACCACCACGGCTACCGGGAGGCTCTTGATGAACATCTTGGGCTCGTTAGCCGAATTTGAGTTAGAAATGATTCGCGAACGGGTCATCGCCGGCATGGACCGGGCCAAACGGCAAGGGAAACGATTAGGCCGTCCCTCGAAAGGGCACATGCCGTTTGTGCAGGCGAAGTGGCCGACAGTGCTGGACAAACTGACGGCGGGAACCCTGGGTGTCCGGGAAGCCGCGCAGTATTTGGGGGTGTCGCCCAGTTGGGTGTCCTGGCATTGGGTTGTTGCAAAAAGGGAGTCCGCTGGGGAGACCTTGGACCCGGTATCCGAAGGCAGTCTGAAAAACGGGTAAGGACCCTGTTGCAAAAGAAGTCTTTTGGTACACTGAAGAAGCAATCCCCCACATTAGAAGGAGGTTTATTCATGGTACGACGTCTGTTCGTCGGTACTACTATATTAGCCGGATTATCTCTTCCCCTATTCCTCTTGGCCCCCATCACCCAGGCGGCAGGTCTCCCCGCCACGCCTACTTATACACCAGGCGAGTTGGTCCGCTTTCAGCATAGTCCGAGTGTTTTTCTGGTAGACCCAGTACCCTTTGGCTCATCGGGCCCTCTCACCCTCCATTGGATTCCGAATGAGTCGGTGTTCCAATCCATGGGGGGTTCTTGGTCACAGGTGCAGGTGTTACCATCCACGGTAGGACGGCCACCCATATCCCAGTCGGTGAGCCTGTTCCGCGTCAAAGGGTCCCCGACGATTTACGAATTAGTCGGTACGAGTGTTCATGCCTATCCTCAACCGTCTTACTACGGACCATCCGGACCCCCGAACTCTGGTCCCGAATATATTCCTCCAGCCAATAAGGCTTATACCGTCCCCACCATTGCAGATCTTCCGGGCAAGATTACCCCCTGGCCGAGTGATGGGACCTATCTGGCCATGACACGGACTGTTTATGGATTAAATCAGGTGCCGGGCCAAACCCCTGTATACTGGTTTAACGGAACATCCTATCATTGGATTCCTAATTCACAAATCTTCAATGATAGTGGTTTTCAGTGGTCGAACGTTCACGAGGTGACTACTATCGCCCATGCCCCCATCGGCTCACCCATGATGCTCTTCCGACAACAGGGGCATACCCAGGTCTATCTACTGTCCCAGGGTCAGCTACACTGGATTCCCTCTGCAGCGGATTTTACCTCTCTGGACTATCGCTGGAATGAGGTGTGGACAGTGAATGAGTTACCGGCACCCATCGGTTTTCCGGCATAAAATGAGATCAGAAGGAGGTTTTTTCCATAATTCGACAATTTGTTTGGGCGTTAGCTGGATCCCTGGTTTTGGCCGGATTCAGTGTGGCCCCGGCCTTTGCCAGTTCCGGGCCCTCCCCCTATACGAATGGGGAACTCGTGCGGTTTCAGGGCCAATCGGCTGTCTATCAAGTTCAGAATTCCGGGATGGTTTGGATTCCCAATGCCGCGATGTTCAATGCCATGGGCCTAGACTGGTCCCAAGTCCACGTATTACCCACTGGCATTCCCCATCCTCGTATCCAATTTATCAATTATTTACGTCTCGCTACGAATACGCACTATCCCTATCAGCTCAACGATAATGGCACTGTCAGCCCGATTCTCCCTGGCAGTACTCCCTTTACCCAAAACCAATTTGATAATCCCAATTTGCCGGGACCATTTTATCCAGTTTCCACCTTACCCGGTCCACTCGTCCCATTGAATGCCCCCATTTCCCAGTATGCCTTGCCCCCTAGTGGATCCCTCGTGCGCCATGCTGGTCAGTCCGCCATCTACCTGCGTACGACTCGGGGAGACTTTTCATGGATTCCCTCGGCGGCCCTGTTTAATGCGGCGGGCTTTCAGTGGTCCCAAGTAGTAACGGTGCCGGATAATATCTTACTCAACGCTGGATCACCCAAAACCCTCATCCATGTGGCAGGGTCACCAAAGGTGTATGATATCCTCAATGGCACACTCCATTGGATTCCCTCGTGGGCGGACTTCACATCCTGGGGCTTTTCCGCTAATGCCATTCAATCGGTCAACTATCTCCCGTATCCGATTGGGGCTCCTCTTACAACGCAACCTTCTTGACAAGATTCCGATGGAGGCGCAACCGGTTTGCACCGGATCGGTTGGGGGAGATGTTACGGTTTTGTGCAGCATTCTTTTTTGAGGCCCACACGTCTTGCTGGCATATTCCCGGCATGGTATGATCAGACTAATAAAAGAGCCGAGGTTGTCCCCTCGACTATCCGGTACAGGGCCCAGTCGGGCAGCTCGTCCCGGGTAGTTCAAGCAAAATGCCCAAGAACCGCCATCCCAACTGCCAATCAGAGGCGGTTCTTGGGGTTTTAGCGTAATGATCGCCACGAGTGTTGCCAATGTTACGGCAAAGATCACGTCCTGTCAAGTGGTGTAAAAGCTTCGGTTTCCTGAGCACTGTCTAATCGTGTGGTCTTTCTCCGTCTGGCAATCTCTCCGGCACATTCGCGCCACGGTACAGTTTCTCCATGGACGTTTG
>JAJZAN010000186.1 GCA_021799435.1 Bacillota bacterium | reverse complement strand
TTCTCATCATCACGGGCTTAAGGACCAGCTTGTCCGTATGTCCGGCATCATTCAATCCAGACACTTATCTCTCATCCCATTCGTTTTCCCGGCAACAAGATCATAATGCGCCGCTAGTTTGCTTATTTCAGTGCAGGATAGCCCTTCCGTCACAACACTCCTGATCAACTCGCCAATCATGCGTACATATGTTTCGTGATCTTTGATCTTTCATGACCGACTGTCCGCGACAGCATATTTTCTTCCCCATCCACGGTCCTCATCCGTGTGATGTTGCACCGACTGAGCCGCGCCCGGCAGTACTGCGGTAAACCAGAAAAGTGGTCCCTTTATAGGACGGAATTGCGGTCAAAATCCACCGCGTGCCCACGTTTGTCAGTCCGTCGTTCGCCGGGATATGGTGGAGACATGGATTTTTCGTCGTCATCAACATTAATGGTCTGTGCCACCACGTACAAAGGACGTTGGCGTCCTTGTTCCACGACCCTTGCCAAATATTCGCCGATAATGCCCAAGGCGCCTAATTGCAGGGCACCAAGCCACAACATGGTGACCATTGTCGAAGTCCATCCTAGAACCAAACTGTGAGGAAACGCCAACTTCTGACGGATGAGCCAAATGCTGGCCAAAAAGGCAAGGCCTGAAACGGCTAATGCTCCTCGGCGCACCCACCGCAAGGGCTCCACGGAAAAACTGGTCAAGGCGTCCAACGAAAACCGCCACATTTTGTGAAAGGGGTATTTACTCTCACCCCCAAAGCGGGAATCTCTGTCATAGGGAATTCCGATCTGGCGAAATCCCACCCAAGACACCATTCCGCGAATGAAGCGATGTTGCTCGGGCATGTTGTTGAGCATATCCACAATCCGGCGCGACATGAGGCGGAAGTCACCGACATCGGCCGGAACATCGACCTCGCTAAGGTGACGGAGTAGACGATAGAAGGCAAATGCGGTGAAACGCTTTAAGGGTGATTCTCCCGCGCGGTGCCGCCTTATCCCATACACCACGTCGTACCCCTGCCGCCAAGTTTCCATAAATTGCGGAATCATCTCGGGCGGGTCTTGGAGATCGGCATCCATTAAGATAACGGCATCACCCTTCGCATAATTCAGTCCGGCAGTGACTGCCAACTGATGTCCGAAATTTCTCGACAGGGATATCACTTTGACTCTCGGATCCTTTAAAGCAATGTCCGCTAAATGTTCCAGGGTATGATCTGTTGACCCATCATTAACAAAGATTATTTCATGCGGAGTTTGGTTAACAACATTGTGAATACGGCGATAAGTCTCCCGAATAATTTGTTCTTCATTAAATACGGGGACAACTATCGTAAGTTGAGACTCGTCCACATAACTCTCCCCCTAGTCGGTTTATCAATGGTCGCGTAAGCGGTGTGTTGGCCACATCATGAACCTTCACCGTTACTCGTTCAGGGGACCAAATTCCATCCGTTCAT
Organism: Bacillota bacterium; assembly: GCA_021799435.1. Lineage (GTDB taxonomy): Bacteria > Bacillota > Sulfobacillia > Sulfobacillales > Sulfobacillaceae > Sulfobacillus_B. The sequence goes on along the minus strand of JAJZAN010000186.1, from coordinate 3,805 downwards.
CGCAGATTGCCAGGAGGAACGTCAGGGAACCTGACGGAATGCTAGCATCTGTCACCAAGACGTTTAAGGGCAGGAAACGCAAACTCCAATGGATAAACCCTGTGGTGACTTGAAAACCGACGATGGTTCCGTGCGATGGAATCAATTCATGGTTCTTACGTATCGTTTGCCGCAATCGGCAAGTTACTCTGTTTCGCAGGTATCGACACCAACTCCCCATAATGAACCCACCGAAGAATCCACATCATCTTCCAAAATATCTTACCAGAAATTTTCGGCTCCGCGGCTTTTGGAAACAAAACGATGTCCGCTAATGTCGAACCGATGTCTTTGAGGTTCCGCCGTTCGTTCGCCCGGCAACATATGGCCGACCCTGTCCAAGGGAAGCAACGGGACATGGTGCTTGGTTGTCTTCGACATGTTGCGATCCAGGCATCCAACAAGATGGGCTACCGGAGGGCCAAATTGAAGAACACCTAACCTCTTGTAGACTTTGCGACTTTTACCGATCGGAACCGAACACCTCAGCTTCCGCTAAGATCTGCAATAAAATCCGCCATCATTTTGGCCAAAGGTTTCCCCATAAGTCCCTTTCCCGTCCGTGGTTTGGTGCCGAACTCACTCGAGTATCAACCAACGAAACAAGAACTTTTTACAGATGCTGCGAGCGTCCAATCACGAGCGGATGGAACCCCACTGAGGTTTTCCGCAGAGGCCATGAGATAGGCACTAGTTACCAATCTCGTACGCGCGGAAATAGGGGTGGCTTGCAAGAGACTTTCAGCTCGCTACACAAAAACAGGTTAAAGTGTGAATCCTGCTGTTATTGAGCCATTTTTATGGTGGTTATATAAGGAGAGGCTCTCAATGGTCGGTAACATCTTTAATAAGGGACTACTCGAATGTTCGGAAGTCTGTGCCGAATTTAAAGAAATTAATGACGGATTGGAAGAACGCATTAACATCTTAAGTCGACTGGAAAAGCTCAATCAAAGTTTAAAGGATCGGGAAGTCTTTCGAAGCTGGAGCGGTGGATGCGGTTGTAGACTATCTCATTCGGATTGTTCTGACTGGCAGGATTGGCCGAGTTCACACCATCCGAGGTGAATACGTCGCAGAACGAGTTCTTACAATTCATTTGTTTGATTGCCCCGACACCCACCAAGCCGTCCATCGTTACGTCCTGTACCGGTTCGACAGTGGTCTTGAGCACGCAGAGTGACCGAACTCATAGCCGAAGTATGTCTGGGAATAACAGGACAACACAATCGATATACCGCCTTATCCGGGACATGTTCGAAAACTTGATCCGTACTGGTACTAGCACACTGATGACAGTGCGCTGAATCCTTCTTCAAAATCCCAGGCGCTCAGACATTGGAGCCAGGGATTATGGCCGGGATATCTACGTATTGGTCGGGATGCAGACACTGAGGCGCCAATCTATCGCCACAAAATCCAAACCCCAACCACAATGCACATCATGCCCAAGACCTGGTTTACGCGAAATGTTTCTCGCAAGAACAAGACGCTTAAGCCAACAATAGCAATGTACCCTAGGCTCAAGGTCGGATAGGCAACGGCTAATGGCACGCGAGTGAGCACTTTGAGCCACGATAAGGTGCTGAGCCCATAACACACCAGGCCCAAAAACACGGGAAGACGAAAAAGACTGAACAGCACTGAGCCAAAGGTCGATACACTTTGACCCTCCATACCTGTCTTCATAAGCAATTGTCCTGCGACGTTTAGTGCTATAGAAAGAATCAAATAGGCCCACGATGTCATAAGCTGCCCCTAATGATAATCATTTCATTGGCCGCCTCACCCGCGACGGGATTGCGTCGATACTTTAAGAGCGCCCACGCTGCCACGATGCCATCGCGAACGCCTATCTTCTTCCCCTCGAGTTTGTTGCGACCATTATAGGAAATCGGTACTTCAACGATATTTATCCCCCTATTGAGAAGTTTTGCAGTAATCTCCGGTTCAAAATCGAAACGATTTCCAGATAAGGGGATAGCTTTGAGAATCTCCGCAGGTATCACTTTATAGCATGTCTCCATATCGGTTAAGGTGGAGCGAAATAAGACGTTGGTCCACCAAGTTAGCAACAAGTTCCCCCAACGAAACAACGGACTCATACCGAAAACAGTAGAATTCACAAAGCGGGATCCGTAAACAACGCGGGCTTTCCCCTGAAGAATGGGATCGAGAAGCCTGGGGTAATCAGAAGGCGAATATTCTAAGTCAGCATCTTGAATCAGGACTAAATCTCCCGTAACAATGCGAAGTGCTTCCCGGATGGCAGCTCCTTTACCACGATTTATGTGACGTAGTACCCCGATTACATTGGAGTATTGTTGGACTTGTTCCCGAATGATCTGTTCCGAACCATCACTTGAACAGTCATCCACGACGATTATTTCCGTATTGTAGTACTGCGTCGCCTCGTGAACTTGGCGAAGCAATATCGCTAACGTAGCCTTTTCATTATATACGGGAATTATGATGGACAGTTTCATGAAAACCCGCTCCTTCAATTTTCAAAGTGTTCCCCAGTGTACATCAATCAATTGCAATGATGGGCCAAGACCCAAACCGTCTCCCTTACCTGCTTGGTCTTCCCTCTCGATTTCGGTAAAGACGAAAGATCCACCATCTCGGTGTGCATGCCCTATTTTTTATCGACCTTGACCATTTCCTTTCACCGGTCTATTCCCAAAAGAAGGGCGGAAACTCTTTCATTCACCTGCCCATCCAGCTGAATCTATTTCCACACCCCCCTTTTCTACATCCGTCATTTAGTAACAACAGTAATCAAAAAGACACATATCCTGGGCGGAAAATGCAGAGCCCAAAATCATCACTCTAGCTATCTAAGAGACCGGCGAGCGCCTGTAACCGGACTCATAAAGAGGCTGATACTCTCCATGGAGGTGGTCCTGACTCGCCCCGACCACCTGGAACCCACAGCCAGTGGTCAATAGAAGGATTGACAACATGTAAGACGGCCCACGGCCACCACTCAATATCGGCCATGGATTGGGCGGTATCTCCCTTCTGTCCCGCATATGGGCTGTCAGTACACCAACTATTGGGATTCCACAGTATATTATCTGAATTGCCGGAAACATCAATAAAGAAACACGATAGCGCTGCCAAGCAGAATGCCATTGCGCAGAGTGCCACTTTGTAACTCTTTCCGCTATATTGATTAGAGAATAAATAATATCACCCTCTATACGTTTCCCAAAGCAGCCACCGCTTCGACACCATTTTTACAAAATGTCATGCTGTTCGCGTATACCGCTAATAAAAAGGTGGCAAGAATCTACAAAATAAATTATGATCCAAAGTGATATTTCAACGGCAGCTGCCGAAAATCCTCTTCAACCGAACGTTTTTTGTAAACATTTAGGGAAGGTGGGAAAAGGATTCGAAGCTTAGCCCGCCAAGGGGTGTTTTCTGGGCTCAAGACCTTAGCAGAAACGGACGTTGACGATTAATACGTATCTGGTTCTCCAACGGGTTCTCAGACGACACAGTGTGTTCCGATCCGTCGATTCAACGTGCTATCTTGTTATCTCAACGAGCCATTCCTCCGTGACATCCGACAGCACTTAAGGGCGCTACATCATGTTGGGTATATACGGGTGCACCACGGACTAGGTCTACGGACAAGATCACCAGTGCATGGACAATGGCGTACCCCATAAAGTTGTGAATGCAGGAACTGATTCCTTAGATCATTCATGAATAGAATACCGACAAGGTCTTTGGGAATTGGTTTTGCGAGACGTCG
>JAJZAN010000185.1 GCA_021799435.1 Bacillota bacterium | reverse complement strand
CGCCTGCAAGACATGCTGGAGGCCTATGGGCGCGGACATCTGGCCCAGGCCTTAATTATCAGCGGTCCCGCCGAGACTCTCGATGCGGTGTCGGCGGGATTGGTGCGCCGCTTGTTGTGTGAAGGCAGCGGCGAAGCCGATTGCACGTGCCGATCCTGCCGCATGGGTGTTTCCAGCCACCCGGACTATGTGGAACTCTTGCCGGCTCCCAAGACGATTGGGCGGGATGCGGTGCACGATGCCGTATCCACGCTTGCGGCCGGGCCCCTTTGGTCGCCGGCGAAGGTGATTGTCATCCGCCCGGCGGATGCCTTGGGCCGGGAAGCGGAAAGCTACCTCTTGAAGCATCTGGAAGAACCGCCGGCCCGGGTCTATTTTCTTTTGATGACCGAATGGCCGGACACTCTCATTGCCACCATTCAAAGCCGATGTCACCATTGGCGGTTCACACCCCTGGAGCGCATCCTCGAAAGCGATTTGGAGCGTGTGGGACGCGCGGTGCTGGGCGGCACCGAGCCTGTTACTGGAGACCGCGTTGTGGCCATGGCCCAGTGGACCCGGTCGCGCTATCTAGAAAGTGGCGACAAGGCTTGGCTGGGACTGTGGGAGACCCTAGAGCGGGTCTATCAGCAGCTCGAGGCTAACGGCAATCCAGACGTGGCGCTGTGGCGGATTCGCACCGCATGGCCTCGGGAGCGGCGTTAATGGAGTGGTGGGTGTATGTTTTGCGCTGCGGTGATGGGAGTTTTTATACCGGGATTGCCACGAATGTGGATCGTCGGCTTAAGACGCATCAGGCCGGTCGGGGCGCCCGTTACACGCGCGGCCGCGGCCCCCTCGAGCTTTGGTGGCAGGACGGCCCCATGACCCATCAAGAGGCTCTTAGTGCTGAACGCCGCGTCAAGCGGTTCAGCCATCAACGAAAGACGGCTTTAGGAGGCGAGAATGGAGACTAGTACCGAGCATTCGGCCGTGGATCCCGGAACTCTCTATCTGGTGGGGACCCCCATTGGCAATTTGGGTGATTGGTCATCCCGTGCTCAGGAGGTGCTGGGCCAAGTCGACGCCGTCTTGGCTGAAGACACGCGCGTTACGGGGCTGCTCTGTCACAATGCGGGTCTTTCCGTTCGACTAATCTCTTTCCACGCCCATAATACGCGACAGCGCATGGGTGAGGTGGTGGCCCGGCTGCGCTCGGGGGAAAGTCTCGCTCTCGTGACGGATCGGGGAATGCCGGCCATTTCCGATCCCGGACAAGAATTGGTGGATACGTTGTGGCAGGAAGGACTAAAAGTCTCCGTGGTGCCGGGACCATCGGCAGCAACGACAGCCTTTGCGGCGTCAGGATTTCCCGCCCCGTTCGCGTTTTGGGGATTCTTGCCGCGCTCCGGTGCGGACCGTCGGCGGGCGCTTCACGATTTAAGCGCGTGGCCGCATGCGGCGGTGGTATACGAATCGCCCCATCACATGACGGCGACCTTGGAAGATTTATCCGAGGAACTTGGCGAACGCGACGTATTGCTGGGCCGGGAGATGACCAAAAAGTTTGAGGAATACTGGCGGGGACCCTTACGGGCTCTCGCTGCCGAGGATCGGAGCTGGAAGGGCGAGTGTGTATTGGTGCTGGGTCCGGCCAAAAAAATGCCCGGAAGCGGCGAAGTTGATTGGAATCAACTTGTCTCCCGGGTGGATGAGTTAGTATCCCAGGGGCAGCATCCCAATGAAGCCATGCGTCAAACCGCGCGGGAATACGGTGTTTCGAGACGTGAACTGTATCAACGAGTCCACGACACTTAGACGGCTTCGGTGTTCAAGTCCTTCAAGCAGGATTGGCATACGTTCTTCCCGCGGTAGGTCTCAATGCCCTCGGCGTTGCCGCAGAAGATACAGGCCGGTTCGTACTTCTTTAGAACGATTTTCTCTCCGTCAACGTAAATTTCCAGGGAATCCTTATCGCTGATGTTGAGGGTGCGACGCAGCTCGATGGGGAGAACAACACGGCCCAACTCGTCTACGCGGCGGACGATTCCAGTAGATTTCACGGTTTCCAGGCCCCTTTCTTTTTCGACACCAGAATACCAGTATAATACCAGAAATTCCAAAAAATAGTCAATGGAAAAGCGAAATTTGTCGAAAACCAATAGATGATGGCGTTTGGACTCGTTCTAAGCTGGTTTGACAGGGAGTGCGTGGTCTGCTAGAATCGCCTCCACAATGGGCGTGGAAGAGGAACCACGATTTGGAATGCCAACCCAGCGAGCCGGGAGACGGTGCAAGCCCGGTGTTGGTCCAGTCGGCGGATGGCCTCGGAGCTCGAAGTCTGAACGGATTGAGTAGGACTTCCGGATGTCCCCGATATCGGACAACGAGATCCAATAAGGGTGGTACCGCGGCCCCAGGTCGCCCCTTCACACGAAGGGGTTTTTTGTTTGCGGCCGCCCGAGAAACAGGAGGAGACAATGGGCAAAGAAGTTTGGTACATTACAACACCGATCTATTACCCGAGCGACAACTTGCACGTCGGGCATGCCTACACTACCGTGGCTGCCGATGCTTTAGCGCGGTACCATCGGCTGTTGGGCGAAAAGGTGCTGTTTGTGACGGGCACTGACGAACACGGGCAAAAGATCGAGCGGAAGGCGAGCGAGGCCCAGAAGACCCCCCAGGCCTTCGTCGATCCCATTGTGGCCTTTATCCAGGATCCTTTGTGGAAGCGGCTCGGGATTTCCTACGACGACTTCATTCGCACTACCCAGCCGCGCCACGAGCGGGTTGTCCAGGAGATTTTTCAGCGGCTGCTGGACAAAGGAGACATCTACAAAGGGGTATATGAAGGCTGGTATTGTCTGCCCGATGAGTCCTACTGGACCGAATCGAAGCTGGTGGATGGCCATTGTCCAGACTGCGGCCGGCCTGTAGAGCGGGTGCGCCAAGAGAGTTACTTCTTCCGCCTGAGCCGTTATCAAGCGCCGCTGCGCGAGTACATTCTCAGTCACCCGGACTTTATCCAGCCGGTGTCGCGCCGCAATGAGATGCTGAACTTCATCGATGCCGGATTAGAGGACCTGTCGGTATCGCGGACCGGGATTCGCTGGGGGATCCCGGTGCCCAGCGATCCGGAGCATGTGATCTATGTCTGGTTCGATGCTCTGACCAACTATCTGACCGCATCGGGATACCTCCAGGACACCAACCGGTTCGAGACTGCGTGGCCCCCGAATGTGCAGTTGGTGGGTAAAGAGATCGTGCGGTTTCACACGGTGATTTGGCCAATCATGCTGATGGCACTGGACCTGCCGATTCCGGAACGAGTTTTTGGCCACGGCTGGCTCTTGATTGGGCAGGCGAAAATGGGCAAGTCCCTGGGCAACGCCGTTGACCCCATTGAACTGTTGGACCGTTATGGAGTCGACCCGGTACGCTACTACCTGTTGCGGGAGGTGCCCTTCGGTGCAGACGGCAGTTACACCGAGGAGGCGCTCATTCTCAGGACAAACGTGGACTTGGCCAATGACCTTGGAAATCTGCTGTCGCGGACGACAGCCATGATTAACCGCTTCTTGGACGGCCAGGTGCCCACTCTCAACGCGGGATCAGATGACCGCGTTTTAGCGGGCGAAGCCGCGCAAGTCTATCGGGAATTTCAAGAGGCCATGGACCAGTTGCTAATCTCCGACGCCTTGACGGCCATCTTCCGTTTGGTGCGCCGGGCCAACAAGTACATTGAGGAGCAGAAGCCATGGGATTTGGCGAAAACGGGTCAAACGGAAAAGCTCGCCAATGTGCTCTACGGACTCTGGGAAACACTCCGTATTGTGTCGGTTCTATTGACGCCGTTTTTGCTGGATACGCCGGACCGCATACGGCAGCAACTGGGCCTGGATGCGCCGGTGACCAACATTAAAGAAGCGATTTTCGGATATGAACCCCAGGGCCTTGGCATTCGCCGCGGCGACGCCCTGTTCCCCCGTATCGACAAAGCGGGAGAGGCGGTAAGCGAGGAATCGGCACCCGCTCCAGCGGTGGTTGAGGACAATTGGGTGGATATCGCCGATTTTCAGAAGCTGGAGTTCCGTGTCGGGACGGTGCGGGCAGCGGAGCCTGTCAAGGGTGCGGACCGTCTGCTGCAGTTAACGGTGTTTGACGGGGTGCGCGAACGCACGATTGTGTCGGGCATCCGGCAGCACTATCAGCCGGATGACTTAGTGGGAAAGCAGGTGGTGTTGGTGGCGAACTTGAAGCCGGCCAAGCTGAGGGGGATTGTCAGCGAGGGCATGTTGCTGGCGGGTTCTCAAGGAGACGTGCTGAGCGTTGTCACGCCGCTTTCTCCCTTGCCGGATGGAGCGCGGGTCAAATGAAGCTTCGCGTGATTGACAGCCACGGACACCTGCAGGATGAGGATTTCCAGCCGGATCGGGAGCAGGTCTACGACCGAACCATAAAGGAAGGCGTCGGCCTGATTGTCCCGGGCTATACCATGGAAAGCTCGGCCAAGGCGGTCGCCTTCGCGGAGAGTCACCCGGGAACATGGGCGTTGGTCGGCATTCACCCCCATGATTCCAAGGACAAGAAGCCGGGCGACTTGGAGCAGTTGAGGGCCTGGGTCACGGAGCAGCCCAAAGTTGTGGGGATCGGCGAAATCGGGTTGGACTACCATTACAACAACAGTCCGCCCGAGGTGCAGCGAACCGTGTTTCGAGAACAGTTGGAATTAGCCGAGGAGCTCCAGGTTCCCGCGGCAGTTCACACGCGTGAAGCGGAAGAGGACACGTGGGCCATTATCCGTGAGGTGGGGATCACGCGCGGCGTGATCCACTGTTTCACCGGCAGTGCGGATTTCGCTCAGCAAATGCTCGAACTGGGCTGGTATATATCCTTTTCGGGTGCCATTACCTTTAAGAGTGCGCATGCACTCAGGCAGGTGGTGGAAGCGGTTCCTTTGGATCGAATCTTGGTGGAGACGGATTCACCCTATTTGTCGCCGGTGCCCTGGCGTGGTCAGCGCAACGAGCCGTTGCGCGTCATACGGGTGGCGGAAGTAGTAGCGGCCCAAAAAAACTGCCTGACCCAGCAGGTGTTTGAGCAAACCGTGTCGAATACTATTAGGCTGTTTTCTGTCACTCCGGAAATTGGGTGATGATGGGAAATTAGTTATTAACTGGAAGAGGAGACGATGTAAAGGGGGAGGCTTATTGACTCAATGGAAGACGTTCGGACTCCGTTCCTGGATTCTGGGCGCGGCGGCAGTCGCTGCGATGGGAGCCGGGATAGTCGGGTCACAGTTCCGACATGTCGACATT
>JAJZAN010000184.1 GCA_021799435.1 Bacillota bacterium | reverse complement strand
CGCGCCGCGAGAGTTGACCCGTTCCCATCCCGCACACGGTCGTCCCCCTCGCGTACGCCGAGACTACTGGTTCCGCAGGGAACTGGGATCATCGGGCCGTGCCGACCCATTTTTTTGACCCTCGCTCGAGCGAGGGTTTTTATACATAGGAGGCAAACCGACAATGGGCCAAGGACGTTGGTCACATCGCAACCACAAGCAGGCCATCGAGGAGCGGCAGAATGCACTTCGACAACTGCCGCAATGGCGTGATGAGGATGAACGGCTCTTCCAATGGACGGTTGATCCTGAAAGACTCTCATCGTTTTTGGAAGGGTTGACAGGGCAAATGGTGATGCCCGTCTCCGTGGTGGGGCCTGCCCAACTAGACTTGGGACGCTACACATGGCAGGATGGTCGCTTTCGGGAAGTGAGCCGCTACGACGACACGGTCTACGTGCCACTGGCACACACCGAAGGCGGGCTGTCGATGTCCTTGCAGCGCGGATTCAACGTATTGAATCGCACTGGTGGGATCAAGACTTATGTGCTCAATGACATGATGACGCGGGATTGCGCCTTTGTTTTTGATTCCGGCAACGAATCCAAAGCTTTTTATGACTGGGTCCAAGAATCTCAGGACGACCTCATCGCTTGGCTCAATGACCCCAACCATCCCGACAAGGTGAAGAAACCCCATCAGACGGTCTCTGATGTGTCGCGGCACGCCGTGTTGCTGGGCATTGACGCCCAACTGGTGGGATCGGTCTGTCACTTGCTCTACCGCTTCTTTACGGGCGAGGCTTGCGGACCTAACATGATTACCCGCAACAGCTACGCGCTCAACCGCGAAATCGTCCGCCGCATTGACGGCAAGCCTTGGCATCTCATCAACATTTTTCTCGAGGCCAACATGGGCGGTGATAAAAAGCCCAGCCACGAACATTACAACGGCGGACACGGCAAAACCGTGATGGCGGTGGCCAAACTTACCCACGAACACATGCGCCGCTATTTGAATACCAGCGTCAATGAGATTAAACGGCTGGAATGGACTGGCCTGCATGGCTCCAACGCCAGCGGCATGCAGTCGTTTGCATTTACGCCGGCTTCGGCTGTGGCAGCCATGTTCCTGACAACGGGTCAAGATTTGGGAATGGTGGGAACCAGCAGCATGGCGCACGCAACGATTCAAGAACTGCCCGACGGGGCATCGTTTAGTTTGCAGTTGGGAGGCATTGAAGTCGGCACCGTCGGTGGGGGCACCTCCTTGCCGCATGCGCAGAGCTACTTGCGGCTGTTAGGATGCGAAGGTCCCGGCTCAGCACAAAGGCTGGCCCAGATCGTTGCAGCGGCAGCCTTGGCCTTGGAGGTTTCGGCGTCTGCTTCGATGGCCAGCCATGGTAGTGAAAACTTCTTCCGCGCCCACCATGAACGGGGCGGGCAGCGCCCCACGTCGTCCTAGCTGCAGCGGGCGGCTGTCACGAGCCGCGTGCGGCACAGGAGCGCTACGAAGCATGTGTCGCAACGTGAGGCTTTCAGCCCTTGGAACTTTGACGACAAATCTTGCCCGGCGTTCTTGACGCCTTCACCCACACCCTGAAATACGCGCTTCAGGGTGTTTTCGCCGTCTCCATGATTGGGGTCGGTCAGTCCGATTCGCTTGGACTTGTGCTCGATCTCTTCACGCAAGTCGTCCAGGAACTTTCGCCCATCAATGTCGAGATGCTTGGCATCCTCCAATAGATGGTCGTACATGTTGTCCATCGTCGCCAGGAGATCGTCCTTCATCTTCACCAGCGCCTGAAGGCGATCGGGTTCCAGACCCGGCACGGCGTGCTTGAGGTAGTACTCAGCGAAGGCCTGGTGACGCGATTCGTCTCGAAGAATGCGGCCCGACAGATTCCCAAACAAGGCCTCAGGCTGCGAACGAGAAAAGATTTGATAAAAGTTCTTGGCGAAGACGTCCGAAATCAGGATGCCCCATACCCAGTCAATGCGGTCGCCCTTGCGCAGCCGGTTGTGGTACCGGAGCATGGCCGGCATTTGCCGCAGGTTGAGGGGGTTCTCCTCGAGACGCTTGTACAGCTGAGTCAGCACCTCAAAGTGACGCGCTTCATCCATCAAAAAACTGCTGAGGTAAATTTGCGACGTTGTCTCACCAGCCATGGCCATTTGCGGAAGCACCACGCTGGCGCCGATCATCGCCGACTGCTCTCCGAGGTATACCGGCGTCAGCATGTGGGCGAGGGCTCGAGCTTGCTCTTCGCCCATCATCAGCGGCTGCTCCCACTCCACGTCGGACACAGTCCACTGAGCCTTGACCCCCTTGTGAAACAGCCGGATCAATTGGTCCTCTTCAAATTGAGGGAAAATCTTTAACACGGACAATTCCTCCATCGTCGAGCAAAGTCAGCCAAACCCTAAAGGTGCCCCAACGCAATAATACGGGCACTCTATACATGGGTATAAGGATAGCCTAATCGGCCGGGTCACGCAATGACCCAAATTTGTCAGGTGCAGAGAAGAGAGGCCCTCATCACTTGGGCCTCCCCATATGCGGTGATGAAACCCATGGCGAGGTAGGGTTACCCCTTGGTGACCATCACAGTGACGGCGGTGAGCCCGGATCCGGGTTCCTGATTCGGAACCACCCAAACCCGTATCGAGGCTCCTGGCTTAAGAGCGGTCAGATTCCCGGCGGGCATAAAGTAGGCGGTGTGCGAAGTCACATCCACCACGGCCGGCGCTTGTTGGCTGGGAACGGTCACGGTAATCTGGCCGCCATCGATCTTGCTGACGGTACCTGTAATCGGCGGAAAGTTGATTTGAACCAGTTGGGCTTCGATCCCGTTCTGGACGGTGCCCTGGCCGCTCACCGAAACGCGGTATCCTTGCTTAAGATAGCTGTATCCAGACGACCCTGTGGCTTGAGGCTTGCCGGGAGCGCTGTAGCGCGTGTGATCGGTCAGGCTGATTTTGTCCGTAAGATTCGTCAAATCGCCATGGGGATCTTCCAACGTGACCGTCATTTGGTCGGCGCCAAGCTGGGTAATCTCGCCTCGCAGCGCGACGACCTTGGCCGGTTTGCCCATGACCGTTTGAGCAAGATTGCTGGCACTGGTGTTGTACGCATAATGGATAACCACCAGAGCAGCAAAAATGGCGACAAGCCAGCCTGCTGTCCGGCGTGACATGTTGACGCGCGGTTTGTTCATGTCCGATCCCTCCCGCTAGGAGATATTCGAACTTGTTCACATTTAGTCCAAGTCTCGGAAGGATTGGACTGAATTTTAGGAGGTTTTCGGGCAGAAGTCGACGGACGGTCCGGAAGCAAGCGTGTGCTCTGTTCGGTCGGGCGTGTGAAGTCTCCCGAAATGGGCCGGGAGTCAAGTCAGACTCCCGTGCTGTGGCAAAACACGGTAAAATGTGTACATCCCAATGAAAGGGGAGGTCAATTGGACACTCCCATCATGGACATGCTGCAGACCTATGCACAAGCGTCTGGTGAGCGCTGGCATATGCCGGGACATAAAGGCCGGACACCTGTCCGCGGCGACTTCCTGTGTTGGGAATTCGACGTCACGGAAATTGGTCCGATGGATAAAAACCCGAATCCCGTGCAGGTATCCGAGCGATTGATGGCTGCCGTGTCGGGGGCGGACCGCACCTGGTATTCCGTCGCCGGCGCCACCCTTCCTGTGATGGCGGCGATATTGGCCGCCAATCGGTTCGAATCCACGCTGCGGGTTGACCGCACCTTGCATCGTTCAGTGCTGGGGGCCCTGACGGTTGGCGGTTACCAAGCCGAGTGGATATATCCGCAATTCGTGCGGGCCGGTCTGATGTTGCCGCTGCGAGAGTTTGGGGCCGATTTCTCGGGCAATTCGGGGCTGGTGCTGACCCGTCCCACGTACGATGGGCTAGCCGCGAGTATCCAATCCGTAATCGATGAGGCCCATCGCCAAGGCCTGACGGTGGTCGTGGATGAGGCCCACGGCAGTCACTGGTCCGGTGAATGGTACCCCGAAAGCGCCTTAAGCATGGGGGCCGACTTGGTGGCCCATGGTGTACACAAGACCGAAGCTTCGCTCACCCAGACCGGTTTGCTGCATCTCCAAGGCCATCGGATCGATCCAAGCGAGGTAGACCGTTGGTGGCGGATATTGGGCACCTCGAGCCCGTCATATTTGTTGCTGGCATCGTTGGATCGGCTGCAATGGGAACGGCATCAACCTCACTATCGGGATCGTTGGCAACGGTTGGCGGAGCGTGCCGAGTCCCTCTGGAATACCATGACAGCGATGGGAATCCCCGTCCTGCAGCCGTGGGCTAAGGCGGAAGGCCTGTCGGTGGACCCAGCCCGCTTGACCCTCTTAGGACCAGGCAAGGAGTTGGCCGAGCGTTTGGCGCGGTACGGCGAACTGGAGAAGGTGACGCCTGGGAGTGCCACCTTGTTTCTGTCGCCCGACCAGGAGTTGTCTCTCATTATCGAGGCGTTGCGCGGCATGGACTTCCGGAGTGCCGAGGGAGCCTTGGAACCTCTGGAGTTTCCGCGACTGAATTCAGCCATGACGGTACGGGAAGCGGCAAGCCGAAACGGGCGGCGCGTTGGCCTCGCGGAGTCCCGCGGCCTGGTGATTAAAGAAGCGGTGACACCCTATCCGCCCGGGATTCCGGTGGCATTGCCGGGCGAGCAGATGACGGAGGCCATGATTGACTGGCTTAAATGGTGGGCTGCAACCACTACTGCCCCCATTCAGGGATTGACATGGCAGAATGGGCGGGCCGCGATTGAGGTGGTGGATGAATGAGCCAGGGATATTTGATATCGCTTGAAGGATTAGACGGGGTGGGCAAGACAACCCAATTAAAACGTCTTCAGGATTGGCTTGAAGGGGACACCCGGGAAGTGCTGGCGGTACGCGAGCCTGGGGGAACCCCCCTCGGAGAGGCCTTGCGCCAACTGGTATTGCATCGCGTCGATGCGAGCAGTGCTTTGGCCGAGTTTTTGACCTTTGCTGCGGCTCGGGCCGAATTGATGGAGTCGGTGGTCCTGCCGGCCCTAAATCGGGGCGCGGTGGTGCTGATGGATCGATTCATCGATTCCAGTGTCGCTTATCAGGCTTTTGGCCGCGGGATGGATCGAGCGACAGTGATGTATATCAACCAGGTGGTAACCCAGGGCCGCATGCCGGACTTGACGATCTGGCTTCGCGGCGAGCCGTTTCCGACAGCTGAAGCCGATCATCTGGAACAGCGGGATCGCGAATATTTCGCACGCGTCGATGCCGGGTATCAGTGGTTGGCCAAGGAGGACGCCAAACGCTTTGTTATCATCG
>JAJZAN010000183.1 GCA_021799435.1 Bacillota bacterium | reverse complement strand
GGACCCTTCTTTCGGTGAGAGTACGGAAGGAAACGGAGTGAGGTCAGGGTCATTCGACGCAGATGGATGATCCTCGATAAGAGCCGTCACAGGAATCGTCAGCGCGGCGGCAATCGCCTGAAGCGCATACAGCCGAGGCTCCCGGTCTTCCCCGCTTTCATAGCGGGTAATCGTGCCGGCCGCAAGATTGGCGGCACGCGCCAGTTGTTTTTGCGTTAACCCGCGCTGCTCGCGGTAATAGCGGATGCGGAAACCGATTTCGGGCTTATCCATTTGGCAACATTCCTCCCACATCTGAGTATAAAACCCTCCATTGGGACAATCAAGAAAAGTGATCAAAGTGTGAATGCGCTCTTGACTGTGCGCCGAAGTGTGATATAATAACCACACATCGGAGACGCAATGTAACCGATGTATGTACAAGAAAGGAAGGCTTTTTATGCCGATTCGCATGACCATGAAACTTCGGCGCATAAGTCTTGGGTTGACGCAGGCCCAAGTGGCCGCCCAACTCGGCGTAGCCACTGTGACGGTGCATCGGTGGGAAATCGGGCAACGCACCCCGGGCATTCGGCAAGCTATGCGCTTGGCGCAAGTGTTGGATTATCCGGTGACCGAATTGTTTCCGCTCACCGATCCACAGCCCTCTTTATCTACCATACTGCAAGAACCCCCCGATGGATTATCTGTCGGTGAGAATAGAAAGGATGGGTAACATGACCGATCAGAAAATCGTCCCTTTGCGTCACCCCACCCGCGCATCTGCGACAGTGCTCATTGATGGCTTAATCATTCGCATTCCCATCTCCCCAGACTTAGGGGATTTCATCCGCTTGGCCCGATTGCGCCGCGGCTGGACCCTGCTGCAATTGGCCCAGCGCGTGCATACGAATATTACGACCTTGTCGCACATGGAACGGCATGAAATCACGATGGAGTGGGAGATGGCGGTGGCCTTGAGTCGCGTTCTCCGGGCTCCGGACATTCTGACGTATGCCGAAACCGTCGTGAAAACCCATTTGGCTTTCTATGGGCCGGGAGCGGCTTAGAAAGGACGCGCTATGCATGGACAAGCCGTATTTGACTTACGCCGATGCTGCGGCATTGCTGGGCGTCTCCCGCACGACCGTGTACGAATGGGGACGGCATTACCCGGACTTTCCGGTGATGCGGATCTCCAAGCAAGTGCATGTGATTCCGCGGCACCTGTTGGATGCGTGGTGTACCAAGCACGCAGGCGACGGAAGCTGGGCGCAAAACAAAACGTCCTGAGGGGTTCAGGACGCCGCATCACAATCACCTTTCCTGTAGTATACCCCAGCCTAGGCGGAGTGTCTAGGCTGGGATTCTTCCGATTATCCGGGGTGTTCGGGGCAGTGGTAGCCCTAGCGGTCTGTAACACCGTGGCCTTACGGCAAGTGGTTCGATTCCATCACCCCGGACCATTATTCTTCTCGTCCCAACAGCCAGTCCGTAGTCACACCCAAGGCGTCGGCCAAGGCGACCAGGGTTTTCAGGGTGGGCAACGCCACTCCGCGCTCAAATTGGCCCATCGCCGCCGGACTAATATGAATGCGAAAAGCCAATTGACGCTTAGACACATTCATCCGTTTTCGTGCTGTGCTCAGACGCTCCATAAAAATATTTTCATCAAACACGATTCACCTCTTGCAATGTAAAGCAACGTTTTATATACTGTGAGTGTAAAGCAGTCCTTTACACTTAGAAAGTGAGGTGATACACGATGTCTCAATTACGATACTGGCGGCAAGAACGCGGCATGTCTCAACAGGAACTGGGACGAGCCGTAGGCGTTACTGGAATGGCCATTTCGCAATTTGAGCGCGGCGTGAATAAACCTCGGATTCAACTCTGCAAAGTCTTGGCACAAGCCCTGAATGTCGAGTTCGATGTCTTGTTCCAAGATTTTTACGGTTTTAGTATACCCGAAACGCGCCGCGCGGCTCCCTAATTTTGTCGCCAGCGCAAAAAGAAAATCCCCCGGCTGACATCCGAGGGAGGAATCATCAAAAACTCTCGCCTTCATTATAAGGCCACGAAAGGATGGAGTCAAATGGCTTCCAATCTTCACCCCGTGTTCGACCAAATGCTATCTCCCTTCATGGAGACGGTGCACGTCCCCCTCCAGTTCCCCGCAGACCGGCACACCCGGTATTGTGCGAACTGCCATGAGCCGATTCGGGGGCTAGGACAAATGTTGCCTGAAAGCCTAATAGAAATTTTCCCCCGCGAACGGCAAAGCCTCTGGTGTGATCTCGAATGTCTCGCGGAATGGATTGCGGATTATGCCATGATCATCGCCCGGACCAGTCAGAAAGGAGACACCGATGAGTGAGGAAGCGCGGTATCACGTGATGGTGCTGTTGGAAGGCTTGGTCGCCGAGCGCGACCGCTGGCAACAGGCTCTGCCCCATGTGCAGACCATCGAAGCGGAAGATATCTGCTATCGGAATCTGCAAATTCTCACGCGGATTATCCACGATACGGTGCACATGTTCGATTTTCTCGCGGAGGAGGTGACGGAATGATCAAACATCTTGTGATTATCCCTTATGTGGGCTGGGGCAATACGATTACGATCTTTAAGATGTCAGCCAATTCGGTGGATGAGGCGTTGACGGTATTTATGCAGGAAAAAGATCAGCGGGGAGTACGCACGGTAGTAAGTAAGGTTGTGGATATTCCCTATGATGCAGAAACTGTTTTCGCCCCCACTCTCTCAGTACGAGCTTTAACACAGGATCTCCAACAGCCTCAATCGCTGAAAGAGGAGGCAAACTAATATGGCACTAGATACCACGCATCAAGACTGGCTCGCTACCCGGCGCCAAGGCATTGGTGGGAGCGATATGGCCGCCATCATGGGCCTCAGCCCCTTTCGGGGGCCGATGGATGTGTACTTAGAGAAGATTGGCGAAGCCCCGGAACAGGCGGATTCCCCTTACCTTTATTGGGGAAATATTCTGGAGGATGTCGTCGCCCAAGAATTTGCCCGGCAAACGGGATATACGGTCGAACGCCATCCGCAACCCTACCAACACCCGGAGATCCCTTATCTCCGGGGGAACATTGACCGCCTCATCGTCGATCACCCCGGCGGCCCTGCCGTGCTGGAGGCTAAGACGACGAATGCGTTTAAAGCCCGTGATTGGGACGAGGGCGCCCCAATCCATTATCTGATTCAAGTCCTGCATTACCTCGATATCACCGGCTATCAGAAGGGCTACTTGGCGGTTTTGATTGGCGGGAATGACTTCCGCATTGTGCCTGTCGAGCGGAACGACGCCTTGATTGCCCAGATGCACGAAGCGGCCGCCGCTTTTTGGCTCTGCGTGCAGACCCTGACGCCGCCTTTGGTGGACGGATCAGAAGCCACGGCCCAAGCGTTAAAGATCCTCTACCCTCAGAGTCAGGCGAAAACCGTGGAATTGCCAGAGGAGGCCCGACACTGGATTCGCCAGCGGGCCGAAGCCAAGGCCATCATTGAGGACACTCAGCCCCTGCTGACCGAAGCCGAAAATCATTTGAAAGCATTGCTTGGTGACGCCGAAGCGGGCACGGTGGACGGGGTGACCGTCACATGGAAGTCAGCGAGCCGCAAGGGATTCGATCAGAAACGCTTTGAGAGTGAACACCCAGAGCTCATCCAAACCTACACGAAACAAACGACGTACCGCACATTACGCATTAAGGAGGCAAAATAACCATGGCAGACCAAGGATTGCAAGTCGTTCCACCCAACGGCGTGGCCCAAGTTAGTTGGACTCGCGATCAAATTAACTTGATCAAGGCCACCGTCGCGAAAGATACCAGTGACGATGAACTCAAATTATTTCTCTATCAAGCCCAACGAACGGGACTCGATCCACTGACACGACAAATTTACTGTGTCAAACGGAATGCGAAACAAGCGGCGACCATTCAAACCAGCATTGATGGATTTCGCTTAATTGCCGAACGCACGGGTAAATATGCGGGGCAATTAGGACCATGGTGGTGTGGCAAGGATGGCGTGTGGAAAGAAGTGTGGCTCCATGATGAACCTCCTGTTGCTGCCCGCGTCGGTGTCTTACGCCGCGATTTTTCAGAGCCATTATACGCCGTCGCAAAGTATGGCAGTTATGTCCAAACGACGTATGACCAAGATACCCATAAGCCCCGTCCCAATAGTATGTGGCAAAAGATGCCCGATCTGATGTTGGCGAAAGTCGCGGAAGCCTTAGCCCTCCGCAAAGCATTTCCGCAAGATCTTAGTGGGGTTTATACTGCCGATGAAATGGATCAAGCCGATAACAGTAACCCAGGGACCGTAGTCAACCGCCACACAGGAGAAATCACCCGGCGCCCTCCACCATCTTCGTCCAACGCGCCCAAAGCCCAACACCCCCTCGTCGCGGCGGGTTTTGCGCCGGCCACCGTCGGCCAACTAGCCGCGTGGATCACCCAAGGGAAGGCTACCGCCGACTTGACTCCCGAAGAAAAGGCCATTGCGCACGATCTAACACCCACCCTGCAAGCTGCCGTGGATGCTGGCCTGGCGGTGGAAGAATTGACTGAAGTCATCAATGCTTACATGGCATTAGAAGGAGATCGGGTGGGGAACGTGCAACTCTTCCTGACCCAAATTCGGGAAATGACGGCGGCGATCACAGAATTGCCTACAGATGGACTGGAAAATGAATAGACATCGACGCTGGCGGTGGCATCCCCGCCGCTGGCACATCATTCTGGGCACCGCCCTGGGATGTGGGATGCTCTACGTCGAATTGTGGCTCGTTTTGGCCCTCTGGGGCCGATGAAAGGAAAGGAGAAAAAAGGCATGACTATTCAAGGCTATAAAGGGTTTGCGCTGGATCTGACCTGCCGCAGTATGCAATACACCATCGGAGGCACGTATGAAACCGATGCCGAGCCGATACGCTGCACTGAAAACGGGTTCCATTTGTGCGAGTTTCCGTTCGATGTGTGGAGTTATTATGCTCCTGCCGACAGTCGCTATTGCACTGTGGACGGAGAGGGAAAGATCGACCGTACCGATGCGGATGATAGCAAAGTCGCGGTGAGCAAGCTCCATATTGGGGCGGAAATCGGGTTGAATGACCTGATTGATGCGGGCGTGAAATTTATTCTTGATCGCGTGAAATGGGAAGAAGCCAAAGAATCGCAGAGCAAGTCACGATCTGCGGCCACCAATACCGGGAATCAGAGTGCAGCCACCAATACCGGGGATCAGAGCGCAGCTACCAATACCGGGCATTGGAGCGCAGCCACCAATACCGGGAATCAGAGTGCAGCCACCAATACCGGGAATCGGAGCGCAGCTACCAATACCGGG
>JAJZAN010000042.1 GCA_021799435.1 Bacillota bacterium | reverse complement strand
GGGAGACGCATGCGATTGCCAGAAGCCTTTGTCAGGTTGGGATCCGGTGGCAACCCGTTTAACGGCATAGCCCTGGGCTAATTGTTGTCGCTGTTGTTCAGGAGTGCCCGCACACCGCAAGACAGCACCCACTTCATCTCCGGCAGTATTCCTTAATGGAAATACGACATAGGGGACACGGCCATAGGCGATGGCTCGGATCTGCCCCTGGGTATGCCATGTCGGGATGAGGGCCTGCGGCAGGTGACGAATCTGGGTGAGGTACTGTTCAACCTGCGGCCAAGCTTGGTGATTATCCTTCATCGGCACATACCCTTTGGTCTGCGATGTGAGACGGGATGACTGGGTCCGGGTTACTACCGGGGCGATACCTCCGAGATGATCCAGTGCCCGGCAGGCTCGGGCCACGGCTGCCGGATCCGTGGGAAATGTCCCGGCATTTTGCACGGCTAACACTAAGTTCAGGGCATTTTTAGCCCCTTGGTTCGGATTGAGTAAAGTGGAAGCGGTCCACCATTGGTAGCGTTCACCGGGACGCACACCGCGATGGACGGACACGGTGCCTAATGGGGTGTTCCGCCATCGGATCCATTGGCTGCGGGCATTGCCTTCGGTGGGCGTGCCAAACAAGGATTGGGCAATTTGGTCCACGGGTAAGGCCTTGTAATCTGTCAATTCCATCAATGTACCGTCCTTTCATCCGATTTCATGCTCAGGGGCCCTGGTTTGCGGCGGGCGGGGTGTGACACGTTGTGCCCATTGCGTCACGGTTTTTTGTGGATCCGACTGACTTGTGGGCACCAAGTTGGGCGGCAGGATTTCTTTGGCATGGTCTAAAAAGGCTTGTGCATTGGACGCCTGGGTAATGGTCATGGTGGGTGGTACTGTACGCTCAATGACGGCACTCACGAGACGCCGGAAATTGAGCCAGACCTGCTGATTCGCTTGGGTTTGCGCGGCCATGGCAGTCCACGGGCTGACAAACTGGGGCGTGGATTGCGGCAACACTACTTGAATCTGACGATTCCCATTCGGCACCGTGGTCCAGTGGTTTTGGGCTAAAGCCTCTTGAATCGATTGAGGTAACTGATTGGTGGAAATCAGGTCCATGTCTGACCACTCCTTTCGAGATAATGCCTGACAATCGCCAGGACACCCGGATCCGGGTGCTCCGGGGACTCTCAAGGATGGACCAAAGTACTGAGAGGGCCGGGGTCATGCACGATAGTGGCAATAGCCCCGGTGCCATTCGTGGCATTGTGAGCGGTCCAGGTCGTCGAAAGGCCAAAGTACACGTTAGATAAGGATGTGCTCGCCATCCACGGAGTAAGGCTCACCGTATACGTTCCGGTGGGGGTGGTATAGGCGGACGCTTGCCATCCTTGGGGTTCGCTGACTCGGCCTGTGAGGGCATCCCAGGTGGTCGTGCCTAACGCTTGGGTTGGCCCGTGTTCGCCCACGTGCAGGTCATAAGCCCACAACAAGGTCTGGTAGACGAGATGCGGTAAGCTCTTCGGAATTTTTCCGGGCAACGCAATGGGGGTCCAGTGCCATGTCGTTTGATTCGCCAGTCTCTGCCCGAACCAGAGGACCGCGGCATGATAATGGAGGCCATGGGGTCCATTCACCGCTTCCCGAACGCCTTGTGGCAAAAACGCCCATTGGATGGCCGAATTTTGCGGATCTTTGACGTGCCACAACGGGGTTCCGGATTGGTTTAAGGCCGCTGGCACCGCCACGCTCGGGGATGATACGGGTTGAGATTGCGCTACAGGGGAAGGAGACTTTTGAACCACAGACTGTGGCCGTGGGGTCTTTTTCCCTTGAGCGTGAGGTTTTTTGTAGTGTGTATGGACGACAGCTGCCGTTTTAGCGGCTGGGTGATGAGGCGGAACCATCATGACGGCCATGGCCGCCACCACAATTCCGCCGCCAATGAGCGCGTGAGTGGTTTTCATGCTGATCCTTTTCCTCCCAATTGCAAGTCTGTGGTGTAAATGTTGTCGGCATATTGCGCCAAGGTTAAGGTGTTGCCGTATTGCGCCTGCGGCACTACATTTAAGGCCGATTGGGCGTGTGACCACGGCAGGGGAGCATGCAGGCCATGATGGGCTAAGGCGGTGTTCACGGTGCCTGAACCGCCGTAATAAGCCGCACTCGCTAAGCGCCAACTGTGATAGAGGCGATAGTTTGCCGCGAGGAGTTTGGTGCCATAGAGCACGTTGGCGGCGGGATTCATCCGTACTGCATTGGACGCCCCCATGGTCCCCGGTTCGAGTTGCATGAGACCATAGGCCCCGCCAAGAGTTCCAGCATTGGGATTGCCGCGCGATTCATGCACCATTTCGGCGGCAATCCAGTCTGCTGGAACGCCCGTCGCTTTGGAGGCGGCCTGAATCGCGGACAGCCACGGTTTAACGATTTGGTTGGGATGCGCCACGTTGGTATGAGTGGGTCCCAGTGTGGTGGTGCTGGTGGTGCTTGAAGACTGGAGATTCGCCACCCCAAGGATAAACGCCGCGATCAGCACAATCGGGCCCACCACGGTGAGGCCTCCCCCCAGCAACCAGTAAAGCGTCCGCTTTTTGGCTTCATGGATAATGATTTCTTCGGCGAGACTGCGTTCGCTCATGATCTCACTCTCCTATGGCCCGCTCTTCGGCTGCCGAGGCTTGGATGGCGACCCAACTCCGGGCATTCCCGGCAATGAGCAAGCCGTGTCCGACTGTGGCGTTGGTCAGCTGCGTTTGTTCATGTTCACTGAGGTCAAAGAGTTCCACCAAGGCTTGCAAATTCCGGCGATCTTGCCGCAACAACAGGGTTGTGGCCGCATTGGTCAACACGGGTTCCCCATCGTCGCGGACGGCAGGAGCCAAAAAATCGAACACATTTTGGGTAATCGTCATCAAGGATCCGTTGTACCCCCGAATCAACTTCGCCACTTGCTTCAAAAACCGCAGGGTATCCGGGTTGTGCTTGTCAATCAGCATCCAGGCTTCGTCCACCACCAGAATTTTGCGTTGGGTCTTGTCTGTGCGAATCAAGTCCCACAGGTAGCCTAAAACGTTGAGATATTGCGCTCGCTTGATCTGCTCGGGTGCGTCCTTGAGATCCATTAAATCGGCCACCAGGAAATCCGCGTCTTGAGTCGTCGGAACGGTACTCGGCCCGGCCCACAATGGCGCTAACACCCCGACGGCAGGCTCTTGGAGCAACGCCGTCAACGTATGCCATTCCGGCTGGGCGTCTTGGGCCGCATGCCGCTGGCATACGGCATAGAGGTGACCCATATGCGGCCAATCCGCATGCGTCAAGGTCTTGGGATCCACATCTAAGCTCACCCCATGGTTTTCGTAGGTCTCGCGAACAGCCGAAGCGAGTAAGGCTTGAGCTATCGGGGACAGTCCGGGCATGAGGGTGTGCAAGAACGACAACACCCGTTGGATATGCAAGCTCAACGGGGAGAGGCCTTCCACGTCCCCTATCGCCCACACTTGGAAGGGATTGATCCGGGTGCGGCCTCCTGCCGCATTGAACCAGTCCCCTTCACAGTACCGACACACCTGTTGGTACTCGCGTTTTTCAGGATCTAAAATGAAGACTTTAACCCCCTGCACCCATTCCCGCAAAAGCATCATAATGGCCGCATAGGTCTTGCCGCCGCCTGACGGGGCCAGAATGGTCATGTTCTTATTGATCAGTCCGGCGGCGGCGGGCGGATCCCATCGGTCAATCAACACAATTTCTGCATGGCCCGGGTCTCCGGCAGTGCCTATCAGGATGCCATGGCCGTGATTGATGCCCTTGGAAGTAAAAGGCAGGGCAGCCGCCACGGTGTTCACAGGCAACTGAAACGGTGTCTGGCCTCGGAGATCATCCGGAAACAGTCCCCATGGGCCGACCGCGTGTAGTCCCTGTTCTTGTCTGAAGGATAAAGTTCTAGCACGCATTCCGGCAGCGGATAATGCCGTTTCAACGCGCTTGGCCCGCCGTTCGCCATCCTTGGCGTTGTCGGCACTCACCAGCAGGAAAACTCCGACGGTAAAGAGACTGTGTTGGTCGAGGTCCAAAGACTGCATCAAAGCTCTGGCATCCTGCACTTGGCTTTCGGCGCGTTGTTTGGCTAAAGCTGTTTGGCCGGGTACGGCGAGACTGCCCTCCAATTGCCCAATCGCGCGATTTAACGCTTGGGTGACTTGGCTCGAATCGGTAGGGATCGCGTGAAACGCCAGGATCACACCCTCCAGATTGGCGGCCCGGCTAAGCCAGGCCGGGCCCACACTCGGCGGAAAATTGACGATGGCATAGACGCGGGACCATTGGGTCCCGATCTGGACGTGGTGCGGTTGAAAACTCAGGGCTTGGGGACTAAAGGCATTGCGGAGAGCATTGCCGGCAGTGGGGTCTTGCGAGATGGATGGGCGCTTGATTAGTGGCATATCGCACACTCCTTTCACTTAAAACAAAAAAACCCCCGCCCTTACGGGCGAGGGTGAACAAGTGACTTAGGGGTTGAGGTTGTGCACGGCAGCGGCATAACGGGTGGGCAGCCGCAACACGTCCGGAATCGGTTCGGTGGCCGCCTTGTCCGCCTGAAACGTCAAAAATAAGAGTTTTCGCCAGGCGAGGTCATCCATCACATGCGTTTGCATCCCCCGTGCCCGGTTAAAATCCGTAGACAGTTGCGGCAGAAATGTCTGGTGTTCGGCCACGGCATCCGATCCTTGACGCGTGAGCAGTAGGTAATATCGGCGTTCAACGG
Organism: Bacillota bacterium; assembly: GCA_021799435.1. GTDB lineage: Bacteria > Bacillota > Sulfobacillia > Sulfobacillales > Sulfobacillaceae > Sulfobacillus_B. The sequence goes on along the minus strand of JAJZAN010000042.1, from coordinate 22,418 downwards.
TCGAGCCGGATCGGACCATGTTGCGAACAAAACCTAAGTACTCTTGCAACAACGCTCGGCGGCGGCTATTGGATTGCTTCAAGAGGGTATCCATGTGCCCCATGTAGGCATCCAGATCCACGGGCCGGTAGATCGACACCAATTCCCACGGGACGAGAATCCCGTTCAAGGCCTCCTGCACCGCTTGAATGATGTGGCCTTTTTCCGTATCGGATTGGAGATCCAAGTTGATGGGGGCAATACTGAGGCCTCCGACTACGGCCCCATCGGGACGCATCAAGCATCCCTGCTGTAAATCGGCTAGCGGGATCCACGTTTGGACCGTGGGATTTGTCGCGGGCTTCTTTCCCTGTAGCGTTTTAATGGCTTGAGGGAAAAGAGCAGTCCCGGCCTTGTTGACCGGGGCTTGCGGGTTCTCGGTATGCTTTGTGGGCCATCGTAAGGCCATTGTCATCCCTCCTAATAGTCATCCCGGCTCCAATCGTAGAGATAGCGCCGGGGCTTGGTGTAAAACGTCTTCATGGCAATCAGGAAATCCAGCAAACGACTGCCATCTGGCAGGGGCCGAACGAGAAAATAGGCCATTCCGAGGCATAGCACACCCGGAATGACTTGTACGAGCAACCCCGCATGCATTAAGTGGCTTCCGGTAAACCAGGCTCCCCCGCAAGCCGTTCCCATGAACAGAGTCCGGATCTCCTGCCATCCTATTCCTAAAAAAAATTCGTAGCGTTGTGTAATACGGCGGGGGATGAGATAACGTTGGCTCATTCTAATTCCACCTCATTTTGTTTCTGACTTGGTGGCTCACACAATTCACGGCGGGGTAAACGAAGACTAAAAAATCCCGGAATAACAGATTCAGACCATGCACCACATTCTGGGCATTGCCTGGCTCCCTCATACCGTTGCTTGGCTTCTTGGATGGCGGCCTTTACCCCTCCGGCCCGATTCTCCCGATGCGTCCAGATGTTCCCGCATTGTGGGCACATGCAAAAGCGGCGCACATGCACATAGCTGTCATCGACGTATACTGGAGTACCCATCCAACGCTTCCCCCTTTACGTCTTAGTGAAAAATTTGGAACTGATGTAGTTACCACCGAATCTGTGCGCGGCGGCGGTAGCCGCTCCACCAATGGCCCCGCCAAGACCCGTATGCGCAGCCCATTCCTTCAACAAATGGGGTCCCCGAATAGCCACGATAACAAAGCCGAACCCGAAAACCATGGCGAGAAGCGAATGGACCACGGTGGTGTCTGCAATACTGAGACCGGTAATCCCATTACTGGTGTTGCCGATCATGGGATAGGTCGAGACGGCTATAAGCCCTTTGAGTGCTAAATCCTGCCATGCTTGGGATAAAGATAGCACAAGAAGACCCTTCCACCAATTACTCCAGACCCCGCCATCTGCTGATACTTGACCAACAGCGACAATCGGGGCACTGACAATGTAAAACACTAATTCAGCGGCGCGGTAGCCCATTTGGAACATGATAACGACGAGTCCGCCCACCACTGCCGCGACCAGACAGAGCACAGCAAAAACTACACTGCCCCCGACCACCCCGGTGGCTGAGGCAATGGAGTTGCCCAATCCATGCGCAACGGAAACCGATTGGGTGAGGGGCGCAGAGGCCAGACTATAAGCGAAGCCCAATCCCCATGAAAAAACGTGGTCCACTAGCACGGCATCAGCAGCCATGAAAAACACCGCCCGGGCTAAACCTTTCCAGAGGTTTGATCCCGTTGTATCGGGAGTGCCTTCGTTGAATAGCACATACTTGTACAGGGCTTCCCAACTAAAACGCAGCACTAATAAAAGCACCGCCACCCCGGCCGCGACATGTTCCGTATTTTTTACCCATGTCATGTTGACCAATGTCAACGCATTGGCCGCTACCGCCGTCAAAACCGAAAATAAAACCTTTTCCAGACCCGTCAACCACTGCTGGATCGTGTATGACAGGGAAGAGACTAACATCGATCCCATAGCAATCCCCCTTGAAAGAATGCGTCCCTCATGTCTGTGGCATCAGGGACGCCAATGGTTGGTGTGATATTAAAAAAAACCGGTGAGAATCTTGACCAATCCCCCGGCAATCATGACAGCCACGCTGCCCACCATCACCTTCTTTTGGGATTGGGTGTGATGCGCCACAGTCTGCGGATCATCGTTCACCACTTTCATGAGGCTGTGATAGCCGAGCATGGTCCCACCCCCAGCACCCCCCACCCCCATAATCCAATTGGATCCGGCGTTAAGAAAGTTGGTCGTGTCGGATTGCAAGGCCGACATGGAAGTGGGGGCCGCTCCGGCAGCCATATACACATGCGGTAATGCAGCCAATAGGTCTAACATCGTGTGTTTGCCCCTTTCGGTTGTGGTTTTGTGGTTACGGCATCATGCCGGGAAACGCGTCCGCGTGATCGGTTTCAGTGTCGTCGGGCCACACCGGGTCCGGGGACCAGACGGGCACCTCATTTACTCCCGGTGTGCCGTCCGGGACGGACTCAGGCTTAAACGGGTGACGCTTGTGCAAGTCCGGCCAGTATTGCCATTTCGAGAGATCCGGCAAGGGCAAGCGGGCAGGCGGAAATCCGGCTTGCCACGTCATGACCGTGTCTTGGGGCCATCGTAAAAGCTCATCGGGGGTGACTAGGGACCGTGCCATCAAACCATCCGATTCACTCGCACTGCCAATCTTGGCGGTCGCCAGGGACCAGAACGGAATGGTCGGACGCACATGGTTTTCGGTGTGGGTGGTATACTGGCCCACAATCTTGCTGAGCTCTTCCGCCGTCTGTAAATCACTGGTCCGCAAGAAACACCAGGTTCCCGCATTGCCCCGAATGGTCCGTTCCGTCTTCGCGTAATGTTTTTTGAGTTGTTCCAGGTTTTGAAGGGCCATCGTAATCCGGATCCCCATGCCGGCCGCCACGGTAATAAACTGGTCAAAGTCCGGGAACGGGGGCATGTTCCCCATTTCATCCAACAACAGGTTGACACGAATGGGTAACCGGCCTTGTGACTTGCGGGCCTCATGCGTCAAGGCCCGCAATAATTGCGTCACATACAGCCCAGCCACCATGTATTTACTCGCTTCATCATGCGGAATCACCAGAAAGACCGCTGTGGGCTTCCGGCCAATCTCCGACAAATCATGATCTTGAGTGCCCGTCAGCCATGTGATTTCCCGGTCGGCCCACAGTTGGAGTCCGGCGGCGGTGCTCACCAAAATCGAGGCACGCGTTTTGCTTTGGCTGAGTTTCACGGCCCCATAAGCTAAACTCGCCGGGTGATTCGCCGGGAACTGCGCGAAAAAGGCATCCAAACTGCCTTCATCGTCCTCTTCGTGACTGGACACGAGGGTTTGATACACACTACCGAGGTGCCGGGCTTCTGGGGGTGCAGCCTCAGCAATGGCAAGCACCAACGCGGCGGTCAGACTGATTTGTCCGTTCACCCAAATGGGTTCCGTACTCGTCAGATTGCCGGATCCATGGGTGATCGTGTGCCCGATTTGCCGGGCTATCGCCGCGGCTTTCGCATAATCCGGCTGGTCTTGGTGTAAGGCTTCGGCTACCGCCTGAACGGGATTAAAGCGGCGGCTGTATCCGGGGCCGGGGTCAATCAAGTCAATCCGAATGACGTTGTAGCCTTGCGTCTGGAGCCATTCTGCCGACATATCATAGAGTTCGGCTTTGGGATCCGTCATCACCAAACTTTCTTGGGCCGTGGTGCCAATAACCCCAATGCTGGGGATAATAATCCGGCGTGTCTTTCCACTGCGGGTCGAGCCTAAAATGAGCGCGTGCTCATCCCGATCCAAGACCCAGGCGTTCTGTCCCTCCACCCCGACGACGAGGCCACAAGGTAGGGATTTAGCTGCCGGGGAAGAAAATTTCCACCGCGCAAATCCTTTCCGTAACTCTTGCTGGCTGCGCCAGTGAGCGGTGCCATGTTGTCCTGTTCCGGCTGCGGTGGGGCCTCCCCATACGGCTCTCTTTTTCCCTCGAGCTTTCCACCCGACTAACAATGCACTGATCGCGGTTAAGACGAGCCAGGTATCCACCAATCCGGCATGAGGCCACAACGCCGGGATACTCTGCCACGGCAAATAGCCCCGATGGATAGCCCAGTGATGCAGTGTGTGGGGCAATGCTTTGGCCAGGGCAGTCTCCACCGCACTGGGGCCTTGGTGGACATGAGCGGCTTTTGCGGCGAGCACTGTAGGCCATGCGGCAGAGATGCACGACAACGGGATAGCAGACACTAACGCGCCCGCTATCCCGCCAAACCCCGCCCCTACTAACGTACTTTTCACTCTGTTCGGTACAACCATAGTCCTCACCTCGCTATAACTGCATTTCGTTATTGCGCCGGCGCTGGAGGGCGTCCAGGTCCGCCAGATATTCGGCTTGGGCTTCCTGGCGTCTCACGTCAGCCAGCAAACCCCGGAGGAGCCCTGGCACCAAGCCACGGGCTGAAATGGCCCGGCTGGTCTGGACTTGACGCTCCCGCAGATTCACGGCAAACTGTAAAGTCTTTTCCAACTGCTGGCGGTAAGCCTGTGAATAGGGTGTCCTGACCTTCATGCGATACGGCGAAGCCAGAATGCCCGGATCCGGCGTCCCTGAGAGAAAAAAGCTGGGGTGCCCCGTGTCCTGATCGGCATGATAAGGGGACACCTTCAGACGGCCTATGTGGGTCAGCCGCTTTTGTGTGTCTTCGGGCAAATACAACGACACCCGCTTAGCCAGGGCGGCCTGGGTTTGTTGACGCATGATAGGATGGGTCTGTATCAAGTCTCTAGCCGCCGCGTTCACCGTCATCTGTCCAGTACGGATCTTATCAATGAGGGATAGCATCTGTTGGCGATCCGTCTCGGATCCGTGCTGCCCCGGCCAGATGGCTTGCCATAAGGCTTGTGCGGTCGCCTGAGAGTCCAAGCGGCGATCCAGTTCGACGGCTCCCCGCAAAACGGCACTCCCTAACCGCTCGGTTAAGTCTTGGTGCGCATTCGCGATGGCCTGTTGAGGGGCCTGATCGGAATACTGTCCGGCCAGTTCGCCCGCCATGGCGACATATCGATCCGTTGCCGTGGTGAGTTCCGGAATGTTCTCCACTAACCAATCCACCGTGGTGCCTATGGCGGCTTTGGTGTCGGGCGGCATATAGGCATAGGCTAAGCGGCCATGGCCGGGTAACGTGTCTTTCACGGTGCCTAATAGGGTGGCAAGGGCCTCGGCTTGCTTATCGGTCATCCCGGCATGGTCCTGTAGGGTAGCCTGGAACCCCTGAGTGATTTGTCCGCGTAATGCGGTTTTTTCCGCATTTAACCGCGCACGTTCCGGCCCATACAGTTCCCGTGTCCACAGTTGCCGAATGCCACTCCGTTCTTGTGGCGTCCATTTGCCCCTCCCGCGTTGGACCGTATTTTCCCAAAACATGAGATGAATGTGCGGGTGTCCCTCTTTCCGATGCATGGCTGCCGTCCATGTCGTGTTATCCGGGTCTAAGCCCAACTTGTGCAGCATCTCAGGCACCACGTGGCGGCAAGCCGCTTCCCATGCGGGACGATCCAACAATTCGCCGCCTAATATTCGGGCATCATCTTCCTGGACGGAGACAATCATGCGCCAAATCGGGCCCTGGTGGTCTCGGATCTCTTCGGCTAGTTGCAAAGGATCCGGGCGGTTATCCGAATCATTCCCGAAATATCCCGCGGCTCCCGGTCGTTCCACCATGTACTGCGCATGAACCGCCGCCGATTCCCGAGCATCCAGCATGAGCTCTTCTTTTTTTGGATTGCCAATATAGTCCAAATGCTTGGTGGCGGATAACAGCGATTGTCGCCCGGTACCTCCGGGCAAGTAAAAATGAGCCTTGACAACCATAGGACGCAAGGCCACAGGCATCCTCCTTTCCCTTTAGCAGTTAATGAGCGGAATCTTCGGGGTGAGGCAATCCCATTGCCAGGGCCTCCTCGTCGTTGGTTTGCAACACATGCTCCGGCACCCATTTTTTGCGACGGGTGGCATTCGCGGCGGCAATCCGACTTTTGCGCTCATACTCTGCTAAGGTTTGATGGATGCGCTCGGGATTGCCTTTATAGAGCGCTGTGATAATCAGTTCGATCATCCACGGCAAATAAGTTTCGGTGAAGCGGAGCTCTTCGAATAATGTTTGGTATACAAATTGCTCGGTCTTCTTGAGATGGTCTTGCAGGCCAATCCGAACCGCTTCAGACAGCGGAGTCCGGATACTCTCCCCCGTGAGTTGGTCGATCCGATCCTCAATCGCCCGGCGAATGAACTGACTTTCCGTCTCGTTTTGCGTTTGGGCATGACTCTGAAGCGCCTGGCGCAAAGCTTCTGACAGCCTAATTTCGACCCGATGCGTGTGTGTCGGCACATTATCACTCCCTTTCACGTGATGGCAGGATATATCGCGTCTATGCTCGTGATTTCTATAGCCGTACAGAATGCCGTACAAAGAGGGTGGATACCGTACAAGAGAATCCTTTAACCATGCGGCTTTGCCGCATGTGTGTACGCACCCCCTTATCCTGCATACTCTCTCCACAAGGTGGGGGTGGGGAGAGTCAGACGCGGGCGTCTAGCTTTTGGGCTTAAGGTGCAAACAGGTCAAGTTGTTGCAGCAGCGGTTTGGGGTTGGTATCGTTGTGGGCCCATTTGAGATAGTGGGGCACGACTTCGTGGTGGTCGCAATGAGGGTCTTGCGAGGCATGGCCGCATGTGTCGCAAGACCACCTGATGTATCCGCCCTTCTGGATCCACGCATCATCCCGGCTAATCATCGTCGGAATCCTGACGAGGCAAGCGCACATACGCTTGCCAAAAGGTGTCCGTGTCGGGATCCTGATGACCCTGGCGCATGTGCCGAAACCACGAAGCTGTGAGCTCCGTATCGTCATATTCCCGTCGGGAAATGCCGCGGTGAAAATTTGGAATCAATCCTTTGATATTCCGGATTTCACCGCGATCACCCTGAACGGCGGAAACGGCCAGAGCAGTACCTCTCCGGATAGCCTCCATACACATTGTCCGGATTCTCGATGTAGGTAATCGTGAAATCCCAATCGCTCGCCATCGCATATCGCTCCTTTCTGCTTAAGGGAAAGAAAAAAAAGAAAAACCGCCCTCCGTGTAGAGAGCGTTCACAGGGCGTGTACCCGATTATTGTTGTTTAGCACTCACTGTCTCCGGACCCCATCCATGGGCGACAGTGCGGGGATGTTTCACGGGCCGGGGGAGCCACAGGACGTGAAGAGGGATATTGGGATCTAAGCCCCGTAGTTCCAAAATTTCCCGGAAATGCTCGGTTTTGCGTCGAGATAGTGCTCGTTGAGCTCGGGCTTCAACTTGTTGTTGATGGGCGCGTTGCACGTGCCAGTGGGCTTGCTCGGCTTGGTAATCATCCTGCCGGGCTTGCATCTCGTTATGAAAATACTGCGCAATGGCACGATAGGCTGACTGGGTACGAATATCATCATCGGGATACACTTTATATAAGAAATCTTCCGCGTAGATAGCCAGGTATCCCTTATTCACACCGCGGCGGGCATCGGACGGCTTAACATGCCGAATGTGCCCTGAGTCAGTCCCGCAAAAAGGCATAGAGTTTCCCTCCTTACCTATCCGGCTGAGGCCTACGTCAGGACTAGAGCACGGCGGTCTATAATTGATCGAGGTGAGTCGTGGTCGGGTGGTTTGGTATACTCACGCCATGGAAGGCATTGAGTAGGATGTTGGGGTTAATGATTAGAACTGTGGCTAACGTCAGACACATCGCAATCGGCGGTTTGATTACGCTATTTTCATATTGCGAAATGGCACTTTTTGAGCAACCGGCGGCTTCCGCCAATCGGTCTTGGGACCATTCCCGCTGTTGCCGCCAAAATCGAATAGGGTTCACATAAAGTCACCTCATTTCTATGGCGTTCAGAATGTCTCAACCTTGATACAACAGGAAAAGCATCTTTATGCACTGAGATTGTTGAGGGTCATAGCAAACCCTACACACATCATGATAGTTCAGACATACTGAACGAGTCAAGAGGGGAAGCACTATGTTTGATAGAAAGTTATTCGCGGCCAGAGTGAGGAACCGGCGTTTAGAGCTAGGAATTGGTGTCAGAGAATTGGCCCGTCAATTAGACGTGGTTCCCTCAGCTATTGCCCAATATGAAGATGGGAATGCCTTACCTGCATTAGGTAATCTCGTGTCTCTCGCTGACGCCTTGAATTGCTCCACAGATTATTTGTTAGGTCGAGTGATGGATCGATACGACACGAAACCATGAATAAGGGAATGACCCTCCTCAACAATGTGACACGAATGCACTAGGGCAAAATGCCTGCAAACGTAAGTTCCTTCCCATAATATCCCATAACTCGGCACCGGACAACCCTGGTCGCCAAGTTTTTCTCAACCGTCCCTGAGTTCACATAACACCTGTTATTTATCGTGCCCCCAGGCTGGGGTGCTCCGGTTTGTTAAGACCGATTAGCCGCAGCCCCCCAAGCAAACAATCCGCCATAAGGGCAACCAACGACAAACTCCCGATTTCTGCAATTTGCCCGGCTTCCTAGTGCTTTCGGAGCGAAGGGCGAAAAAAAGGGAGCGACCTTGATGGCGTGTCAGACTGTCAAGACCGAAGCGAGAAAACTGGTTACGTATGCGTGCTTTCCTCGCTTCGGGCACTCAAATTGTGACACGCCCTGTCAAGGGAAGCGGAGGCAATGAGCTCATCTATCATAAGGACACGTATGTTAAATAGCGGAGCGGTTTAAGCGCCGCCCCGCAGAATGTTTTTGTAACGAAAAGGACGACTCGGCTGGGAAGCCGATGTCGATCCGTTTGGTCTTTTTTTAAAACGCGCAAAATGGAGTCGCAAAGTTATCCCCGGTATCCACAAAAATTTGGCGCTGACTACAGGGTAAAAGATCTTTTTCTAAAGGATACTAAAGGCTACTATAGGAGGAACCCGCTAAGCCGTATGGCCCAAGGTCTAGATGAGTGTGGTGTCGTCCGATGTTACGCAAAAAGTCGTCCGATGTTACGCAGAAAGTCGTCCGATGTTACGCACTTTTCCTTAAAAAAGTCGTCCGATGTTACGTGGATAACTTTTTTATCCCCATGCATACGGGGATAAAAAAGGCCTCCGGGGGGAGGCCTTCAATTAACCGATATGGGTTAATCGGCGGGGCGGCGAGTAATGTGCAATCGACTGGGTTGTAAGGTGATGCCCTGACTATCGGCTGTGACGTGTGCGGTGGAATACAGTTGGAGGACTGCCTTGAGTTGTATCTGGAATTTGCGTTTAAATTCATAACGCCCTTGTCTGGTCATAGCATATTCCCCCCCAAACTGCACTTGCAGTACCTCCCACGGAATCGTGGTCGATTGCTTCAAATAACCCAACCGATAGACAAGCCAGCTATAAATATCCAAGGCCAAGGCCGAGCCTTTGAGGGCTTGAATCACCCGCAAATCCACGGGAACCGGGCGTTCAGTCAGCAGGGCATAAAATTTTTCCGAGAGCACTAAATACGAAGTGGCATCTGGAGCTGACAGGATGGGATTCCACCACAATACCATGTCATCAGCGAGGGTCATGGTCTGCACCATAAAAGGTTGATGCTCCACAGTCGGATCGCTGTAGGTGGTGATCGTCGAGGCAAAGAGCCGTTGCACCTGATTACGGAAACGCCGGATTTGAGGTCCGGTTGCATGGCGATTGATGCCCAAATCGGCCATGAAACGGGTCAAGCTCTCTCGTAATTCTAAGTGGCGTTTTTTGGTTCGAACGGCTTCGGTGGCGATCCATGTCAGTAACAACCGGGGATAGGCTCCATAGGGGAGGCCAATCGTTTGAGGTGTCATTACACTGAGCTTCAACCCGCCATTGCGCCGGGTCCATTCATGGACCAATTGCTGGCGATACGGCAAGCTGCATTGCACCAAAAGGCGGGCCTGATAGCCGAGCATGCCAGCCTCTTGGACCGATTCCTGCTCGCGTTGCAAGGCGACGGCAAAACGTTTTCGGTGTTGCCGAGGCTGTTTCACGATTAAACCCAAGCGGGGATCCCCATCAATCAAACGCCGGATTGTCTCGTCATCATACGGTTTGTATGCCATGAAAAATCCTCCTCCGTTGGAGGAAGTCCCGCCCTATATCCCCCGTGATTGATGATTGGGGAAAAAAGTAGTATGCTTAAGTTCGATGGGTGAAGGCTCTGCTTACTGGGCGGGCCTTCCTTTTTACTGTGTGAAATTACGGGTATTGTATCAAACACTGTCGAAGATGGATAGACTTGCCATACTCATGGGCTAGAACAGGCTGACTTTATGGTGCATGTGGTATCGTGAGCTCAGGCAGCTATCAACATATTGGGGTGTCAGAGACTCTGTAGTATACCAGATGTTTTGGGATGGGGACGTTCCGTTGCAGGGATAAACCAAATGGGATACACTCAGACTAGAAAGGCCCCCCGCGGCAAACAGGGGGCCGGTGAGAGCTAAGGCCGTTTCCGACGCTTAGAGCACCACCAGCTGTACAGCACCAGGGTTCCTGGGAGGGAAATGGTGACTGTCAGTGTGATATGCATCCGCTCTCACCTCCTTCCTAGGAGGCCGCAAATGAGCGGACCCTCACCGTTATTCTACCAGTCTGTTCTAAACCCGGCAGGCTGGTCTTTTTATGGGGAGGCATCCTTTTCCCCTGTAGCAGCTTCAGGGAAAAAAATAGATTGTTGCACAAACGACCCGGTTTTCCCACAAAAGACTGTGTCATCACCCATCTCGCAATCACGGTCTTAGGATGTCACTATGCCACCGCTTAGGAGTGTTTAGAAGGAAATGGGGGGCACGGTTTTTGTGTTCATCCTCTTTTGTTTTCGAGAGGCTGTGCAAAAACACCCAACTTCCGCTAGCCAAAATAGGCACATATTGGGCATATAAAAACAGGGGAGGCAGCATTGTGCCTCCCCTGTTTATTCTCGATCCCAGCTTTTAACCGTCAGGTCGCCGAAAATGTGCTGCATTAGCACGGAGTTCCGGAATAATCCATTCGAGAATTTGCTTCTCGACTTGCGGCGATAATGGTTCCGGTGCCTCTAAGTGACGCTCGGCAATCTCGCGTTCTTGCAGCCATATGATTAGATGTTCCGTCGTTTTGATGTCCCCTTTCTTCTGGAATCCCCTCTCAGCGAGGGGGCGGGGAGGCTAATGCCTCCCCTTCAACTCCGTCAACTTAATTAGAATACGGTCAATCTGCCGTTTTATCGTCATTACACTCACATGTGCTTCGCCAGCCAAATCTCTCAGACTTTGTTCGTTTACATAACGTTCGTACAATAGTTCCCACTCATCAGCAGAAAGCGCTCTAAGTCTCTTGAGCGCTTTGTCCCGCGTAACGTTTAAATGCTCCAGAGGAGCTTTTTTGCCCATTTTTGGGACCCTCCTTAGTGAAGGCCCCCTCGCTTAAAACTGCACAAGTCAAATTTGTACAGTCACTATTATTTTACCATCCGCTGTAACACTCATTGTCATCAAGGATAAGTCGTTCCATCACCACACCATCCCAGTATATGGATTCCATCGTGCCGATGAATAGGCCCAGGATGGAGCAAACTGTGAACCACAATAGCCCCTTCGGTAACACTCTCTAGGCTTATGCCTTCCCAGTGAAGAGAATTCAAAAAGACACCACAGTATGATCAGCTCTCGCTAGAATCCATGTCTTCAAATGATCGTATACACGACGAACACTGGGTGCGGCCGCCTCTCGTAAAATTGATATGGGCAACGTCGTAATAACCAAAGAATGAGGATCGTCATCAATAACGGTGATAAGAAGCGTGGCTTGGTCGGCGTGATAACGATCCTCCTTCCAGAGGAGAGTATATTCGGATACAAGATACTCCTCATCTTTAATCAATAAGTCGTTAAGGAACTTACTAAACTCCGAAAAAGCGCTACTCAATAAGAGCATGTCCGCAGGGCTTTCTCCTCGCAAAGTCATTGCGCCACAATAACACAATGAGGATGGGTGTTTTTGCCCAACCCCGCGAAAAAGGCGATTAAGAAAGAAAATAATCTCTGTCAAAACGTATATAAGATTTTGCCGGTATATGGCAGTCGCTCTCGATGCCCTATGCCACGAGGGCATCGCCGTTGAAGAAGCGGATAAAGACAGGTTGTCGCCCCTGGGATCTCATCATATCAACATTGTAGGAAGATATTCGTTTAACTTACCTGAAGCAATTGAACATGGAGCATTGCGTCCGCTGTTGAAGGCCAATGATGAATAATATGCGGTCATGTCGTTCTGTCACTACCATCGCCCAATTCTGATTGGCATGAATTGGCATCATTATTCCGGTTTTCTGTTCCATTACTACTGATACCCCTATTTCACAATCGTATCGGGCAAATATTGTGTTAGCTTACATTGCTCAATAAGTGCTTAAGGGGAGAAGCGAAAAATTGAAAGTCAATCGCTACGATGAAGACGCCGTGGCAAAAAATCCCCAATAGAGTACACTCAAGATAGAAAAGTCCCCCATGCAAACAGGGGGACGGGTGAGGGCCTACCGGCGTTTTCGCCGTGTGGTGTGCCACCAAGAATACAGCACCACTAACCCTGGTATGGAGATGGTGACTGTAAGCGTACTGTGCATCCACCCTCACCTCCTTTCTTAGGAGATCGCATTGTGAGGCGTAGCCCCATCGCTATTCTACCAACTTGCTTTTCTACAGAATTGGCATGTTATGCCCCGCGTTATCCTACAACTAGTCGTTTGTGAGACTGAGTCTATCCAAACGAAGACGATGCCCCAGAGGCAAACTTCTTCGTCATGCCGCCGAACCAAGCGCGGCTCTGTAGGTCGAAGTGACATTGGGAGAGAATTTCATGGTCAGCTTCGGTTGTACGTTTGAGGTCAGCGATCCCGCCATTTGGAGTTCAGCCGATGTACGCTCCAAAATAGGAAATAAGCTGAATGGTATATCCATATTGACGTAAAGCCCACGAAACGCTTGGGTTTGTGGTTCCTGTTGTACAGCCCGATATTCACGATAGGGTTTGTGATCTTGAACGAAATTCAGAAGCAGTAGCGGTTTTTCGGAGGAATCAGGCGGGCATGTTAGAGGACAGAACTTAGATTATCTTGGACACCGGATCATCTTGGAGTTTTTAACCACACTAATTCCTATTTTCGCGCGCTACGGTAATATGGTGGACTCAACTTGCACCGAATCGCAAGTAGTCTTATAAAGTCTCCTTATAAGGTGAAAAACTATTTTCTTTTCAGTCTAATATTTTTAATAGAAAATCTCTCATAGTAGAAAAAATCTCCCATAAAGGAGAAATATCACTTCGGTGGCTGAATATTTTCAGGCTTTAATGTCTTTGTTGCGAAAAATGGCTGTACAAAAAATCTGTGACAATTTTCTGGCTCTCATGGGCGAACAGATTTCATCAACAGAGCTCAGCATCGAGGCCGGCAAACATGGCAAGGCCTTCAGCAAAACGTGCACGGAGGTGGAAGATATGCGACTGTGCACGTTTTTGCGATATTTCACCGCACTAAAACATCTTAAGCCCAGTAAGAATATTTCATATGCAGATGTTTTAGATCCAGAAGTTGAAATGCTAATCCGACTATCTGCGGAAACGGATGAGAGCATCCCGCTTAAAGAAGAATTTCTTATTGGACTTGAAGCCTATGTGGCGATTTTGCACCGGAAAAACCAGATTACCAAAGAAGAGTGGCAGGCATTCCAAATCCTGCGACAACATGGAGGTATTAATGTATGAATGACATGCGAAAAGTCTGGTTTATCACCCGGCCGGAGCGGGATCCCAGCTTCCATCAGGAGGCACTAATTGCGCTTCAGCGCACAACGAACAATTTTTCGTTGCGATGGAAAGGCAACCGGGTGCTTCATAAGAAATATGAGGAGATGCTGGCAGAAGCACACATTAAGCGGGATCACGTAAGCCACGATGGATCCGGTGGCCGAACATGGGTGGCTTTGCTCAAAACCTTCTCCTATGTTTATCCGGATGCTGACGGCTATCTGTTGCTGACCAAAGTCGGGAAGAAAATCCTGGAGGGCGAGAAGGTCTTTGAGAATATACGCAAGCAGATCCTGACATTGCAGATTCCCAATGCCTATTTCCTGGAGTCGGGCTTTCAGCCGAAATTTGACAGCGACTTTCATATCCGGCCTGTGCGTTTTCTGATTCGGCTAGCCAATCAAAAAGAGCTGGCTTATTACGTGACCAAAGAGGAAATCACTTTTTTTGCCCTGACGGCAAAAACCGACAACCAGCTTGGCGAATTTACTGAACGCATCCTGCGGTTTCGGCAGTCTGAACCTAAGCAACAGGATAATCAAAAGCAGGCTATTGCTATGCAATATGAGCACCGAAGTCGTTCGGACAAAGCCGCCCGAGACTTTGCAATGGCGCATGGGGATGTGGCCCATACGCTTATGCTTATCAGTGCGTATACAGGTCTGGTGGAATACGCGCGCAAGAGTGTGATCCGCGTACCGCCAAGCCAGAGCATGGAGACCGACGCGACGATCCGGTATTTTGACGAGCGTTACCCGTTCAACAGCCGGTATCTCATCTCTCTGGAGCGCATGGCTGAAAACAATGGGCTGGACATTGACAGTTACAAAGCCAGCAGTTATCACACGAGCAAGCCGGCGAGCAATCGCCATAAGATGACTGCAAAGGCTGACCGGATTCTAGCAGCACGGTTTCCCTCGCTTTCTCATGTGCCGGAACAAGACATTGTGGCTGCGCTGGGCCAGGAAATGCCACCGTATGAGGCGCAGCGTGTCGCTCAGGATATTGCCCGAAACCGTGAGCAATATGCTGCGCTCAATCTGGATTTTGTGGAGAAGTATCTGGCAGAAGAGGATAACCGGGCATTTGAGGAAAAAACCGGGCATGTGTTTAAAGAACTCGGGTTTGACGTGGTAATGAACCCTCGCCCGCAACAGATGCAAACCAACACGGAAATCGAGATTCTGCTGAAATACGGACAAGTTGCTTGTGGCATTATTGATGCTAAGAACTACCGGGACAAATTTGCGCTGTCCGCTAGTCTAGCCTCCCATATGGGAGCCGAATACATTCCGAACTATGACGGCTATGAAGGGCGGACGCTACAGTTTTTCGGATACGTGACAGCCCATGGCTGGGGAGGAGCCGGCAATCTCAGCAAAATCAGTGGGATAGCCCGCCGGGCCATTCCGCACCGGGAGATTCCGGGGATTATGATTACTGCTCAGGCCTTGTTGGGTTTTCTTGATTATTGTATTGAAAATGATTTGTTGCCAGCCGAACGAATCCGACAGTTCGTGCAAGCCGTGCAAAATCAGGGCTATCGAACAGTCAGTGAATTGCTTCGGACCGTCACTGCCGGCTGATGAGACAGGTTTGAATGAGGCGGAGGCATTCTTCGAGTCCCTCTGCTGTGCGCAAATGATGCTCCCAGATCCGAATGACGGCCCACCCATTTTCGGTAAGCTGAATGGTCACGCGCTGATCTCGATCCACATTGCGCTGAATTTTCGCAGTCCAGTATGACACATGGGTTTTAGGCTCCCGGTAGCATGTGGGACAGCGATGCCAGAAACAGCCGTCAACAAAAATCGCAACATGCTTCCTGGAGAAAACGATGTCCGGCCGGCCAGGCAGGCGGGCTTGCAGACGGTATCCGCGCAGGCCTGCGTGCCAAAGCGTCTGGCGCAAGCGTTTTTCCGGCAGGGTGTTCTGGCTCCGGATGGCGGCCATATTCCGGGATCGTGCTGTGTTCGGCGATTCCTGCGGCATGATTTAAGACGACAGCGGAACCGGACTAGGAATCCAGATCCGCTGGGGAGAATCCGTGGCAATATTGGCCGGGACCCATGGGTAATCGATTCCTGCCATTGTTTTTAAGACGGCCTCAAGAATCACCTGCGCGGCATGTGGCGGTACGGCCATGCCGATCTGTTTGCGCACCTGTTCTTTTCTTCCCACGAAAATAAAATCATCCGGAAATGTCTGAAGGCGGGCTCGTTCCCGGTTGGTGAGGGCCCGGAGCTCCTGCCAATGGTACATATGCGTGCCTCCGCCTCCGCTGCCGGTGATGGTGTAGGCTGGCTCATCTGGCTTGAGACGGCGATAAATCTGGCTGAGCCGTGCGCCTTTGACATGCAATCGGAGCCGTTCCGGAATTTTCTCGCTCCATGCATTTTCGCCTGGGCCGATATACCCCAGCATTTCTACAACTTGAGGTGCATGACGGGTATGCTCATTGTTATAAGGAATGCTTTCTACCCCGTCAAGCGCCTCGGCTACGGTAACCGGGCGGGATAGCGTAGTTGGCTCGGGAACCCGAAAGATGCGGCCCAAATCAGAGCGAATGCCGACGATGATAATTCGGTGGCGCTTTTGCGGGATGCCATAGTCCTCAAACCGGTATTCATGGGCTGTCAGAAGATAGCCTGGGTGCACCTGTGCCAGGTCATCCAGGATTCGTGTGAAAGCACAGCCTTCATTGGCGCTCTGAATTCCTGATACATTTTCTGCCAGAAACCATTCAGGCTGAAAGGTTTGAATTGCTTTGATGCCATATGTATAGAGCGGTCCGTATTCGCCTTCCAGACCGCGGTGTTCCCCGACAATGCTGTAATCATTGCAGGGAAATCCAAACGTAATGGCGTTGGCGGCGAGCAGCTGCGAGAAGTCCAAGTGTTGCACTGGACAGGATATAACCTGTTCCGGCTTATCTGGCATAATATTGCGCCGGTAAGTGGCACAAGCGGACGGATCATAGTCATTAGCCCAAACGTGCTCAATTCCATATTCGTCCGTGCCTGTCCTCAACTGCGCCATTTTAGCGCCTAGCCCCAATCCCCCAGGGCCGCAAAAAAGCTCGCCTAAACGATATTTATAAAGCACAGCTTATCCCCCCTGGCTTGATAAGAATTTGTCCTAAACTTAAGGAGAGGCTTGCGGTCCAATTAAGCCCAGTTCCAGCAACCGAATCACCATGGCCTGGAGACTGACACGATATCGGTCGGCTAGGCTTTTGGCCAGCGCATCCTCATCAGCCCAGACATCGTCCTTTTCATGCTCGTATTCAAAATCCCGTCGGAGCCAAGCTTCCGGCATCAACAAGGCGGCCGCAAATTTGTTGGCCCGAACTTCTTCCAGTTCATACATGCTGGGAGAACCAGAATCCAGGCGGTAGCTGACTTGGGCAGATCCCACTCCATTATCGATCCAAACGGGTTTAGCTGGATCCAGAAAGAAGTGGCCTAGTTCGTGCGCTATGGTGAATCGTTGCCGGTTGTTGCCCTGTGCTGAATTAATGCCCATCACGATCCTGTCTGGTTGCCGCATTAGCATGCCGGAAAGGCGCGGGTTGTCCGAAAAATGCGTGTAAACGACTTGAATGTTGAGATATCGGGCAATGTCAGCCACCAGCACAGGCGGCTGGGTGATCTGAAACCGATCAAGTAGCTTCCGAGCTAACCGTTTGACGTCTTGGGGCGGACGGCCCATGATTATTCACCTTCTTCGTTGTGGTTGGCTTCTTTTTGTATTTCTTTAAAAAAGGACATAACTGATTTATCCGCTGTCGCGAGCGGATCAGATAAAATCTGCTCGTCCGTTTTATAAGCGGATGGCAACAACTGCGCGACAGCAATGCCTAATGCGTCTGCTATGGCATACAGCGTGTGGAGCATGATTTTTTGGCGGCCATGCTCAATGTTGACAATTGAGGTCCGGGCCATCCCAATGCTACGGCTGAGTTCTTCCTGAGATATCCGTTTTACCGTGCGGATTTCTCGGATTTTTTGGCCGACTTTAAGGTAAATCCACTCCATGATATATTGTCCCCTGTATGTATTATTGGCCTATAAAACACGGAAATGTCAACAGCATAAACACGGGTGAAATAATTTTAATGTCATCACTATAAACATTATAAAATTTTTATGTCTGATCTATTGACATATAAAATGTTGTCCGCTATACTTTAGTGTGTATTTTTAATGACTTTTGGAGGTGATCAGGTTATGGCTGACCGACGCGCTGGAAAAATTCCACATGTAAGAACGAAAGCGGGTGATATTGTGCCGCGGGCTCGCCGGCAAGATGGCGCATGGCGCAAAAAGCGAGCAGATGCGGGAAAGTCTCGGCAATCTGCTGTTACCAGGCGCACAGAACGAAAGTCTCATGACACTTGATAAGGTGGTGATCACATGGAAAAAATCTCAGGAAAAGCGTTATTTCCCCTGTTACTTATATTAGGCGGCGGGTATCTGCTATCGGATCCGCGTTGCAAACATGGATGTCGTACAGTAGCCGAGCATCTCATTGTATCAGGTATCGGAGGGTTTGCATCATAATCACTCATAAAGATGGGAGGCATACGGATTGGCTGAATATTGGGTTACCGCGGTGCGCTTAAATGAACAGTCGCGTATTACTCACTTGAAAGTGTGTTTGAACGACCCGAACTCTTCAGATTTAGGAGATCCTGTCCAAACGACAGTATATGAAGTGGCTAAGGCAATAGTCCAAGGAAATCGATTTTATACAACTCAAAAAAACGATGGCATGTATGAGAGGAAGGCCCGAGTATCTTTATATCTGCATTCCTGGCCAGATGACAGCCGCCGGGACAATCTCGATAATCTACCCTTATTTTGATGAAAGTAAATGTTAAGTCCTGAATATATTACGCAGCGTTAGCCCCCGGACATTCTGTAATAAAAGCGGCCGGAGCTGTTTCTTTATCTTAGGGAAGTGAGGCAAGAAGAATAAATAATGAATTGCTTTTCTTTAAGTGACCCTCGGGCTACGGTAGTAATGGAAATTAAAGGGAAGAGCCAGAATTGGCAACGATCAGTGATGCCTTTGGATAATGCTATATTAATCGTACTTAAGTTTTCTTTGGATCGCCTGGAAGACGGCAGAGTCGTGACTGAATTTCAGTTTTGGCCTCCTCCAGAAATCGGAGAAAGCGTTCGACGGCTTCTTTAATCGCACCGAGGTTAGGGAAATACGTGTGGAGAATGACCGCGTTTTCCGAAGCCACTTCCCCAGCCGTTCGACGTTATTAAGATTGGGGGAATAAGGGGGCAAAAACACCAAATGGAGTGCGGCATGATCCGCTAAAAAGGGGGCCAACGCCTGGGCGTGATGGATCTTAGCATGGTCAAGAATCCGGTAGATCCGCTGACCGACGTAGCGGTTCAGGACCTCTTGCAGCAATTGTTGAACAGTCTCCGTGGTCGATTCCCACTGGCCACATAACTCCTCACCGTTTCTCCCGTGATCCCCAGAATATCGGACACCGCCGTGGCGGGATATCCTTCCCAGATCAACCGAACGGCCATGAGACGAATGCGCATGCGTCCAGGCTCCGTCTGCTTTTCGAGCTTCCGCAAACTGTATAGAGAAAATCCATGAGTCGTGATGATCTTGACCACATCAGTTCCCTCCCTGCCCTGCAATTCGGTAGAGAGGGTGAAAAATCCTTTGAGTGAGAGAAATTATGGAAAACTTAAGTATGATTAATATAGCACATTGCTTGACGGGTTGCCCACTTACCCAATTTTAGCAGTGTGCTCTGGAACAATTAACTGGGACCCCTGCGAGAAAATTATGACATCAGTTCATATTCTGGGCATGGAACTCTTTCGACTGGACCTCAATGATTATAACCAGGGTGGAATTATTAACGTGGACGATTACCAGTGGTTCTGGCATCCACAGGGCATGATTTTAACCTATGGAAAGGACACAGGGCCAGATCGGAAAAAACATCTGCTCGAATGGCATCACACTCCACAGTTTCCTTCCCACGTATCGTCATTGGTACCTCCCCAACTAGTACAATATATCAATGATATTAATCAGAGGTTGGGGGCAGCACAGCTTATAGATGTTATCAGCAGGATCAACCGTGCTCAGAGACAATAATTGTTCTCCCTCATGCATTGTATATATCCTTCCACGATGTCCATTTGGGGTACACCCTAACCATGTGTCAACCGACTCAGCATTTTTCCGTCAGATTAGAGTCGCTATGGCGATTTATTGACATGTGCCGGGGAAGGTCATAGGCTTATTCCTGACACGGGGAGGTGGAAAAATGCCTGGACAACGCCTGGGCTATATTCGCGTGAGCAGTTTTGATCAGAACCCCGAACGGCAATTGGAACAGGTGTCCCTGGACCGGGTCTTTACCGATCAGGCCTCCGGCAAGGATGTGCACCGTCCGCAATTAGCCGCGCTCCTGGATTTCGTCCGAGACGGGGATACCGTGGTGGTGCACAGTATGGATCGGCTGGCCCGCAATCTCGACGATTTGCGCCGCCTGGTGAAAACCCTGACCGGAAAAGGAATCCAGATCGAATTCGTGCGGGAACAGTTGACGTTTACGGGGGAGGATTCCCCCATGGCCAATCTGCTCTTGTCCGTCATGGGAGCTTTTGCGGAATTTGAACGGGCTCTGATGCGGGAACGGCAGCAGGAAGGCATTGCCTTAGCCAAAAAGCGCGGGGTATACAAAGGCCGCAAACCCGCCTTGCAGCCGGACCAAGTCGCGGAACTGCGGCAAAAAGCCCAAGCCGGGGCCAAGAAAGCCAGATTAGCCCGCGAGTATGGCATTAGTCGGGAAACGGTCTATCAATATCTGCGCGAGTGAAAAAACAAGATATAGGGGGCACAAGGCCCTGCGACATACTAGATATAGAGATGCTTGATGCGTCCCGATGGGGCCGTAGTCGGAGGCCTCAGTATTGCCCCCATCAACTTGGATCTCCAATCCGATACGGAAATAGTCACCTGAGCTCAGTGTGACCTCTCCTTCTGGCTGTCTATAGGCCGGGTAAGTCTTTTCCCCTAGAGCTTCAGGGAACAAGAGCCAGTGAATCATTTGAACGGCCACCACCACCGCTTCCGGGGCGCAGCCTGAAGAGCTTGCACCGTGGCTTCTAACTGCGCGATTCGCTCTAATTGCGTATCCAACACCTGTTGCAAGTGCTCGTCCCGTTCTCGGGTGGCCGCGAACCCCTCCCTTATGGTGATGCTGAGGGATTGCACCCCTTCTCTAACATCCCTGAGCATGTGCACAGGGCTTTCTGAATCGGATGGCAAGACCTCGACCAGGGGCTGATCGGGGTGTAGCCAGCGTGCGATATCGGCATCGTTAATAATCCACGTGGGTCCCCAGTCGTCTAATTTTTCTAGATGTGCCGGGATTTTTCCTTGGCGCACCATCCGTCGCACAGTGATTTCACTCTTGCCTAGTTTTTGAGCCGCTTCCTTGATAGTGATCCCTCATCCCCCCTCATCGTTGATCTCCGGTCATGATCCAGTTTGTCCGATGTCGTCGGATCTGGCAAGAGGCCATGGGATCCCATGAGCAAAACAAAAAGGCCACGTGAGAAACACGTGGCCTGAATTAAACAATGTGGGGTGTTAGAACGTGTCAGTCTGGAGACGTGAACGCCGCAGCAAGCCGGTAATGATGGTTGCGCGCTCTTGTAAGGCTCGAGCCACAGCAGCACGGCACGGACCGGTAATCTGTACCTGATCCCTCGCGAGATCCCGATAGGCAAACCACTGGGGATAATGCGGTCCGGCCACGACAAATCCGGTGGGTGTACAGGCCTCTAAAACACCATCCACAGGGTTCATAACGTGGCGTTTGGGATCCGGCTGTCGCAAATGCACGGAAATCGTACTACCAATATACGGAGCCAGTGTGTGTTCTAATATGTGATCCACTGTCGTGGAAATCATCCGTCATCTCTCCTTTTTGTTAGTCCCCCGGTTCATATTCATGGCTAGCGGCGACTGGACGCGAACGGGTCCGGGTTCTCGGGTGAGCGGGAGATTCCGCTTCTCGATTCCGGGAACGGTCTTGTACCCTGGCCCAAGCCTCGGCCCAATCTTTTCTTCCTTGAGGCGGGGTCAGGCGGTGCACAGCCACGGGAGCTTCCTGACGCACCTTGTGGGCAAAGGCCTCCCCAGCGGCATCCTGGTCAAAGGCCGCGATCAGATGGGACCAATGGCCTTGCCAATGCTGCGCATTGAGGGCACTGCCCGTACTGGCCCGAATTACAAAAGTCTGTGGATCTTTATGGGCTGTCACCATGACCGCATAGAGCGCCATGGCGTCAATGGGTGATTCCACCAAGACGAGTGTTTGGGCCTGGGGAGACGCATGCGATTGCCAGAAGCCTTTGTCAGGTTGGGATCCGGTGGCAACCCGTTTAACGGCATAGCCCTGGGCTAATTGTTGTCGCTGTTGTTCAGGAGTGCCCGCACACCGCAAGACAGCCCCCACTTCCTGGCCT